>CACMRK010000001.1 GCA_902616075.1 uncultured Alphaproteobacteria bacterium
TTTCTATCAATTTTTAAAATATAGTTTTTGAATTCTAATTTTTCAATTTGTTTATTTTTATCTATACTAATTTTAAAACCATCAGATAATTGAAAATTATAGCCATTTATTTTATTAATTATATTACCTTTCTTAGCATATACAATATTTTCTTTATCATCAAAAAAACTTATAAAAATATCTTCATATTGATTATTATTTTTGTTAAAATCTAAAATTGTAGTTTGATTTAAATTTATGAAATTAGAAAATGATATTTTATTAAAATTTAATGTATTTCTTAAATTATATTCTTTATCTTTATATTGACCATAAATATTTGGGGCCAAATAAAAATTTAAAATAGAAAAGAAAATAATAACTATTAACGTAAAAAAAATTAACGTTACTTTAAAAGGTTTTAATCCAAAACCAAAAGATAATATTGAAATTAATTCATTATCTCTATTTAATTTTATAAAACATAAAAGAAGACCAAAAATTAATATAAATGGTATTATAATGGTTATTATGTTTGGAACTAAATAAAACGATAATAAAATGATATCAATAACTTCAATATGTAAAAAATTAGTTACTGTAAAAAGTCTTGAAATTTGTAAAAGCCATGCAATTGATAAAAAAATAAATAATATTAAAATAAAATATTTTGATATTTGAAAAAAAAGATATACGATTATTTTATCAACTCTCATTTAAATTAATCCAATACTTGATATAAATGTAAGACAGTATTTATTAAACTTTATCATTTCATTAATTAAATTTTATATCAATTTTATCAAAATCTAGACAAAATCAAATTACTAAATTAGAAGTTCATATAAATTTATTTAAAGGAGTTTATATGAATAGAACTTTTTCAATTATTAAGCCTGATGCTACCAAAAGAAATATTACTGGGGCTATAAATAAAATTATTGAGGAAAATAATCTGGTAATAATTGCACAAAAAAGAATAAAATTATCTAAAGACATAGCTGAAGGATTTTATGCAATTCACAAGGATAAATCTTTTTTTAATGATTTAATTGAATATATGACTTCTGGCCCTGTAATTGTACAAGTTCTAGAAGGAGAAAATGCTGTAGAAAAATATAGAGGGATTATGGGGGCAACAAATCCTGAAAATGCTGAAGATGGAACTATTAGAAAACTTTTTGCTTTAAACATTCAAGAAAACTCGGTTCATGGATCAGATTCAGATACAAATTCAAAAATTGAAATAAATTACTTTTTTGATGAAAATGAAATAATTAATAACTAAATAAAGAAAAAATAATAACTAAAATCATTGCCACAAATATTATTGTATAAATAGTTAATTTATTAAAAGTTTTCCATGTTTGCGCCTTATCTTTAGATATATTATCTTTATTATAATCCATAATTTAATAATAATTAATATTGACAATATTGCAATAACATTATGAGAAACGTATTTTTAATCTTTTTTATTACTATCTTTCATAGCAATTACGCTTATTCATATAATTTATTTGAAACATCATTTTATGATGTTGAATTTATATCTAAAAATATAGAAGATGAAAAAATATCTATTATCAACCAAATAAAAATCACAAGTCTTCAAAATATTTTAAAAAAAACACTAATTGAGCAAGATTATATTAATTTGAATAATGATTTAACAGAAGATTTTATAAATACTCTTATAAAAAATATTATTATTAATGAAGAAAAGATTATTAATAATCAATATAAATCAAAAATAAAAATTAATTATAATAAAAAAAAAATAATAGATTATTATAGATCAAAAAATATTTCTTATGTAGATTATCTTCCAAACAAATTTTTATTAGTAATACTTGAAGATAATAAAATTGATAAAAATCTTTTCAATAAGAATAATATTTATTATAAATATCTTACCAAAAATCATGAAAATCATCATTTATTTAAAATTCCTAATTTAGATATCAATGATCGATTTATATTGTCAGCACAAGATATAATAAATAGAGATTATAAAAAATTAAATAACTTTTTCCAAAAATATAATTCACAAGATAATATTATTATTATAGCAAAAAAAAATAATATCAAAATTGAATTTAATATTATTGTTAACTCTAATCAAAAAATATTTGAAAAAAAATTAAATTATAATAACAATAATATCAAAACTTTTTTTGATATTTTAGAAAATGAGATTTTAAATATATGGAAGCAGCTAAATCAAATACAAAATCAAAATCTAAATTATCTTAATTGTAAAGTTAATTATTTTAATTTATTAGAGTTAAAAGAAATAAGAAAAAATTTAAGCAAAGTATCAATTATTGATAAACTTAGTATAAAATCATTATCTCATAAAAATATTGAATACGAAATAAACTTTTATGGAGACTCGCAAATATTATTTAAAACTATGCAATTAAATAATTTAAATATTCATTATAATAATAAAAAGTGCATTATTAGCTTAATATGATTAAACAAAAGAGTTTTAATTATAAATTTAAAAATGAGCACAATGAAGATAATTTTTTTGTAAATAAAACTAATTTCTATGCTTTTGATTCTTTAATTAATAATAATTCAAGATTTTCATTTTTGTATGGACCAAAAAAATCGGGAAAATCATATTTATCTCAAATATGGTTAAAAAAAAATCATGCAATTAAATATAGTAGCAATAATTATCAATTTCCTATTTATGGAAAAAATAATATTCTAATTGATGATTTTTTAACTTTCGATGAAGAGAAAATATTTCATATTGTAAATAATTGTCTTTTAAATAAAATAAAAATTTTGATAACTTCACAAAAAAAATTAAATGAAATTCAATTTAATTTTATTGATTTATCTTCTCGTTTAAAAACATTTTCTAATTTAGAAATATATCAACCAAATGATGAGATGCTTTTAGCTATTTTAACAAAATTGCTAATAGATAAGCAATTTATTATACATTCTAATGATATTTTTGATTATATTTTAAGAAGAGTAGATAGAAGTTACCAAGGCATTTATGAAATTGTAAATAAATTAGATATGCTATCACTTGAAAAAAAAAGGCAATTAACAATACCATTAATAAAAGAAATACTGTAGATGGCATCAGAATGAATAAATATCGCTCACATTTATGTTCAGACTTATCTATAAATAATTTAGGCGAAAAAGTCACTTTATCAGGATGGGCAGATACGATTAGAGATCATGGTAATTTATTATTTATTGATTTGAGAGATAATTATGGAATTACACAGTGTGTTATTGACGGAACTCACTTTTTATTTGAAGAAATAAGTAAATTAAGTAATGAAAGTATTTTAACAGTTAGAGGAGAAGTTGTTAAAAGATCTGATGAGACAATTAATAAAAATCTTCAAACAGGTGAAATTGAAATAAAGATTCAAGATTACGAAATTTTATCTAAATCTGAAATTCTTCCCTTACCTGTTAATTCTGATATCGAATACGGAGAAGAAATAAGATTAAAATATAGATTTTTAGATTTAAGAAGAAACAAACTACACAAAAACATTATATTAAGAAGTAAAATAATATCGGACATTAGAAAGAAAATGATAGAGAGAAATTTTGTTGAATTTCAAACCCCGATCCTTACTTCATCATCTCCAGAAGGTGCAAGAGATTATTTAGTCCCTTCTAGAATTCATCAGGGTAAATTTTATGCTCTTCCTCAAGCACCTCAGCAATTTAAACAATTATTAATGATTGCTGGTTTTGATAAATATTTTCAAATTGCGCCATGTTTTAGAGACGAAGACAGTAGAGCAGATCGTTCTCCAGGTGAATTCTACCAATTAGACTTTGAAATGAGTTTTGTGACACAGGAAGATGTATTTGAAGCTATAGAACCGGTTTTATTTGAAATATTTGATGAAAATAAGAAAAATAATGAAATTAAGGTAAGTCCGTTTCCATTTAGGAGAATACCTTATAATGAGTCGATGGAAGTTTACGGTTCTGATAAGCCTGATTTACGAAATCCACTTGTCATAGATGATTATACAAATGTGTTTAAAGGTTCAAATTTTAAAATATTCAGTAATCAAATAGAAAAAGGATCAGTTGTTAAGGGGATAATTGTTAAAAATACTGGCGATTTACCTAGAAGTTTCTTTGATAAATTAAATAATTGGGCAAGAGAAGAGGGTGCAGCTGGATTAGGCTATATTTCATTTTCAGAAAATAGTTTCAAAGGTCCTATTGCAAAGAATTTGAATGAAGATCAATTATTATTATTAAAACTTGAAGAAAATGACTCAATATTTTTCATATGTGATAAATTAAAAGAGGCCCAATTATTTTCTGGTAAAGTAAGAGAAAAAATTTGTAGTGATTTAAATTTACTTAATGAAAATTCTTTTGAATTTTGTTGGATAGTTGATTTTCCAATGTATGAAATTGATGAAAAAACAAATAAAATACAATTTAGTCATAATCCTTTTTCAATGCCTCAAGGTGAGATGGAAGCTTTAGAAAAAAAAGATCCTCTTGATATAAAAGCCTATCAATATGATATTGTATGTAATGGTGTAGAGTTATCTTCTGGCGCAATTAGAAATCATAAACCAGAAATTATGTATAAAGCCTTTGATATAGCTGGGTATTCGAAAAAAGATTTAGAGGATAAATTTTCAGGAATGCTTAATGCTCTCAAGTTTGGGGCACCTCCTCACGGAGGTAGTGCGCCAGGTATTGATAGAATTGTTATGTTACTTGCTGACGAGCCAAACATTAGAGAAGTAATAGCATTTCCAATGAATCAACAAGCTATGGATTTAATGATGGATGCACCAGCAAGTATCGATAAAGAAAGATTAGAAGAATTAGGTATTAAATTAATAGATAAAAATTAATCCCGTTCCAAAAATCGCAATAATTGTTCCCACCCATGCACCAAAAGAAGGGATTTTTTTTGTTAATATCCACAAAAGAAATAATATCATTATTGGACTAGTTGAAGATAAAGTTGCAACAATACCTGCATCAGCTTTTTGTAATGCGATTAAAAGTAAACTCATACCTAAGGCCATTCCTAAAAAGCCACTAAGAATTGATTGGTAAATAATTTTAGCTGTAAGATTAACTTTTGTATTAAAAACCTCATAATTTAAAAAAAATGTAAATGATAAAAAAATACATGAAATAGTAGTCCTAATTGCTGCTGAAGCTATTGGATCTGCTCCATCTGATAATATAGGTTTCATCATAACCAATCCAATTGCTTGGCATAAAGCGGCACCAATGGATAAAATAATTCCTATATAAAGTGAACCTTCTACTTTTTCCCATCTATGCTTAGATCCTTTTTTATCTCCATAGGAAATTGCAAAAACGACACCAAAAAAAACAACAAAACATCCAATAATACTAATAGTTGAAGCAAGTTCATTTAGAAAAAAAATATTAATTACTACAGTAAAAGGAGCAGCTAATGAAAACAAAATATTATTTCTTCTTGGCCCAATTTTTTGCAAAGCAATAAACAATAAAGTATCACCTAAAAATATACCTACAATTCCTGAAATAATAATAATAGTTAAGTAATCAATACTAATTGTATTCCAAGTATTTATATAAAATGTGTATGTAATTAACATTATTGATACAAAAAATAATCTAAGACGATTAAAGGCTAAACCTCCAATAGTTCTTGTAACATCTGCTGATACTAAAGATGCTATTGCCCAACAAAGTGCAGCAGCAATCGCAATAAAGTAATAATAGATCATATTATTTATTAAAATAAACTTAAAATAAATTTAATAGGTATTGATAAATACTCACCTAAGAGATGTTCTTGTAATGCAAATCTTTTAATTAATCCTGTAGCTCTTAATATTGCATATATTACTAAAGCCCATAAATAAATTCCAAAAACAAAATTTATGTATGATATTATTTTTTTAAATTTGTTATAATAATTCATATGAAACCTAAATATTGGAATAAAGGTAAGATTTATCTATCAAATAAAGATAAAGTTTTGAAGAAATTAATTCAAACTTATAGGAATGAATATTTAAATCTAAATTCTAATTATTTTCATTCATTAATTAATTCAATAATTGGTCAACAAATATCAGTATCTGCAGCTGATTCGATGAAAACTAAATTTTTTAAACTTAAAAGAAATATAACACCACAAACTGTATCAAAATTACGTACTACAGATTTACGAAAATGCGGTCTATCAAGACAAAAAATTTTGTATATTAGAAATATTTCTAAATTTTTTTTACAAAACAAGAAATTCATAAAAAATATAAATAAATTTTCTGAAGAAGAAATTTATAATAATTTAATTGAAATAAAAGGAGTAGGTAATTGGACTATTCACATGTTTTTAATGTTTAGTTATGGAAGTTCAAATATTTTTCCAACAGGTGATTTAGGTTTTTTAAAAGCCATTTCAAAACTTTATAAGGTTCAACTTCCTATAAGTGAAAGAAAACTTAAATTGCTTTATAAAAAATGGAGTCCATATAGTTCACAAGCCACATGGTATTTATGGAGATCATTAGACCCCATTCCAGTCAATTATTAATATTTGCTCCTTGCTCAATCCAAACTTTTAATATCTCTCTTTCATTTTTTGTAATACCAGTAAGATTATTCGGAGGCATAATTTCAGCATCAATAGCCTGAGCTTTGATTAATTTTATATTATTTACAATATCTTGAGCCGTGTCATATACAACTCCTTTTGGCGCGGCTTCAATACCTTCAAAAGTTGGGTATTTGGCATGACATGTTCCACATCTGTATTTAATTATATTTTGTACTTCATTGAAACTGACTAATTCTAAAGAAAGAGATGCATTTGCATCTTTTTTTTCAAATATTGAAAGACTACTTAAAGTCATTAAAAAAAACATTATTAAACCAGCTGATGGTAAAATCCAAAATTTATATTGTTTTTTATTTCTTAAATTAAAGTAATGGCGAGTTAAAATGCCAGCTATCGATATAACAGCTAAAATTAACCAATTATTTACTGCCCCATACGTAAAAGAAAAATGTGAGCTAATCATGATAAATAAAACAGGTAGTGTAAAATAATTATTATGTATTGATCTGTTTTTTGCTTCTAATGAAAGATTTAAATTTGGCTTTTGTTTGTTTTCAGCTGATGAAACAAGATTTCTTTGTGCAGGAATAATTACTCTAAAAACATTAGCCGCCATAATGGTGCCAATAATTGCTCCAACATGTATGTATGCAGCTCTCGATCCATAAATTTGAGTCAAAAAATAACTTAATAATACAAATAATAAAACACCAGTTGCAATCAAGGTTTGTTCATTATCTTTTAAAACATTTTTACAAAGATAATCATATAGAAGCCAAGATCCTATAAGTAAGAATATAGATATTATTATTGCTTGAAGGGGAGTTAATATAATACCGCTTGCTCCCAACATCATAGAGCTTGCATTTAAGTAATAAACTAAAATAAGTAGCACAAAACCACTTATCCAAGTTGCATACGCCTCCCATTTAAACCAATGAAGAACTTTTGGAAGTTTTTTAGGAGGTCCTTTTAATTTTTCAATTCTATAAAAACCACCTGAATGAACTGACCATAAATAACCATCAAGGTGTTTAAAATCAGGATCATCTCTTTCCAGTCTACTATCTAGCCAATTAAAATAAAATGATGTTCCAATCCATGCTACACCAACAATTATATGAACCCATCTAATAATTAAATGTAACCACTCAGAATATACCGCAAATAAAGTTTCTGTTGGAACTCCTAAATTATAAAAAGCTGCAGTAAAAGCTATAACTATTGTAGTTGCAATTACAATATAAAGCCTTTGTTCTTTAGATTTTAAACCTGAAAATGCCCCAAGGATAAAAAATAATAATAATCCCAATAATGCTGATGCTGGTAGTGACAAAAGTAAATTATGAAAAAAGGTTTGGAAGTCATAAGATTGAACTGGTGCAACAATTTTAAGAAACAATTCCATATTAATATCTTATTTTATTTTCTTCTTTTTCCCAAATATTAAATGCTTTTATTGCTTCATCACGTGATAATTGACTAATAGGGATTTTTCTCTCTTTTATTTCTAGTGATAGTTCATCATAAATAAATTTGTCATCAAATTTAATTTTTGCAGCATCTTCTCTAGAATTACCATAAAATACTTTGTCTATATGTGACCAATATATCGCACTCAAGCACATAGGACATGGTTCACAACTGGAATACAATTCACAACCTTTTAAGTTAAAGGTATTTAATTTTTGACATGCATTTCTAATAGCAACAATTTCAGCATGCGCAGTAGGATCATTGTTAAATGTTACTCTGTTTACTCCTTCTGCAATAATTTCATTTTCTTTTACAATAACACACCCAAAAGGACCTCCATTATTTTTGATATTATCAATTGATAGTAAAATAGCTCTTTTCATAAAATCTATGTTTGTCATATAACTTTTTTAATTTTATTATTTGATAAATGTTTTAAGCTATTTTTTATTGATATTATTCTTGTAATTATTGAGAAAGCTATTTCATTCGGATCTTTTGAATTACCAATATCAATTCCGATAGGACACTCAATTTTCTCAACTATTGATTTATTATGACCATTATCAATCAATCTTTTATAAAACCTTTTTTTCTTTGTAAGAGATCCAATTAAACCAACAAAAGTATTACTTTTTTTCAAAATTTCATTTAATATTTTTAAGTCATAATCATGACTGTGAGTTAAGACTATAAAATAAGAATTATCTTCTAGTTTTGATACAATCTCCCAAGGTTTTTTCGAAAGTAAATAATTTACATCTTTGATATTTGTCATTTTTAAATAATCTTCTCTTGAATCAATTATAAAAGTATTAAAATTAATATTTTCTAATTTAGAAATTAACGCTTGACCAATATGTCCTGATCCAAAGATATATAAGTTAGGTTTAATATTATTAACAACATATTCATTTTTTAGTGCATCTTTGGAATTATTATGTAAGCTTAATTTAACTTGTACGTATCCACCACAACATTGTCCAATTCCTGGCCCAAGTGGAATATTCATTACTTTATTTGCTATATTATTATCAATTAATCTTCTCGCTTCATCGATAACTAAATATTCTAAGTTTCCGCCACCGATAGTTCCAAAGATAGTATCAGTTGAGATTAATATAATATCATCTAAACTATTGGGCGATGATCCTTTAACTTCAATAATTTTAGCCTTAACTATTTTACTATTAAAATTTATATTTTTACTTAATTTTTTAAGATACATTTTAATGCAAACTTTTTAATATATTTTCAGCAGTAGCAGGTGCAATTAAATTTTCAGAATTTTTTCCTTTATTGGCATTATATACTGCGTCCTTTAATGCAATAAAACTTGAAATTGCTAACATAAATGGTGGCTCTCCAACAGCTTTAGAGCGATTAATAACATTTTCTTTATTAAAACCACGATCATAAATTTCGACATTAAATTTAAATGGTGTCTCACCTGCAGTTGGTATTTTGTAAGTAGAAGGACTATGAGTTGCTAGAACTCCATTTGATTTCCAAGATACCTCTTCAGTTGTAAGCCAACCTAATCCTTGAATATAACCACCCTCAATTTGCCCCTTATCAATTCTCTTATTAATAGAATTGCCAACATCATGAATTATATCTACTTGAAGAATTTTATTTTCGCCCGTTAATTTATCAATGATTACTTCTGTTACCGCTGCTCCATAAGTAAAATATAAGAATGGTCTTCCTTGAAGTGTTTTTGTATTAACATTAATTTTGTCAGTTTTATAGAAACCTGAAGATGACAATGGAATTCTATTTAAGTAAGCAGTATTTATCAATTCTTTAAAAGATATTTTTCTTTTATCAAAATAAACAAAATTATTTTCATATTTTATTTTGCTATTTGTTTTAAAATAATCATAGATAAATTCATTTAGACCTGATTTAATATTATTTATAGCATTAACAATTGCTGCTCCATTTATATCAGTTGTAGCTGATGCTGCACTTGCTGATGTGTTAGGTACTTTTTCAGTATCCGTTGAAGAGATTTTTATATGTTCGTAATTAAGGCCAAATTCATTTGAAGCCACTAAAGCAAGTTTTGTCATTAATCCTTGACCCATTTCAATTCCTCCATGATTTAAATGAATGGATCCATCAGTATAGATATGAACCAAGGCACCACCTTGGTTTAAATGAGTAGTTGTAAATGATATTCCAAACTTTACAGGTGTTATTGCTATTCCTTTTTTTAGAACTTTATTTTTTTTATTAAAATTATCAATTTCTACCTTTCTTTTTTTGTAATTAGATTTTTTAATTAGTTTATTAAAAATATCTTCAATCACATTATCAGTAATTCTCATCCCATAATGAGTAGTATTTTTAATTTTATCTTTATAAAAATTAATTTTTCTTATTTCACTTGCTTCTCGATTTAATTTTTGAGCAATGTTTTCAATTATATTTTCAATACAAAACATTCCTTGAGGCCCACCAAATCCACGAAAAGCTGTATTAGAAACTGTATTTGTTTTACATCTATACGAATTAATTTCTATATTTGGTAAGAAGTAGGCATTATCTATATGATAGATGGCTCTATCATTTATAGCTCCTGATAAATCTGGAGAGATCCCGCATCTCGATGCCATCATTATTTTTAGAGCAAGTATTTCACCACTATTATTAAAACCTACCTCATAATCAAATAAAAAATCATGCCTTTTTCCAGTCATGATCATATCATCATCTCTATCGACTCTTAACTTTACTGGTTTAGATAACTTTTTTGCTGCAATGCTTGTAATGGCTGCAAACAAAAAAGATTGTGTTTCTTTTCCTCCAAAACCACCACCAATTCTTCTTACTATCACATGGATACTATTGTAATTTTGTTTAAGAACTTTACCGATAATTTGCTGTGTTTCTGATGGATGTTGTGTTGAAGAATAAACTAAAAAATTATTATCTTCTTGTGGAATAGTCATTGCAATTTGACCTTCTAAATAAAAATGATCTTGACCCCCTGAATACAATTTACCTTTTAGAATGTTGTCAGATTTTTTAAACCCATCTTTTATATTTCCTCTAGTTAGATTCTTTGATTTTAAAACAAATGATTTTTTCTTTAATGCTTCTTCAATTGAAACGATCGGTTTAGATATTTTTAAGTCTATTTTTACTTTTAATGCAGCTTTTTTTGCTAAATTATTGGTCTTTGCTATAACTGCAAAAATTGGTTGTCCATAATATTCAATATTTTTTGAAGTAAATATTTTATCTCCTTTAAATATTGGCCCAACATCATTTATACCTTCAATATCTTTTTCGGTAATAATGTCTACTACACCTTCTGAAGATAAAACATCTTTATAATCAATTTTTTTTATTACTCCTTTACTGCAATTACTGTATCCAATTACTGCGTGAAGTAAATTTTTAGGCTCTGATATATCATCAGTATAAATTGCTTTTCCAGTAACATGTTTTACTGCACTTTCATGCTCAATATTTTTTGTAAATATTTTATCCATTAATATAACGTTGATTTAATTTTATTATTTTCATTTAAAAACCTCTCTAAAAGGTTTTGACTAATTTTAGTTCTATAATTTTTTGACGCTCTCATATCATCTATTGGATTAAATTCTTTTTTAATAATTTTCTTTGCTTCATTAATATTTTCTTCATTAAATATTTTATTCAATAAAAATTTTTGTGCTTTTTCAGCTATTTTAGGAGTTTCTGCCAAACCTCCACAAACAATTTTTATTTCTTTAATAATATTTTTTTCAATCCTAGCATTTATAGCCATGAAAACAGAACTTATGTCATCATCTATTCTTTTTGAAATTTTATAACATTTAAGAATATTTTTTTTATGAATGGGTATTATAATTTCTTTAATTATTTCATTAGGTTTTAATTTAGTTTTTCGATAGCTGAGAAAATAATTATTTAATAGTAAAGTTTTTTTAACTTTTCCTTGAATTACAATTTTACTATTGAGTGCAATTAACACAGGCAAACTATCACCTATTGGAGATGCGCTTCCAATGTTACCTCCAAGAGATGCAGTATTTCTTATTTGCTCAGATCCGTATCTTTCAAACATTTTAGCAAATGTTGGATAAATATTTTCTAAAATTGGTAAAATATCATTTATTGGGGTAGCAGATCCAATGTGTAAATTATTGTTTTTATTTTTAACATAATTTAAATCTTTATTTGATCCTAAATAAAAAATATTTTTTAAATCTTTTCTTTTTTTTGTTACTTCAAGAGCGAGATCTGTACCCCCAACTAGTAAATGTCCATTACTAATCTTTTGATAGTCTTTTATTAGAGAATTTAAATTATAATGGATGAAAAACTTAGAACCATTTTTTTTAATAACAATATCAGTTTTCTTAATTGATTTTAATAATCTAATAACTTTACTTTTTGAAAATTTATTACTTTTATAGCTATACATATTTTTAATTGCATTTTTAATTGGAAGATAACCTGTACATCTACATAAATTTCCAGAAAGAAATTTATCTATATTTTCTTCTGTTGGTTTTATTTTGTTTTCGTACATATTATACATTGACATAATAATACCAGGTGTACAAAAACCACATTGAGATCCATCACTATCAATCATTGATTGTTGAACAGGATGAAGTTTATTTTTTTTTATATGTTCAACCGTTATTAATTGCTTGCCATGTAGAGAGTACAAAAAAGTAATACAAGTATTTATACTTTTATAAGAAATTTTATTCTCTTTTAATTCTCCTACAACTGCAGTACATGCTCCGCAATCACCAGATGCGCAACCTTCTTTTGTTCCAGTTAACTCATGATTGTTTCGAAGATAATTTAAGACCGTTGTATTGGTGTCTAAATCTTTGATAGAGATTTTTTCTTCATTAAGAAGAAAATCGACATGCGCTCTAGACACTAGCTTCCTCTATATGTTGAATAACTCCACGGGGTAATAAGAAGAGGTACATGGTAGTGCTCTTCTTTGTTAATTCCAAATCTAATTATTACGTCATCAAGAAAAAATGGCTCATCAAGATTTGTAAATTCCTTAAAATAACTCCCGCAAAGAAATAATAACTCATATTTTCCAAGTATAAAATTCTCTTTACTTAATATAGGCTCATCACATCTGCCATCTTCATTGAGAATAAAATTTGAAATTTTAACTTTATTTTCACCATCAATTTTGAAAAGTGACCCTTTTATACCAGAACCAGGCTTACCATTATAGGTATCCAAAACATGAGTAGTTAAATATCCTTTAGACATAATACTTATTCGTTTATACAGTATTTAGCTAAATATTAAATCAAGCATTTTTATGAAAGACGACAGAAATTATAAAGGCTACGGAAATAATGACTCTAACTTTTATTGGCCTAATAAATCAAAACTCGCTCTTCAATTTGTTCTAAATTATGAGGAAGGTGCTGAAAATTCAATAATAAATGGTGACGAAGGATCAGAAACTTTTTTATCGGAAATAATTAATGCAAAGCAAATAATAGGTGCCAGAAATATGAATATGGAATCAATATATGAGTATGGCTCAAGAAGGGGTTTTTGGAGAATACATAATGAGTTTGAAAAAAGAAAATTACCTTTAACAATATTTGGCGTTGGTATGGCTTTAGAAAAAAATCCTGATGTTTGTGAACAAATAATTAAATCAAAGTATGAAGTAGCTAGCCATGGTTATCGATGGATAGACTATCAAAATATAACTGAGGAAGTTGAAAAAGAACATACTATAAAATGTAACAACATTATTAAAGATATTTTTGGTTATTTTCCGTCTGGTTGGTATACTGGTAGAACAAGCCCAAATACAAGAAATATAATTTTAGAAAATACAAATATTATTTACGATAGTGACTCCTATGCTGATGATTTACCCTACTGGATAAAGGTAAAAAATAAAAAACATCTAATTATTCCATACACTCTAGATAATAATGATATGAGATTCTCTACCTTACAAGGTTTTAACACAGGTGAGGATTTTTATAATTACTTAAAAAACTCATTTGATACATTATACAGAGAAGCAAACGAGTTCAATAAAGCAAAAATGATGAGTGTGGGTTTACATTGTCGATTAATAGCCAGGCCTGGAAGATTTATGTCTTTGGTAAAATTTTTGAATTATGTTTCTGGTTATAATGATATTTGGATATGCAAAAGAGAGGAAATTGCCAATTATTGGTATGAAAATTTTAGTGATGAAAATTGAAGATATTAATAATTATAACTCTGAAAAATTTATTGATTCTTTTAAAAATATTTATGAAGAATCTAAATTTATAACAGAATATGCTGATAAAAAGAGACCATTTAAAAATAAAAAAGAAATGATATTAATATTTTTAGAGTTGTTTGATAATTTAGATGAAGAAATTAAAATAAATATAATTAAAAAACATCCTGATCTAGCCGATAAAATAAAAATAAATAAAGGTTTGTCTGAATTATCTGATGAAGAACAAAGTAGATCTGGTTTAAAAGATTGTTCAGAACAAGAATTTAACTTATTTAAAGATTTAAATTCAAGATTTAAAAATAAATTTAATATTCCATTTATTTTTGCAGTTAGAAATAAAAATAAAAATGAAATTATAACAGAGTTTAAAAGTAGATTAGAGAATAATGATTTAAACTTAGAAATAAAAACTTCAATTTCACAAGTAAGAGAAATTGCAAAATTAAGATTAGCAGAATTAATTAATGAATAAGAAATACATTCAAAAAAATTATATAAACTTATGTAGTAAGGTTTTAGGTACAAAAATTCATAGATTTTCTGATCAGTTTTTTGGATCAGCATCCAGATTGCTTAAAGAGGAAAAGCCAATTTTTAAAGAAGGAGTATACGATAAAAATGGGAAATGGATGGATGGATGGGAAACAAGAAGAAAAAGAATTGAAGGAAATGATTATGTTACTATTAAATTAGGCCTTCCTGGTAAAATTAATTTCGCTGAAATAGACACAAGCTATTTTAATGGCAATCAACCTGAATACGCAAGCATTGATGCTTGTTATTTTGAAAAAAATAAATTTAATTGGGTAAATATTTTATCAAAAAGGAAACTTAATCCAAATTATCTTCATGGTTTTAAAACTAAACAGAGTAATAAAGTTTTTAACTTCATAAGATTGAACATCTATCCAGATGGAGGAGTTGCAAGATTAAAATTATTAGGAAATTTAGATGTATCAAAATTAAAATTTCCAAATAAAAAATTTGATTTACTTAGCATCCTTAATGGTTCAAAAATTGTGGCATGTAGTGATGAACATTTTGGAAGGGCAGAAAATTTACTACTTCCATTTAAATCTAAAAATATGGGCAATGGTTGGGAAACTAAAAGAAGAAGAGGATCAGGATACGATTGGGTTATAATTAAACTTGGCAAACCTGGTTTAATTGAAAAGTTTAATATTGAAACTCATTATTTTAAAGGTAATTATCCATCTCATTGCTCAGTACAAGGTCTTTATTCAATAAAAAATATAAATATAAGCAAATTAATAAATGAAAGCAAAAATTGGAAATTTTTGATAAAAAATAAAAATCTTAAACCTAATTCATCATTAAAAATTAATTCAACTAAACAGATTAAAAAAATAAATTATTTGAAGTTAAATATTTATCCTGACGGTGGTATTTCACGGATCAGGGCAATTGGAAAATTTTTGTGAACTATAAAATAAAGAATATTAGTAAAGAGAATTTCAAAAATTACGGTGATTTAATTACAACATCTAATAAAAATTATGAAAGTATTAATAAAGATACAACCGATAGTTTTTTTGATTTAGCAAATATTCAAATAATTGGTGATGACAAAAGATCTAGATTAAATATTTTTCAGGCAAAGAAAAGAAACTTTCCATTAAAAATTAACATGTTAGAAAATCACCCCTTTAGTTCTCAAGTATTTCTTCCGTTTAATGCTACAGGTTTTTTAGTTTTAGTTGCTCCAATAGGTAGCAAACCTAAAATTGATTTAATTGAAATATTCAAAGTAAGTGGTGGTGATGGTATAAATTTTAATCCCAAAGTATGGCATTTTCCTCTAATATCCCTTGAGAATGAAAAATATATTACCATTGATAAAAAAGATGCGGATAATAATATTGAGATTTATAATTTTGAACAATCAGAAATATTTGAATTAAATTATGGGTGATACAATATTAAATATAGAAAATATTACAAAATCTTTTCCAAGAGTAATTGCAAATAAAAAGGTTACTTTTGATATTAAAAAAAATGCAGTTCATGCAATTTTAGGAGAAAATGGAGCAGGGAAATCTACGTTGGTAAAAATTCTATATGGTCTCTTAGAACCAGATGAAGGAAATATTAAATTAAATAATAAGGATTTTAAAGTTAATTCCCCAGCAGAAGCAAGGAAACAAGGAATAGGAATGGTATTTCAGCATTTTTCTTTATTTGATTCTTTATCAGTAAAAGAAAATTTAATTTTAGGAATTGATGAAAAGATGTCTTATTCAGATTTAGAAAATAAGTTAGAAAACATAAGCTCAAGATATAATCTTCCCTTAGATTTAGATGCTCCAATTACTGCTTTATCAGCTGGAGAAAAGCAGCGTGTAGAAATTGTAAGAATTTTATTACAAGACCCTCAGATACTTATTATGGATGAGCCAACTTCAGTCTTAACACCACAAGAAGTTGAAAGTTTATTTGTAACATTAAATGCACTCGTCAAAGAAGGTCGTACAATATTATATATCACTCATAAACTCGAAGAAGTAATATCAATATGTGATACAGTTACTATAATGAGAAGTGGTGAAATTATAGATACTTCAAGTACTGCAAATCAAACTGCAAAAACACTTGCAACAAAAATGCTAGGACAAAAATTAGATGACTTAAAAACTAATTATGGACATATAAAAGACGAAGTTAACTTTGAAGTAAAAAATATTTCATGTGACTTTAATGATCCATTTTTAACAGATCTTAAAAATATTTCTTTTCAAGTTAGAGTGGGTGAAATTTATGGCATTGCTGGAGTTGCTGGTAATGGACAATCAGAATTAATGGATATTTTAACAGGAGAAAATATAAATATTAAATCTGGATCAATTACTTTTGATAATAAAAAAATTGAAAAGTATGGGCCACAAAAAAGAAGAGATTTATCAATTTCTTTTGTTCCGGAGAATAGATTGGGTCATAGTGCGGTTCCTGAGTTAAGTTTGTCTGAAAATATTCTTTTGAGTCAATTTCCAAAAAATAATTTTATTAGAAATGGCATAATATTGAAAAATAACGTTGATGATTTTGCGAATAATGTAATTAATGAATTTAAAGTTATTACTCCTGGTAATGATGCTAAAGCATCAAGCTTGTCTGGAGGAAATTTACAAAAATATGTCATTGGTAGAGAAATATCATCTAAGCCAAAAATATTAATTATTTCACATCCAACTTGGGGGATAGATGCTGGTGCTGAGCATTCTATAAGAGAGTCTTTGATAGAATTATCTCAAAATGGAACGTCTATAATTGTTATTTCTCAAGATTTAGATGAATTGATTGAAATTACTCATAAAATATCTGTTATTTATGATGGTAATTTATCCAAACCTTTTAAAACTAGTGAAATAGAAATAGAAAAATTAGGATTATTGATGGGTGGAAAAAATGAATAGTTTATTTCCATCTATAGTTTCTCGCTCACAGAGTTCGAGTTTAATGAATTTTTTTGTTCCTATAATATCAATAGTTTTAACTTTAATTACAGGTTCAATTATTTTTGTTCTTCTTGGTTTTGATCCAGTTTATGCATTGTATACATTTTTTATTTCACCTATTTCTTCAACCTACGGTATTTCTGAATTGTTTGTAAAAGCAACTCCTTTAGCCTTAATTGCAATTGGTCTCTCATATTGTTTTAAGAATAATATTTATAATATTGGAGCTGAAGGACAACTTACCATGGGTGCAATTTTTGGTGGAGGTATTGGAATATTATTTCATGATACAAATGCTTTCTGGTTGTTGCCATTAATGATTTTTGCAGGAGCAATCGGAGGAGCATTGTGGGGTTTAATACCTGCTATTTTAAAAACAAAATTTAATACAAATGAAATTTTAACAAGTTTAATGTTAGTTTATGTTGCTTTATTTGTTTTAGATTATTTAGTAGTGGGACCTTGGAAAGATCCATTTGGTTATAGTTTTCCTAAATCAAGACCATTTAGTGAATCTGGAAGAATGCCTCTATTATTTGATGGTTTGAGGGTGCACTTTGGACTAATTATAACGCTATTTTTAATTTTTATATCTTGGTTTATATTTTCAAAAACTATTTTTGGTTTTCAATTAAAAGTATCCGGTTACAGCCCCAAAGCTGCTAGATATGCTGGCTTTAATCAAACAACTTTAGTTTTTTTTGCTTTTGCAATTTGTGGCGCTTTTGCAGGTATTGCAGGTTTAGCTGAAGTATCTGGCCCAATTGGATTATTATATAGAGATATTTCTCCAAATTATGGATTTACTGCAATTATTGTTGCTTTTTTAGGTAGACTTCACCCAATTGGTATTATTTTTGCTTCTTTAGTTATCGCTCTTACTTATCTTGGCGCTGAAGATGCACAATTGTTTTTACAAATACCTTCAGCGGTAGGTTTTATATTTCAGGGTTTGGTTTTATTTTATTTATTAGGTGCGGAATTACTAATTAACTATAAATTAACTTACAAAAAATTATTATGAATTTAGATTTAATACTTGGAATATTACAAATTGTTTTAATTGCAACAACACCTCTAGTTTTTGCTGGTATAGGTGAGTTAGTTACAGAAAAATCTGGAGTATTAAATTTAGGTGTAGAAGGAATGATGTTGGTAGGAGCAGTGTCAGCTTTTATTATCTTAGTAATTACCGGAAGTTATTTTTTAGCTTTTTTTGTATCTATATTATCTGGAATTATCATGTCTGGTTTATTTGCTTTTCTAGTTCTATTTTTAATGTCAAATCAAATTGCTACAGGATTAGCATTAACTATTTTTGGAATAGGGCTGAGTTCGATGCTTGGCAAACAATATATTGGAACACCAATTGATGGTCTGTCACCATGGTTTTTTGTTATATTTTCTTTCTTAATTGTTTTTTTGGTTAGTTATTTTTTTTACAAAACTAAAGCTGGTTTGATTTTAAGAGCAGTAGGGGAATCTCATAACTCTGCACATGCATTAGGATATAGCGTTATTAAAATTAGATTTTTATCAATTATATTTGGAGGTTCTATGTGTGCTCTTGCAGGATCATATATTTCAATTTGTTATGCTCCAATGTGGCAAGAGGGTATGACAGCTGGACGAGGATGGATAGCATTAGCCTTAGTTGTATTTGCAACCTGGAAACCAGAAAGAGTACTTATTGGAGCTTATATATTTGGAGGTGTAACTATTCTTCAAATGAATCTTCAGGCTTTAGGTTTAAGATTCCCTGGTCAATTTTTTAGCATGGCGCCATATGTTGCAACTATTATAGTATTAGTGTTAATTTCTAGTAATAAATTAAGGATAAAACTTAGCGCACCAGCTTCATTAACTATTCCTTTTTATAAAGGCAGATAAATATCCACTTTTTTTTTTCTATAAACATATAGAATTATTGATCAAACCCTTTTGTATATATTAAGTATATAGCTGAGTAATCGTTATATTAGCAGGTGAGGTTAAAATGATTAGAATAATAACTTTTTTATCTACTTTTTTGGTATTTGCATTTGGTTCAGCATATGCAGACCCTAAAAAAGTTGGATTTATATACATAGGTCCTCCAGGTGATCATGGTTGGACATATATGCATGATGTAGGTAGAAAATATATGGAGAGCCAACTTGGTGACTCTATTACTACTACTTATCTTGAAAATATTCCTGAAAACGCAGATGCAGTGAGAGCAATCCGAAAACTAGCAGACTCAGGACATGATTTAATATTTACAACGTCTTTCAACTATATGGATCAGACACATGAAGTAGCTAAGGATTTTCCTGATATAAAATTTGAACACGCTACTGGGTATATCCAAGCAGATAACGTTGCAACGTATTCAGCTAGATTTTACGAAGGTAGAATGATTGAAGGGCATATTGCTGGTCATATGACTGAAACTAATACTATTGGTTATATAGCTTCATTCCCTATTCCTGAAGTTGTAAGAGGAATTAATGCATTTTATTTAGCGGCTTCAAAAGTAAATCCAGATATCAAAATGAAAATTATTTGGGTATTTACTTGGTACGACCCAGGTAAAGAAGCTGATGCAGCTAATACATTAATTAATCAAGGAGCTGATATAATTGTTCAGCATACTGATACATATGCTCCTTGCCAAGCTGCTCAAAAAGCGGGTGTTTATGCATTTGGTCAAGCTTCAAACCAAGAAGAATTTTGTCCTGATGCACATTTAACTTCAATTGAAGATATTTGGGGCCCTTACTATGCTGAAAGAGCAAAAGCTGTTGTGGACGGCACTTGGTCTTCTGGTGATACTTGGGATGGTATGGATAAAGGTATGGTTGTAATGTCACCATATAATACTAAACTTATGCCAGCAAGTTTAATTCAAGAAGCAGTAAATATGGAAGTTGGAATTAAAGATGGAACTATTCATCCTTTCACGGGTCCAATTTACAATCAAGCTGGTGAGCTTGTGGTTCCTGAAGGTGAAGTAGCGCCTGATGGAATGTTACTTGGAATGAACTTTTATGTTCAAGGTATTGACGGCGAAGTACCACAATAATTAAAATTCTTATAACCCTCTCTCTTTTCAAGGGAGAGGTTTAATTCTTAATTTCAAAGGAAGATTTATGTCTGATTTACACATTAGTTGGGACGAATATAGAAGTAAAACAGAAGATTTAGCAAAACAAATTCATAAGGATGGATGGCAATTTAATCAGGTTGTATGCATCGCAAAAGGAGGTATGAGAGTAGGGGATGTAATGGCAAGAATATTTGATGTTCCTTTAGCAATTCTTTCTGTTGAATCATATAAAGGTGAGGGAGTAAAAAATAAAAGAGGTGCAATCACATTTTCAAGAGATTTAGCAAAAACAAGCCCTAACATTGGATCAAAAGTTTTAATAGTAGATGATTTGGCAGACTCAGGAATTACTCTTAAAAAAAGTATTGATTGGTTAAATCATACATATGGTTTTTATATAGATGAACCAATAAGAACTGGAGTTTTGTTTTATAAGTCAGTATCTTCGTTTAAACCAAATTATTATGTTGATTATTTAGAAGATTCTCCTTGGATACATATGCCTTATGAGGTTTATGAAACTATGAAACCAGAAGAACTTGGTTAAAAAATTGAAGTAATTTGCTCAAACTTTTTCTTTTGTTTTGCAAACTTTGGAACTTTTACATCTTTATCGGGTCGTCCAACAATAAGTAAAACAAATGGTTTTTCATTACTAGGTCTTTTCAAAATTTTATTAAGAAATGTCATTGGGCTTGGCGTGTGTGTTAACATTGCTAAGCCAGAAAAATGTAAACAAGTAATTAATATACCAGTAGCTATACCAACAGACTCTTTTACATAATAATTTTTTATTTTCTTATTTTTTGAAACTGAAAATTTTTTCTCAAATATAGCTATTAAATAAGGTGCATTTTCAATAAATTTTTTATTTTCATCAGTTCCTAAAGGAGTTAATGCATCTAACCATTCTTTAGGAGCTTTGTACTTATAAAAATTTTCTTCTTCTTTTTCTGCTTCTAATCTAATCTTCTTTTTTACGTTTTTATTTTTTATTACTACAAAATGCCAAGGTTGAAGATTTGCTCCACTTGGAGCTGATCCTGCAGATAAGATCGCATTTTTTATAATATTTATATCGATTTTATCTTTTGAAAATTCACGTATGCTTCTTCTTTCTTTAATTTTATTATAAAATTTTTTTGAATTAATCTTCATTTCTTTGATAGTTTGATTTGAAAATTTTAAATCTTCAGCTATGTATTTTTTAACTTTATGCATTGGTTAGTTATTATTATTGGGATACTATTAATTTCTCTATCAATTAGTAATCCTCTATACAAACTAATTATAAAAAAACGAATAAGATTTAATCTTTTTGTTGAAATCCTGTTCAGGATAATAATGTTTTTAGTTAGTGTAATTATTATTTTTCTAGGTTTGTACTTAGAGAGTATTTCTTAATATCTTCTTATATTTCTGTCAATTAAAGCAGCCCATGCGTCTATTCCGCCAAGTACATTAACACAATGATTATAACCTTGTGCTTTAAGCCATTTACATACAGCTTGGCTTCTTGTACCGGTATGACACATTACAAAAATATTTTTTTTCTTATCTAATTCGGTGTATCTTTTAGCAATCTCTGAAAGTTTCATGTGTATTGTGCCTTTAATATGGGCATGATCTCTCTCAGTATCTTCTCTTACATCTATAATTTGAATTTTTTTGTCATCTTGCTTGAGCTCATTTAATTGATGAACTGTAATTTCACTGCTACTGTAAAGATCCATTTGATTATCTTATTATAAATGCTACTAGATTTCTACTATTTTAAATAAATTTAATTTTAAAAATTAAATTTGTTATTTCTAAGTTTTTCATGTAAGAGCGCATATCATTATGACTAAGAAAATAACTTTTTCAGCTTTTGGTAGAGATTCATATTATCACAGAGATTGGTTCAAAAAAAATGGTTTCAAATTCGATAGAAGTTCTAGAAAATGGACTGTAGAAAATTTACCAATAGATAATGCAGAAGAATTTGCCAGTTATTGTAGGAAATACGGTTTAACATTTGAACGATCTGATAGAATGATTACAGAATTTGATTACGCAGATTATCTCTGGGATGGAAGAAGAGATGAATTTATGAAACCTTCTGAAAATATTGAAATTCCACAACCAAAAAATAAAATCTAATTTTTGTTAAATAAATTATTATCAAATAATTTAATACTTCTTATAATTTTAGCTGCAATTTGGGGATCTTCTTTTTTTGTTATTAAAATTTGTCTGTCTAGTTTTACACCTACAAGTATTGCTTCCTTAAGATTAATTATAGCATCAATTTTCTTAATTATTTTATATTATTCATATAACAATCATCCTAAATTAAATCTCAATTTAGTTTTAATTCTTTCTTTTATTGGCATTACTGGAAATTTTTTACCATTCTATCTGATTAGTTGGGCTGAACAATACATCCCTTCTTCTACTGCAGGTTTATTAATGTCGGTTGGTCCCTTAATAACATTACTAATGTCTCATGTTTTAACTTCAGACGATAAGTTTACTTTGGTTAAATTTTTATCAATTATTATAGGTTTTGTAGGTATTATTTTTATTTTAGATATAAGTAAATTTAATTTTCAAGATGAAAACTATATTAGTACTTTAGCAAAAATTTTTGTGATTATAGCTGCATTTGGTTATATGATTTCAAATATTGCTGCTTATAATAAATTAAAGAAATTAAGCCCTATTTCGATTACTACTTTTGCTACATTATTTGGAGCGATAATATCATTACCTTTTTTATTCTATGATTTTATTAATTATGAGAATAATATTAATAAGATTTCTTTAATTTCTATTATTTATTTAGGTGTTTTTCCAACAGCTATTGCATTTCATATGCGTTATCATATAGTTAAACAATCTGGTCCAGTTTTCTTGTCTTATGTTGCCTATTTAATTCCTGTTTTTGCATTAATATGGGGATTCATATTTCTTTCTGAACAAATAGTATTTAGTTCTGTAGTCGGAATTATTCTAGTTTTTATTGGTCTGTTTGTTGGGCAAAAAAGATCAATGAGTAAAATATCCGTAAAAAACATATAATACTAATAAAACAGCAATAAAAATAGACACATTTTTGAAGTTAAAGTATTTCATTTATGGTTGAAATTTAATTTTTTATAGTCCAATATACTTTTATTATGAGCGACTCAATTAAATACTTACTTGAAGAAAATAAAGCACCAAAGTTTTGGTATAATATTAATGCAGACTTACCAAGTCCACCACCACCACCATTACACCCTGGAACTAAACAACCAGCTGGTCCTGATGACTTTGCTCCTTTATTTCCAATGAGTTTAATTATGCAAGAAGTTTCTACCGAAAGAGAAATAGAAATTCCTGAGCCAGTAAGAGAAGTATACAAACAATGGAGACCTTCTCCTTTATTTAGAGCAAGAAGGTTAGAAAAGTTTTTAGATACACCAGCTAAAATTTATTACAAATATGAAGGTGTTAGTCCTACAGGAAGTCACAAACCAAATACTGCAGTTCCGCAAGCATTTTTTAATAAAGAAGAAGGAATTAGTAAAATTTTTACTGAAACGGGCGCAGGTCAGTGGGGAAGTTCATTAGCTTTTGCAGGTCAGATCTTTGGTATAGATATAGAAGTTTTCATGGTTAAGGTTAGTTTTGATCATAAACCTTACAGAAAATTAATGATGCAATCTTTCGGCGCTAACTGTCATGCTAGTCCATCTAATTTAACTGACTTTGGTAACAAGTTATTATCAGAAAATCCTGATAACCCTGGTAGTTTGGGAATAGCTATATCAGAAGCAATAGAAGCTACTGTTAAAAGTGGAGGTAAAGCAAAATACTCACTTGGAAGTGTCTTAGGCCACGTTCTAATGCATCAAACTATAAATGGTAATGAAGCTATTATGCAAATGGAGATGGCTGGAGATTATCCTGATATTATTGTTGGCTGTACAGGTGGTGGTAGTAATCTTTCTGGATTAATGTTTCCATTTTTAGGACAACAGTTAAGAGGTGGTCAAAAAATTGATATAATTGGTTGCGAGCCTGCATCATGTCCTTCATTTACTAAGGGTAAGTATGCTTATGATCATGGTGATATGGCAAAAATGACTCCATTAATTAAAATGCATACTCTTGGTTCTGATTTCTTACCACCGGCTAATCACTCTGGTGGATTAAGATACCATGGCATGTCTTATCATTTAAGCCACTTATATGAGTTAGGTCTGATGAGAGCAAAGGCTTACGGTCAAAAAGATTGTTTTGAAGCTGGTTTAACTTTTGCAAAACAAGAAGGAATTATTCCTGCTCCAGAAGGAAACCATGCAATCAAAGGTGCTATTGATGCAGCTTTAGAATGTAAAGAAAAAGGCGAGTCAAAAACTATTCTCTTTAATTTATGTGGCCATGGATATTTTGATATGTCAGCTTATGATGATTATCTAAATGGATCAATGGCTGATGATGTTATTGATGATGATGGTATAGGTAAATCTATTTCTCAAATACCAGAAGTAGCATAATTTAAGTTTAAATTTTTTTTTATTTAATTAAAGGTGTTTCTTTATTATGGTTGAAATTAAACCTTTTAAAGGAACACGTCCTTACAACGAAGATGCAAAAAATTTAATTGCCCCCTCTACTGATCATTTAAGTATTGAAAATATAGAAATATTTAAAAAAAATAATTATTGGAATTATTTAAAAATTTTGAATCCTGTTGGCCAATTAAAAGAAGCAGATACTCTCTTAGAAGCTAAATCACATTTTAATGAAATGAAAGAAAATGACGTAATTAAAAAAGATAAAGAATTATTTTATTACATTTATCAAATTGAATTTAAAAACCATACTCAACTAGGTTTTTTATCTCTTTCTAAAATATCAGATTTCGTAGATGAAAAAATTAAAGCACATGAAAAAATTTATGAAACAAGGATGAGAGAAAGAGCAGAGCAAATGTTAAATATAAAAACACAAATTGGTCCTATTTATGTTGTATATAAAAAAAACAATAAGATAAAAGATTTATTATCCTCTATAATATCAAATACTCCAGATTATGATTTTGAAAGTTTTGATAAATCTATTCATAAACTTTGGTGTGTCTCTGATGAATCTTTCATTAAAAAGCTATCTTCTTTGTTTATAAATGAGGTAGATAATTTTTATATTGCTGATGGACATCATAGAATGGGTGCAATGAAAATTATTGGTGAATTAAATTATAATAAAAATATTTTACAAGAAGATTTTATGATAGCAGCGTTTCCAAGTGATGAGGCTAAAATATTTGATTATAATAGAGTTGTTAAAGATTTAAATGGTTTGAGTGAAGAAAATTTTTTAAACATTCTTTCTGAAAATTTCGAAATAAAAAAAGAAAAAAATCCTTTCAAACCTCAATCTAATAAACAATTTGGAATGTATCATGAAAAAAAGTGGTATTCATTACATTTTAAAACTGAATTAAAAACTGATAATTTTGTTGATACGCTAGATATTAATATTTTAAATAATTTTATTTTCAAAAAACATTTAAATATATCTGATGTTAATAATGATGAAAGAATAAGATTTATTGCCGGATGTCATGGTTTGGAAGCTTTAGAAAAAAAAGTTGATGAAAATAATGACAGTGTGGCATTTTCTATCTTCCCATCTTCAATAAGTGATGTTATTACAGTCGCGAATAAAAATTTGACTATGCCCCCTAAATCAACATGGTTTGATCCAAAACCTTTAGATGGCTTAGTAGTTTATGAGTTTGAAAAAAATGTATGAATAAACCTAATACTAAACCTAATAATCCAAATTTTTCAAGTGGACCAACTTCAAAAAGACCAGGCTGGGACATATCTGTTTTGAGTAATGCTTTAACTGGTAGATCTCACAGATCTGTTGAATGTAAAGCAAGATTAAAAGAAGCAATAGATAAATCTAAAGATATTCTTAAATTACCTGATGATTATTTATTGGGTATCATGCCTGGATCAAATACTGGTGCTTTAGAAGCTGCTATGTGGTGCCTATTAGGTAAAACGGGAGTCGATATTCTTGCATGGGAAAATTTTGGTAAAGATTGGGTAATCGATGCAATCAGCGAATTAAAATTAGAAAATTTAAATATTCATGAAGAAGATTATGGGAAACTACCTGACCTAAGCAAAGTCAATTTTGATAATGACGTTATTTTTACTTGGAATGGAACAACATCTGGTGTCAAAGTTCCAAATGGAGATTGGATACCTGATGACAGAAAAGGCCTAACCATTTGTGATGCTACTTCTGCTATCTTTGGTATGCCTATAGATTATAATAAATGCGATGTTATAACTTGGTCTTGGCAAAAAATACTTGGAGGAGAGGCTGCTCATGGAATGATAGCAATTTCTCCACGCGTTGTTGAAAGATTAGAAAGTTTTACACCTAGTTGGCCAGTACCAAAATTGTTTAGATTAGCTGAAAACCAAAAATTAATAAAAGGTATTTTTGAAGGAAACACAATTAATACACCTTCAATGATATGCGTTGAAGATATAATTGATTCATTAAATTGGGTTTCTTCTCAAGGAGGATTAAATTCATTAATTTCTAAATCCCAGAATTCTTTACAAAAAATTAGAGAATGGATTAATGAGAGAGATTGGGTGACCTTTTTATCTGAAATTGAAGACGATAATTATATATCAAACACTGGAATAACTTTTAAAATTGTTGAAGATTGGTTTACTAATAAAGATGAAAGTGATCAAAGAGTTGTAATGGCTGATATTTGTAAATTACTTTCTGAAAATAATGTTGGATTTGATTGCAATGGATATCCTAAAGCACCACCTTCTTTTAGAATATGGGCTGGAGGCACGGTTCAAACTTCAGATGTAGAATTAGTTTTACCATGGATTGATTGGGCTTATTCAGAAATTAAATCAAAACATGCCTAAAGTACTAATATCAGATTCACTAGATAACATTGCATATGAAATTTTAAAAAAAAATAATATTTCAGTTGATACAAAAACAAATTTATCTCCTGAAGAATTAAAAAAAATAATTGATAACTATGATGGTTTAATTATTCGTTCTGCAACTAAAGTGCGAAAAGATTTAATTGATTCTCTTTCAAATTTAAAAATTATAGGTAGAGCAGGAGCAGGAGTTGATAATGTTGATGTGGAAGCTGCTAAAAATAAAAACATTATCGTAATGAATACTCCAGGAGGCAATACAAATGCTACAGCAGAACACACAATTGGTTTAATTTTTGCATTGCAAAGAAAAATTACTGTTGCCAATGAGACAACTCATAAGGGTCTTTGGGAAAAAAAGAAATTAAAAGGAAATGAAATTAAAGGCAAGAAAATTGGTATCGTTGGTTTTGGTAATGTAGGTAAAAGAGTTGCAGAAATATCTAATGTATTGGGAATGCACGTTTCAATATTTTCTTCATACTTTAAAACAATTAAGGATAGCTATCCTGAATATAATTCTTGTTCTATTGATGAGATTATTAAAGATTCAGATATAATTTCTTTTCACTGTAAACCCAATAAAGATGGTAATCCGATTATGAATAAAAATCATTTATCACTAATGAAAAAAAATTGCATAATTATCAACACCGCTAGAGGTAACTTAGTTGATGAAGATGATCTTAAAAACGCTCTTGAAAAAAAAGAAATTAAAGGTGCTGCATTAGATGTTTTTAAAAATGAGCCTTTAGTAGAAAGTGGGTTTTATAATTTAGATAATATAATTTTAACTCCACATATTGCTGCTTCTACTGATGAAGCACAAATGGTTGTAGCAGAAATGGTTGCTAATCAGTTTGTTGAATTTTTTAATAATAATAAAATTATAAATTCAGTTACTTAATAAAAATTTCAGTTAAATTTTCTAAGTAAGCGGATGGATTAGAGAGAATGTTACCATCTAATATATTAGCTTGATCTAAAATTAAATTTGAAGCTTTTTTATGGTCAATTTTTGTTAGATTTTGAGATAAATTTACAATCATCGGATGGTTTGGATTAATTTCAAGTATCTTTTTTGAAACAGGAGTTTTTTGATTATGCATTTTCATCAGTTTTTCCATATTTATATCCATCCCAGCTTCTTCAGCAACAAGCAGAATAGGGCTTTTTGTTAATCTCTCAGATACAATTACATCAGATATTGTCTCTTTTAGCTCTGTTTTAAGTATGTTAATTAAATCATTGATTTTACTATCTATTTCTTTTTTATTTTCATCTTTCTTATTTGATTTTTCACCAACTTTTGAAACATCAACTTTACCTTTGGTTATTGATTTAAATTCTAAATCTTTAAATTTATTTACATTTTGAATCCAAAACTCATCTACTGCATCAACCATAAACAAAACTGGTATCTTTTTATCAGTGAATACTTCTAATTGAGGGGAGTTTTTAATATGATCCTTATCAGTATTAGCAAAATAATAAATTTCTTTTTGATCTTTAGCCATTAATTTAGTGTACTCTTCAAGAGATATTTTTTTGTCATTTAAAGAATTTTCAAACCTTAATAACGGTAGGATTTTTTCATGATGATCATTATGTTCATATAACCCTTCTTTTAGTACTGGACCAAAATTATTCCAAAATGTCTCAAATTTATCCTTTTCTTTCTTAGCTAAGCTATCAATTTCACTTAAAATTTTATTAGTAATACCTTTTTTTATTTTTGTAATAATAGGATTATTTTGAAGCATTTCTCTACTTATATTTAGAGAAATATCCTGTGAATCGACTACTCCTGGGATAAAACGTAACCAATTAGGAATTATGTCTTCACAATCATCAGTGATAAAAACTTTTTGAACATATAATTTTATTTTATTTTTCCTATCGGCATTGAATAAATCCATAGGTTGATTTGTAGGAAAATAAAGTAAAGCCTTATAACTAATAACACCCTCAGCGTTATAGTGAATAGTTTTTAAGGGATCATCAAAGTTAAATGAAATATTATTATAAAATTGTTTATAGTCTTCCTCTTTTATATCTTTTTTATCTTTTAGCCATAATGGACTACCTTCATTTATTTTTTCTTCTTTTTCTTTATCGTCAAGATCCTTAAGATAAATTGGGAAAGGAATATAATTAGAGTATTTTGTTATAATTGATCTTAAACGAAATGAATCTAAAAATTCATCAGCATCTTTCTTTATATTTAGAGTTATACAGGTGCCACGTTTATCTTTTTTAGCTTCTTCAATGGTATAATTTTCTTTTCCATTAGAAGACCAAAGATTTGTTTCTTCATTTTCAGCATCTTTAGAAAGCACTTCAACATTATCCGCAACCATATATGAAGAATAAAAACCAACACCAAACTGTCCAATTGCAGAAATATCATTACTCTTTTTATTTTTCATTGCTTCAATAAATTTACTAGTTCCTGATCTCGCTATAGTTCCTAAATTATCAATAAGTTCATTTTTAGACATTCCAATTCCATTATCTTCAATTTCAATAATTTTTTTCTTTTTTGAAACTCTGATATTTATTTTTAAATCCTTTTCATCTTTAAGAAGATTTTTTTTGGAGAGTGATTGATATCTTAATTTTTCGCAGGCATCTGCAGAATTAGATATTAATTCTCTTAAAAATATTTCTCTTTCGCTATAAAGAGAATTAGCAACAAGATCTAAAAGCTTACTGACTTCAGCTTGAAATGTTAAATTTTCTTTAGTTTTTTCTGCCATTTTTGAAATTTAAGCATTCATATCTATAATTCAATAGTAAGCAATAATTTTTTGCCACATTTAAGACTATATAGGTAAAAGTTATGGTATTTAGATTTATAATGAAATTTGATAATTTTTTAAAATTATTGTGCATTACATTGTTATTTTTATATGCATGTACTTCAAATCAGTTAACAAATACTGCTGATAGTTGCATAATTTTTGATGAAAAGAAAAGCTGGTATAAAGCAACTAAAAATTCTTATGATAAATGGAATACCCCAATTGCATTCCAATTAGCAGTTATAAAACAAGAATCATCTTTTACTCAATTTGCAAAACCAAAAAGAAAAAAATTTTTAGGTTTAATACCAACTTCTAGACCATCAACTGCTTTTGGTTATGCACAAATAACAAATCCTACATGGGATTGGTATAAGAATAAAACTGGAAATCAAAATGCATCAAGGGCAAATTTTAAAGATGTAACTGATTTTATTGGATGGTACACAACACAGTCCGAAAATATGATTGGAATTTCAAAAAATGATTACTATAATCAATATTTAGCATATCATGAAGGTCAAAACGGATGGTCGAAAGAGACTTTTAAAAGTAAAGATTGGTTGATTGATGTTGCTAAAAATGTAGAAAGAAATACTAAGATGTTTAATAAACAATTAAAACAATGTGAAGAAAAACTAAATAAAAAAGGTTTCTTCGGAATACTATAATGCCAATTTTAAACAGCATAAATCAAATGCAAGATGAGATGACAGAATGGCGTCAGGATTTACATAAAATTCCTGAGATAGGCCTTCAAGAATTTGAAACATCAAAATATATCAAAAATAAGTTAAGTGAATTTAATATTAAATTTAAAGATGGTTACGCTAATACAGGTGTTGTTGCTTGGGTAGATGGTAATGAGGTTACTAATGATAAGACAATTGGTTTAAGAGCAGATTTTGACGCTCTTCCTATGCCAGAACAAAATGAATTTAATCATAAATCTCAAAATAAAGGTATGATGCATGGTTGTGGCCATGATGGTCATACCACAATGCTACTTGGGGCAGCGAAATATCTAAGTGAAAATAATAATTTTAATGGAAGAGTATATTTCATTTTTCAACCAGGAGAAGAAGGTTTTGCTGGAGGAGAAAAAATGATTCAAGATGGTATGTTTGATGATTTTAAAATTGATGAAGTTTATGCACTTCATAATTGGCCTGAGTTACCTTTAGGTACCTTTGGTGTAAATAGTGGACCGATGATGGCAGCAGTTGATGAATTTGATATTACTGTAAAAGGAAAGGGTGGTCATGCTGCATCACCTCATCTAGCAATTGATCCTGTAGTAATTTCTGCACAAGTTATTTCTGCTGTTCAAACAATTATAAGTAGATCCACAGATCCTGTTGATAAGGCTCTTATAAGTATTACAAAAATTAATGCAGGTACAGCTTATAATGTAATCGACGATCAAGTTAAAATGGGCGGGACCATTAGAACTTTTCGAAGAGAAACACGAGCATATATAGAGAAAAGATTAAATGAATTATGTAAAGGTATAGCCGATGCACATGGTGCAGAGATAAAAATTGAGTTTGATTTAGTAAATAAATATCCACCTACTATAAATTCTAAAGATGAAACAAAATTTGCTGCAAATGTAGCTAAAGATTTAGTCGGTGATGATAAAGTTATTACTGATATTGATCCGTCAATGGGAGGAGAAGATTTTTCATATTTATTAGAAAAAAAACCTGGTTCCTATCTTTATCTTGGTCAAGGAGATGCAGAACATAGCGCTCATCTACATACAACAAAGTATGATTTTAATGATAATTTATTACCCATTGGTGTAAATTTTTGGGTGGACCTTGTTCAAAAATACTTTTCTAAGTAATCTTAATCAATGTTAAATTTTAGTGCGATTTATTCAATTATCGCATTTAGAATAAAAGAATTTCTACAAGAGTATCATTATTCTTTATTAGCACCTTTAACTACAAATCTTTTATTTATATTAGTTTTTATAACTGTAGAAAATTATTACTCACTTTTTATGGATTCAGGTTCTTTCGTTGAATTTATTGCTCCTGGATTAATCATTATGATCGTTGCTCAGGAAAGTTACGATAATTCGTCTGCTACTTTAATTCATATGAAACAAATTGGTTCTTTAGATGATTGGTTAATGGCACCTATCTATAGGATTGAAATATTAATATCTTTAATATTAACATCTCTTATTATTGGAATAATTTTGGCACTGTTTAATTTTTTTATATTTACTTTTTTAATAGATATTGAAATCTATAATTTTTTTTATTTTTTTTACTACCTATTTTTAGTTATAATATTTTTTTCATGTTTAGGTTGTTTCGTAGGAATAATTTTTAATTCTTGGGATTCACAAAGTACATTCTCGAGCTTTTTTGTTGCGCCTATTAATTTTTTATCAGGAACCTTTTTTTCAATAAATTATCTTCCTGATAATTTGAAAGCTATACTTTTATACAATCCTTACTATTATGTTGTAAGCTTTTTTAGGAATTCATTTAATGATGAATTTTCATTTAATTTAGTTGAAAATATCTTTATAATATTTTTTATTTTATTAACTTTGATTATTACATCATTTATTTTTTTCAGAGGTTTTAAAATTATTAAATGATTGATATTATTTTTAATTTTTTAATTCAATTCGATTTATTAATAAAAAATAATTTAGAATTATCTATAATTTTATATTTTTTATTTTCATTTTTGTTTTTTACATTTTCTCTACCTGGAAGTTTAATAATTATACTTGCATCAAGTTTCTTTTTTGGATTTATTACTGGTTTTATAATTAATATAACAACTATTGTTTTAGGTAGTTTATGTTTTTTTCTTTTTTTTAAAAATATATTTAAAAAATATTTTAATAAACAAATTGAAAAATTTAATGATAAACTAAATAAAATTATTAAAAAATCATCTTTTGAATACTTAGTTTTATTACGACTTATATTTGGAGTGCCATTATTTGTTCAAAATTTATTTTTATCAACATTAAATATTTCTAAAACTAAATTTATAATTTCATCTTTTATTGGCTTTACTCCTTATTTTCTTCTTTTTTCATTTATTGGTAATCAATTCTCTGAACTTATTGAAGTTAAAGAATTTCAACTTAGTAATATTTTATCATTTGAATTAATTTTAATTTTTTTAATATTAATTATTTTTTTATTACTTAGAATTTTTTTTAAATTTAAATAAATAGTTTTCTAAATCTAATTGAAATGAATAATAAATAAAAAGTAACAATTATTGCGGCATAAATAGTTACATCAATAATTATTAAATTATTTGCGGAAAATTCATTTGTTATTCTTGAATATATCAAAGCTGAAGTCTGTATTATGGATGTAATAATAATAACATTAAGTAATCTGATTGAGCCCTTTGTATTTAAGTAGATCATTAAAAGACCAATAAATAAAAGACCTGTTATAGCTCCACCAAGATTTCTTAGCCATGCTATATTTGTATTTTCAGCAAAAGTTAAATTCACAAAACTATATGGAAAAATTAAAAAATAAATTCCATAAATTAAAGAAAAAATTGATAAAAATAATATGCTTAATCTGATCATCTACTAAAAACTATTTATTAAGATATAATTAGTATTGCAAATTAATTATTACTAAATATAGAAAATATATGATCCGATTGTTAATAGTTTTAATTGTTATAGTAGTTATACTATTTATTTTGAGATCAAGATCCAAATCACAATATAATAATTACGGCAATTTTTATAGAAATTTAATTCTGATAGTCATAATTGGAGGTATAATATTCTTCCTTGCTACAACTGGAAAATTCTTGATACCACAGTTATTAAATCTCATTAAAGTTGGTTTACCATTCTTGACAAAATTAATAGGAATTTAATGAAATATTTCTCAACAAATGATCTTCCCTTAAACAATGAAATGATTAATTTTTGGAATAATAATGGATATTTGGTTATAGAAAATTTCAACACAGATAAAGAATGTGATGAATTAATGGAACGATCATCATATCTTATAGAACATAATAATTTTAATAATCAAAAATCTATTTTTGATACAGTCAATCAAGCTCATAATGATGATAATTATTTTTTAGAATCAGGAGATAAAATTCGTTTCTTCTTTGAAGAAAAAGCTAATTTAAATGATGGTAACATAGAAGAAAATAAACATTTTATTGTAAATAAAATTGGTCATGCGTTGCATGACTTAGATAAAGTTTTTTATAAATTTTCTCATAAACAAAAACTTCAAGATATTGCTTTATCACTTGGTTTCTCTAAACCAAAATTACTTCAGTCTATGTATATTTTTAAGCAACCTAAAATAGGTGGTGAAGTAGTTTGTCATCAAGATTCTACTTTTTTATATACTGAGCCAGAAAGTACTATCGGTTTCTGGTTTGCATTAGAAGATGCAAATAAAACAAACGGATGTTTACAGGTTGCAAGCGGAGGTCATAAAGGCCCATTAAGAAAACTTTTTAAAAAAGTAGACGGTAAAATGCAAATGATAGATCTAAATGATGAACCATTTCCTGAAACTGATACTTTTGTAGAAGTAAAAAAAGGATCACTTGTTTTATTACATGGTAGACTTCCTCATTATTCATGTGAGAACACAAGTTTAAAATCAAGACATGCTTATACAATTCATGTAATTGATAATAACAACGAATATCCTGAATGGAATTGGTTACAAAGATCTTCAATGCCTCTTAAAAGTTTTGTTAATGACTAAAAAAATAATTTTAGATTGTGATCCAGGTCATGATGATGCTGTAGCAATAATGTTAGCTGCTTCTTCTAAAGAGATTGACATACTAGGTATCACCTGTGTAGGTGGAAATAGTGGTTTAAATAATACAGTAAATAATGCTCTAAAAGTTTGCACGTTAATTGAAAGAACAGACATCGGAGTTTACTCTGGCGCAAATAAACCTATTCATTATGAATTATTTACAGCTGAATATGTTCACGGAAAAACCGGATTAGATAAAAAAGGTGATCCTATAATAATAGATAAAAATTATAAACCTCAAGAAAAACATGCAGTTGATTTTATAGTAGAAACTTGTAAATCTTCAAAAGAGCATATTTATCTATGTCCAACAGGGCCTCTTACAAATATTGCCTTAAGTTTAAAAAAAGATCCATCTATTAAAGAAAATATAAAAGAAATAGTTTTTATGGGTGGAGCTGCCATGTGCTTAGGAAATACTACACCTTCGGCTGAATTTAATATTTATGTGGATCCACATGCAGCTAATATTGTTCTAGAATCAGGTATTCCTTTAACAATGATGGGTTTAGATGTTACTCATCAGGTAAATGTAAATTCAAAAATTATCAAATCAATGAATGAAAATAAAAATAAAAGTTCAAAGTTTTTTGGAGAACTAATGGAATTTTATACAATATTTCATAAAGAATTGTACGAAACTGAGGAAACGCCTTTGCATGACCCATGTGTCATTGCATATTTATTAGATCCATCTATTTTTAGTGGAAAAGAAGTTAATGTCACAGTTGAGGAAAATTCTGAATTAACAAGAGGAGAGACTGTTGTTGATTGGCTTGGTGTTACCAAAAGACCAGCAAATTGTTTTGTAATGAATGAAGCTAATGATGAAAAATTTTTTCAATTACTTAAATATAAATTATCGTTGCTACCTTAGCTATAAAAATTTTTTGCAATCTGTCCAGCTAAATTTGCATTATTAATTATTAAAGATACATTAGCATTTAGAGTTTCATTTTTTGATTGTACGTTAATTTCATTTATAAGAAATGGTGTTAATTCTTTTCCACTAATATTATTTCTATCAGCTTTTATTGTTGCATTACTAATCCATTTTTCAACGTCATTTTTATTAAGTGATTTTTCTATAGGAACTTTGTTAAATATGAGAATTGATTTTTTATTTTCTATATTTTCATTGAGTTTTAAAAAAGAAGAAATTTCATGAATTTCATCAAATTTATAATCGACTTTATTTTCTGTTTCTTCATACCAAAAACCAGGCATATAATTTGTTTGATAACCAATTCTTGTAATTCCTAAAGTTTCAAGTAGTTCATTTGTTTTACTTAAATCTAAAATAGATTTAGCACCACTACAAATTACAAAATTTGAATTCTCAGAAAGTGCATATAGATCTGCAGATACATCATTGGTATTTTCAGAATTTAGATGCACACCACCAATTCCACCTGTTGCAAAAAATCTTATTTGAAATTTAGATGCTATAGAAATTGTACTAGCTACTGTTGTAGCAGCATTTTCTTTATTAAATATTGATAAATTTATATTGTGGTTCGATACTTTTTGTACATTTTTCTCTTTTGCTAATATTTGAATATCTTCTTGAGATAATCCTATTTTAACCTTACCATTAATTATTCCTATTGTTGCAGCAATTGCACCGTTATCTTCAACGGCCTTTATTGACTCATTTGCGACTTTAATATTTTCTGGATAAGGCAATCCATGACTAATCAATGTACTTTCTAAAGCTACTATTGCTTTTTTTCTATTTATTGCTTCCTGAACTTTTTCACTTACATCAAATATTTCATGCATATTATTGTACACTCACTTTCTTAGAAAGATTTTTAATTTTTAAAAAATCACTCTTAGTTTTTAGATTTTTACCACTAGCATAATAAGATCCGCATGCTACAGAAGTTTTCAAAATATAATTCATTTTTTCATTTATACTGAACAAATACAGCATCATAGCTGCTAGCGCATCTCCAGCCCCATTTTCGTTAACTACTTTGATTGATGGGGGTTTTATTTTTTTTATAAATTCATTACTTCCAAAGATTACATTATTTTTTGAATTAGTAGTAATTATCTTTATTTTTTTATTTTGTTTTAATATTTGTTTTACACCTTCTATGATATTTGAAGAATTTGTAAGTTTAAGTAATTCCGCTTTATTTAAGAATATAAAATCAATTTTATTTATAATCCTTTTAATTTTAATAACTTTATGCACTGATGTTGCACAGACTATAATTTTATTTTTTTTTGATAGTTTATTTATTGATTTTTCCAAATAAGTTTTAGAAAAATTTAGATCAAATATTATATTTTTATACTTGATGTTTGGTATTTTTAAAGATTTATTATTTTCATATTCATCTGTATTAGCTAAACCTAATAAAAATTTATTATTTTTATCTGATAAAGCTAAATAGTATCTATCTGTATAATTTTTATTAACTTGATGAACATATATCTTTTTTGAGATTTTCTTTCTAATTTCCTCGTTGATAGCTAAACTATAAAAATTTACATCAACAAAATAAGAAAGCAATTCTGCAATATTATACGCTACTCCTCCAATTCTACTTTTTTGTGTAATTTGATTAGATCTAAAATTAATTATATTTTTTTTAAGATTTAATAAATAATCGTGATGAATTGCCCCAATACAAACAAAAGTGTTTTTAGATTTTAGCATTATGAATTATAGACCTTTTATGTCAGTTTTTGATGTTGATCCACCTATTATTGATAATAAACATTTAATTAAATGGTTAAAGGTTAATTTTTCTTTCTTAAGAAATAAATTACTCAAAATTAAACAACTTGATAGTGAAAGGGATATAAATTTTATTATATTCATAAATAATAAAAAAAAATATGTATTAAAAATTTCAAACCCATCAGAAAAAATAAATATATTAAAATACCAAGATAGATTAATTAATTATTTACGAAGTGATCTTAGTCTTAAATCTTTTATACCAAAAATACACCATACAAAGATTGTAAAATATTTAGATAAAAAAAATAGAGAATGCTTTGTTAGGATCTTATCTTATATTGAAGGGCGAATGTATGGAGATACAAAAAGTAACGATAAAATTGAAAATTCTTTAGGTAAGTTACTTGGCAAAGTATCAACTAAGTTGAAATCATATAACGATATAGATGCCCATAGAAATTTTATTTGGGATCCATCAAATATAAAATGGATTAAAAAAGACATTAATATTTTTACTGGTTCAAAAAAATTAATTTTATTAAAATGTTTTTCAGAATATGAAAAATTTGTAAAAAATAATTTAAATAAATTAAGATATTCAATAACTCATTCAGATCCAAATAATTATAATATTGTTATTAAAGAAAATAATGTTTGTGGTTTACTAGATTATGGAGATTCTATTTATTCTCCAACAATAAATGATTTAGCTATATGCCTTTCATATGCATTAATGAACAATGATAATATTTATCTTACACTTAAAAATATAATAACAGAGTACAATAAACAGTTTTCTATTAATGAGGATGAAATTAATTCATTAATATCATTATGTAAGTCAAGACTTATGATTACTGTTGTAATGGCAAAAAAACAAAGAATTAAATATCCATCAAATCAATATTTAAGCATTAGTGAGAAAGATGCATGGTCTTTATTAGAAAAATTAGACAAAATTCCTATCAATTTTTTAATATATATTGTTCGCGAAATATGCGGCTTTGATATTATTCACCATCATAATGAAATTATAAATTATATAAATAAATTCAACTTTGGTAATATTTTTAAATTTAATTTACTTGATAAAAATAAATCTATCTTAAAATTAAGTTCTGATTCACCTTTATTGAAAGGCAACCCAGATAATAGTTCGCTTAAAAAAAGAGTTAATAAAATATTTAAAGAAGATAATTCTCGTATAGGTATAGGTTTATACAATGAAAAAAGAAAAGTTTATAAGGGACCTAACTTTATTTCTGAATTAAATACTAATGAAAGACGTAATATTCACTTAGGAATTGATATTTTTATTGATCAGGGAACAGATTTATTTGCTCCAATAGATGGTAAAATTATAATTTTAAAAAATAATAATTTTAAATATGACTATGGCCCCACTCTAGTTTTAGAGCATAGTTTTAAAAAATATAAATTTTATACTCTATACGGTCATTTATCTAAAATAATGTTTCAAAAACTAAAAATTGGAAAAAAAATTAAGAAAGGTGAATGGATTGGTAAAATTGGTAATTCTAATGAAAATGGAAAATGGTTACCACATTTACATTTTCAAATTATTTTAGATTTATTAGGACATGATAAGAATTTTCCAGGAGTAGGTGAAGAATTTTTATTCAATATTTGGAACAAAATTTCACCTGATCCAAATTTAATTCTACGAATTCCAAAATCTTTTTATTCTAATAATAATAATAATAATTTTAAAGATACTTTAAAGAAAAGAAGAAAAAATATTTCTGATAATTTATCAATTTCTTACAAGAAACCTCTTCATATGCTTGAAGCTAAAGATCAGTATTTTTTTGATAGATATGGCAGGAGATACTTAGATTGTGTAAATAATATTTCCCATGTTGGACATTCAAATTCCTATGTCCATGAAGCTATGACTCAGCAAAATTTAAAACTTAATACTAATACGAGATATCTATACGATACAATTAACGATTATAGTGAATTACTTTTAAGTAAGTTTCCAAAGAAATTAAATAAGATATTTTTCGTATGTACAGGATCTGAAGCTAATGATTTAGCTTATAGAATAGCCCAAACTTATACTAGTGCAAAAGATGTCTTTGTGATGGACAATGCTTATCATGGGCATACCAATGCATTAATTGATCTAAGTCCATATAAATTTAATAGTAAGGGTGGTTCCGGTAAAAAAGATTATGTTCATGTATTAGACATGCCTGATCCCCTAAGAGGTAAGTGGAGATATCAAAATTCAAATTGGATTCCAAAATATATAGATGAAGCTAAAACGGTAATTAGAAATAAAATTAAAGAAACCAATATTGCATGTTTTTTTACTGAAAGTATACTTGGTTGTGGCGGTCAAGTAATTCTTCCAAAAAATTATTTAAAAGAAATATTTTCAGAAATTAGAAGAAACAATGCATTATGTATTGTTGATGAGGTACAAACTGGTTTTGGACGCGTTGGAAGTCATTTTTGGTCATTTGAAGAGCATGATGTCGTTCCTGATATAGTAACCTTGGGAAAACCTATGGGCAATGGTCATCCTATAGCTGCTGTTATAACTACAGAAAAAATTGCATCAACTTTTAATAACGGGATGGAATATTTTAACTCATTCGGTGGTAATCCTGTTTCCTGTGCTATCGGTAAAGCAGTATTAGAGACTATTGATAATAATAAATTACAAAAAAATGCTTTGTTAGTTGGTAATTATTTTTTAAAAGAATTAAAAAAAATCCAACTTAAATATAAAAAATATATTAGTGAAGTTAGAGGTAGGGGGCTTTTTTTAGGAATAGATATTATTCAGAATAGTAATGTTTCTAAACCAAATAAAAAATTAGCTAAACTGCTTATTAATTATATGAGAAATCAAGGTATTTTATTGAGCACTGATGGACCTTATGACAATGTTATTAAAATAAAACCACCTCTTGTATTTACAAAATTAAATGTTGATCAGGTATGTAAAAACTTAGAAACTTTCTTTAAAAAATTATAAAATATATTCCATAACTAATCATTAGCAGACCAATGATTAGATCAATCCAAAACCAAGTTTTATTTGAATAAATATATTTTGACAAAAACTTTGACATATATCCCAAAGAAAAGAAAAACAAAAAACTAGCTGAAATTGCTCCAACGCCAAATGAAAATTGATCATTAAAATTTGTTGATAATGATCCCAGCAAAATAATTGTATCTAGATAAACATGAGGATTTGCGTATGTAATAAAGAATAAGGTAATTAATACTTTTCCGTATTCGTTAATTATATTTAATTTTTTATTTATATCTTTAATTTGATTTAATTTTATAACTTTATTTAATCCATAAAATATAAGCCAAATTCCACCTAATACTTTTATTATTCCTATGATACTTGGATTAATTTGAACAATATAATTAGATAGATATATTCCAATTACAATTAGTAAACTGTCAGATAGACTGCAAAATAAAGTAACTGTAAAAACATAAGATTTTTTAAGTCCTTGTTGAATTACAAATAAATTTTGCGGTCCTATGGCTATAATTAAAGTTCCTCCAATTATTAATCCTTGGATAAAATCATAAATATACATATTGCCTTAAATTATAATTACACTATTTTAAAAAGTATGCATAAAATTATATTGTTTAGTTTGTTTATTTTATTATCAAAAAGTGTTTATGGAGAAATGATAAAACCAGACCCTTCAATTGGTCCTAAAGAAGTTATTTTAATTCAATTAAAAGCACTACAAAAAAATAATACACCTTTTGACGATGCCGGTATTGAACAAACTTGGGAATTTGCACATCCAAATAATAGAATGTACACAGGCCCTCTAGACAATTTTATTAGGATGATTAAAAATCCATCCTACTCAATGATGATTGATCATTTAGAACACAATATAATTCCAGTTCAGGAACAAGAAAAAAGTTCATATTACTTTGTAGAGCTTACAGATAGTAATGGAAAAAAATTTGGTTTCGAATGGACAGTAGAAAAAGTAGAGCAAAACGGTGAGTTTAAAGATTGTTGGATGACCGTAGGTGTTTCTAGACCAATGCCTTTATCGCAAGCATCATAGTGTGTGGAAGATTTACAAGTTCTGAAGATAAAGAAAAAATTATAAAACTTTTTCCTAACTCTGAAGTTTTAAATTACGCACATAAGTCTTACAATATATCACCGTCTAATATTGTTAATATTATTTATGAAAACAATCATAAATTTTTAATAGATACTTTTATTTGGAGTTATAGTTTTTTTAATAAACAAAATAATGTTACTCAATTTGTTATTAACGCAAGAATTGAAACGATTAATGATAAATATTTATTTAAAGAATCATTTACTAAAAGAAAATGTCTTATTATTGCAAATGGGTACTATGAATGGAAAAATATAAATAATCAAAAACAACCATATTTAATATCAATTCCTAGAAATGAATTATTATTTTTTGGTGGAATTTGGAGGGAAGAAATAAGAGATAATAAAAAAATGAATGTTGTCTGTATCATTACTAAGGAAGCAAATGAAAACCTTTCCTATATACATAATAGAATGCCTCTTATTATGTCTCATAATGAGGGCCTTGATTTTCTTAATGATAATGAAAATGAATTTCTACATAAAAACAAAAGTATCATCGAGGATGATTTAGACTTTTATCCAGTATCAAAAATTGTAAATAATCCAAAAAATAATGATGAAAATTGCCTTAAGGAAATATCTTTATAATATTTAAATTTTTTTATCGCTTTTATAATATTAATCAAATATATAATTTTCTTTTAAATGAGCCATTTATTTTATAAACCTGCTAAATCTAGATTACACAGAAGTGAATTGGCAGTTCCAGGCTCTAATCCAAAGATGTTTGAAAAAGCATTAAAATCAAATGCCGATTATATTTTCTTAGATCTAGAAGATGCAGTATCTCCAAATGATAAAATTGATGCAAGAAGAAATGTTATTAATGCAATAAAAGAATATAATTGGAAAGAAGAAGGGAAAACAATCTCTATAAGAATTAACGGCTTGGATACACACTATATGTATCGTGATGTGATTGAAATTATAGAAGAGGTAGGTGATAAGGTTGATACATTATTAATTCCAAAAGTAGGCTCATCATCTGATGTATATATGGTCGATTGTTTGCTTAATCAAATTGAGCAAAATAAAAAATTTGAAAATAGAATAGGTTTAGAATGTTTAATTGAAACAGCACTAGGAATGTCTAATATTCAATCAATTGCAACATCAAGTTCAAGACTAGAAGCATTACATTTTGGAGTTGCAGATTATGCAGCAAGTATGCGTGCAAGAACCGTTGTTATAGGGGGGTTAAATCCTGATTACCCTGGAGATCAATGGCATCATGGCTTATCAACATTAGTAATGACTTGTAGATCATATGGCTTAAGAGCAATAGACGGACCTTTTGGTGATTTTAATGACAAAGAAGGATATCTTGATGCAGCAAAAAGAGCTGCAGCAATTGGTTTTGAGGGTAAATGGGCAATACATCCATCACAAATAGATCTTGCTAATGAAGTTTTTTCTCCACCTAAAGAAGAAATAGATAAAGCAAAAAAAATATTATTAGAATTAGAAAAAGCAGCTGCTGAAGGAAAAGGTGCTGCTCAGCTTGATGGAAGAATGATTGACGCTGCATCTGCAAGAATGGCTAAAAATATTGTAAATATAAATAAATTAATTGAGAGCAAATAATGGATATACACGAATATCAAGCAAAAAAAATATTGTCCGATTTTGGTGTAAAAATTCCCACTGGTGGTATTGTTTATAGTCCAGAAAATGCAGAAAACAAAGCAAGAGAAATTGGTGGTTCAAAATGGGTTGTAAAAGCGCAAGTTCACTCTGGTGCCAGAGGTAAAGCGGGAGGAATTATAATATGTAATTCTCCGTTAGAAGTTGCTGATGCAACTGATAAATTGTTAGGTAAAAAATTAATTACAAACCAAACTGGTCCAGAGGGTAAGATAATAAATAGAATTTATATTGAAGAAGCAACTGATATCAAACACGAATTATATTTAGGTTTAGTGTTTGATAGATCTTCTGAAAGTATAATGGTTGTAGCCTCAACAGAAGGTGGAATGAGTGTCGAAGAAATTTCAAAAGAAAAACCTGAAACAATTATACGATCTAAAATAGAAGTAGCAGTTGGTATTCAGCAATTCCAAGCAAGAGAAATAGCCTTTGGTTTAGGAATTGAATCCAAATTGATCTCAAGAGCTGCAAATACAATTATTGGTTGCTATAAAGCTTTTAGTGAGCTTGATGCGACAATGGTTGAAGTTAACCCATTAGTTGTATCACACCAAGATGAAATATTAGCATTAGATTGTAAAATGAGTTTTGATAATAATGCAATGTTTAGAAGAGACGAAATTGCAGAACTTAGAGATAAAACACAAGAAAATTCAAATGAAGTTTATGCTTCTGACAGAGGAATGAATTATGTAAGCTTAGATGGCAATATTGGTAATATTATTAATGGTGCAGGCTTAGCAATGGCTTCAATGGATATGATAAAACTTGCTGGTGGTGAACCTGCAAATTTTTTAGATGTTGGTGGAGGTGCAACACCAGAAAAAATAGTTAAAGCTTTTAAACTAATCTCTATGGATACAAAAGTTAAGGTAATTTTAGTAAATATTTTTGCAGGGATTAATAGATGTGATTGGGTTGCAGAAGGAATTGTTCAAGCTTTATCAAAAATTGAAATTAAACATCCTTTAGTTATACGTTTAGCTGGAACTAACGTTGAAAAGGGAAATGAAATACTTAAAAAAAGCAATATTAATTACATTGAAGCATCAACTTTAGAAGATGCAGCAAATAAAGCAGTAAAGGCTCTTGGATAATCATGTCTATAATCATTCACAAAAATACAAAGATTTTAGTCCAAGGTTTTACTGGAAAAATTGGAAGTTTTCATGCTGAAGAAATGATTAAGTATGGTTCAAACGTTGTTGGCGGAGTAACACCTGGTAAGGGTGGCATGACTCATTTAAATCTTCCTGTTTTTAATACTGTGAAAGAAGCTGTAGATCAAACAGGATCATCAACATCAATTTTATTTGTACCGCCAGCCTTTGCAGCAGACTCAGCAATGGAAGCTGCTGACGCTGGTATTAAAACATGTGTGGCTATTACTGACGGTATTCCTTCTCATGATATGGTTAAAATAAAAAGATACATGAGAAGATATCCAAAAGATAAAAAAATGGGATTAGTAGGTCCGAATTGTGCAGGAATAATTAGTCCTGGTAAATCTATGTTAGGTATTATGCCTGGTCACATTTACAAAGAAGGTAAAATAGGAATAGTTAGTAGATCTGGCACTTTAGGATATGAAGCTGCACAACAACTTAAAGATTTGGAAATTGGTGTATCGACAAGTGTAGGTATAGGAGGCGATCCAATAAATGGAAGTTCTTTTAGAGATATAATTGAAAAGTTTGAAAATGATGACGAAACTATTGCAGTTTTAATGATAGGTGAAATAGGTGGCCCACAAGAAGTTGAAGCTGGACAATTTGCAAAAGAAAATATGAGTAAACCAGTAATTGCGTATATAGCAGGACTAACTGCACCTAAAGGTCGCGTGATGGGGCATGCTGGCGCAATTGTTTCTGCTTATGGTGAAAGCGCAATAGAAAAAGTAGAACTTCTTAAAGAGTGTGGAGTTACAATTTCCAAAAACCCTTCTGTAATGGGTGAAACTGTAAAAAAAGTATTAGTAGAAAATAATTTGAATTAATATAATTAAAAAATAATGAAATTTTTATATAAAAATGAATTCTGGATGTTAATATTTTCCCTAGGTGTTCTTTATTGGTTATTTAATCCATCAGTATTAACAACCTTAGTTATGATTGTGCCATTGCTATTGGCCGTTTCTTCCCGTAAATAAAGCTAAGTTTTACACTTACTGATGCATGAACGTTTATTGTATTTATAGTTAAAAAATGAAATTATATCTTATTAGGCATGCAGAGTCAGAAGCTAATGCGGCATCAGATTTAGATAATCCAACTTATTATTATGATGCAAGAATTACTCAAAGGGGAGTTGAGCAAGCAAAAAAATTAAATAATAAAATTAAAAATCTCAAATTTGATAATTATTTTTGCTCCCCCTTAACAAGAACATTAGAGACATTCTCTATTGTTTTTCCATCTAATAAACCTGTAATTGAACCATTAATAAGAGAACATTTGTACCACTCATGTGATGTAGGAAGACAACCAAAAAAATTAAAAAAAGAATTTAATGATTATGATTTTAATAATTTAAATGATTTTTGGTGGAATAATAACAAACCTATTAATGAAAAAAAAATAAAACAAGAGTCTCACAATGATATTAAAATGAGATTAAGGTCTTTTCTGCTATCTATCAAAAACCTTAATTTACAAAAAATTGTATTAGTCAGTCATGGCACATTCTTAAGTCAAATAACTGAATATATGCTGGATAACTGTGAGGTATATGATTGTGCGTACAATGAGGTATACGAAAAATTTTTTTAATTTCATTCTTAATAAACGAAAATCTAAAACATCTCATTTATTATTTTATTTAATTTTTGTGTTACTTTATCAATTATTTTTTTTCCTATCTGTGAATTGGATTTTCTAGGATCTCCAATAATTCCACTTTTACTTAATTCTTTAGTTACCCAAGCTTTCTTAATATTTTTCTCATAAGAAATGGTTTTAGATGATAAATAATCGGGAGATAATCTATGTTTAGAAATTTTAGATTGCCTAACTAGATTTGGAAATAAATATAACATAATAGATGTTTCAAATTCTCCACCGTGATAACCAAAGTCTTTTTCTTTACTTGATATAATTCCTTCAAATTGATCAAATAAAAAATATGTGCCTTTTACTATGTTTATATTAAATTCTGATTTCAATTCTTTAGCAATAATATCTATATGGCTAATTTGTCCACCATGACTATTTAAAAGTAATATATTTTTAAATTTCAATTTACATACATTTTCTAAAATTGATAAAGAGTGCGATATAAATTCCAATGAATCTATACTTATAGTTCCATCAAAATCGGTATGTTCAGCTGCTGAACCAAAATATATTTCAGGCATAATTAAATATTTATTTGAATTATATTTTTTATTGAATTCTAACAATATTCCTTCAAGAATTTTTTTATCAGTATTTAATGGAAGATGCGGACCGTGTTGTTCTATTGATGAAAATGGGAAAATTAAAACTGTTTTTCTATTTATTTTTTTAATTTCATTTGTTGTTAATTCTTCCCAAAAGTTTGTTAGCATTTTTTTATTATACATTTATAAGTAAATTATGAAATCTTATTCTTTATGGATTGATAAAAAAAAACAACCTAAAATTTATCAAAAAAAACTTGTTTACAATAAAAACAACAAAACTGTTTTAGTTAAAACTATATACTCAGGTATTAGCAAGGGAACTGAAAAATTAGTTTCATCTAAAAGCGTAAGTCAGGATCAATTTGAATTAATGAAAGCCCCTTTTCAAGAGGGTTCTTTTAATTTACCTATAAAATACGGTTATATAAATGTTGGGAATATTATCGATGGTCCAAAGAAATATATAAATAAAAAAATATTTAGTCTTTATCCTCATCAAGATTTATATGAAATTTCTATTCAAAATTTAATTTTTCTACCAAAAGGAAATTTAAGAAAATATATTCTAACTGCAAATATGGAAACAGCAATCAATATATTTTGGGACGCTCAATCTAAAAATAATAACAAAATTCTAATTGTAGGGCTTGGCTCTGTAGGATTATTAACTGCATTTTTTTTTAAAATTAATGGATATAAAAATATTTATGTTTTTGATAATAATAAAAATAAAAGAAAAATTGCCAATTATTTAGGATTAAATTTTATTGATATAAGAAAGATTGAGAAAATAGATGTAGCAATAAATACTACAGCTAATTATAAAGTTTTAAATTCTTTAATGGAAAAATTATCTATCGAAGGAAAAATAGTAGAAGCTAGTTGGTATGGTAAAAATAAAGGAGAAGTTGCCTTAGGCGGGTATTTTCATTCTAAAAGATTAAAAATCATTAGCTCACAGGTATCTAAAATACCAAAATACATGAAAAATAAATATGATTTTGAGGGAAGATTAAAATTAGCAATTAAATCTTTAAAAAATTCAAAATTAGAAAAATTAATTACTAGTGAAAGTAATTTTTTTGATTTAGAAAAAGATTACTATAAAATCCTTCAAAATAAGGATACAATAATGCATTTAGTTAAATATTAATTATGTATTCGATAAAAGTAAGAGAAAATATTCTAATAGCTCATTCTTTACCTGGGGAAGTATTTGGACCAGCTCAAAATATGCATGGAGCTACATATTTAGTAGATGCTGAATTTTTCACTGATAAACTTAATAAATACAATATAATTATGGATTTAGGAATAGTGTCCACGACTTTAAAAGATATTCTTAAATTATATAATTATCAAAATTTAGATGAAATTGATGAATTTAAGGGAAAAATTACCTCAACAGAGTTTTTAGCAGAGGATATTTGCAATAAGATCTTGAATAGACTAAGAAATGAATTCTCTGAAGATTACAAATCTTTAAAAAAAATTAAAATAACCTTGCAAGAATCAAATGTTGCATGGGCATCATATGAAAAAGAGGTTATCTAAACATAAATCTGATATTTATTTTGTTTATCCAGGAAATATTAATGCAAAAACTGGAGGATATATTTATGAAAAAAATATCCTAGAATATGCAAAGATAAGAGATATAAATATTAGACCCATTGCTCTAAGTGAAAATTATCCTTTTCCTACAAATAACGATATAAAATATTTTCAAAAAATTTTAAATAAAATTGATCCTGACTCAAAAATTATAATAGATGGATTAGCTTTAGAAGGAATGTATTCCATATTTAAAAAAATACTTACTTATAATGTTATCGCACTAATACATCATCCTTTATATCTTGAATTTAAAGGTCAAAGGTCAAAAAAATTCTTAAGATTAGAAAAAGAAAATTTCAAAAAAATAAATAAATTTATTGTGACATCTAAAAATACAAAAAATTTATTAATAAATGAATTTAAGGTACTAAATAATAAAATTTCTGTAGTTGAACCCGGTATAGAAAGACTTGCAAAATATAATTTTAAAAATAATAGTAAAATTCATCTTTTAACATGTGGCAGTATAATAAATAGAAAAAATTATCTTTTTTTGTTAAAAGTTTTAAAGCCTTTAGATAATTATATTTTAGAAATTGTTGGTGATACTACAAGAGATATAGGTTATTACAAAAAACTCAAAAAATTTATTTCTAAAAATTCAATGAACAGAAAAATAATATTTCATGGTACTATTTCAGATACAAAATTAGCTAAACTATATTCTAAAACAGATTGTTACATTTCAGTAAGTAAATATGAAGGTTTCGGTATGTCTTTAGCAAATGCATTAATAATTAAAAAGCCAATTATAACTTTTTTTACTCATACTATCTTAAATACACTTGGAAAAAAGGGTGTTATTTATTTTAAAAAATTTGAAGTAAATGATCTTAGAAATATAATTATTAAAAATATATTAAATAAAAAAAATTTTAAAAAACTAAAAATTAATATTCATAAAAATAAAAGATATCTTCTTACTCCTCTGGAGTCAGCAAATAAATTTGTTAAATTAATTTAATATGCATGAATTTCAAAATAAATGGTTAAATCTTAGAGAGACTGTTGATAGAAATTCACGAAACAAAAGAATATTATATTTAATAAATAAATTTTTTAAAAATAAAAAAAATATTAGAACAGTTGACTTAGGTTCAGGCGCTGGATCTAATTATAGATTTCTTAAGTCACGATTATTAAATAATCAATATTGGTCTTTTGTAGATATATCACATCAATCAACAAATTATTTTAAAAAAAATATAACATTATCATCTAAAATAAAAAAAACTAATTTTAAAATTGTTGATGTAATTAATAATCTAGAAAAAATAAATTTTAATGATTATAATTTAGTCACAGGATCTGCTTTTTTAGATATTTTACCAAAAACATGGTTTAAAAATTTTCATAAATTAAATGTTGATACGGAAATTGTCTACTTTGCCTTAAATTATAATGGTAATTTTAAATTTTTTCCAAAACACAAGGATGATAAAAAAATTCTTAATATTTTTAATAAAGATCAAAAATCTGACAAAGGAATAGGGGAAGTTGCTGTTGGACCTGATTGTACTGAATTAATAAATAAAGCATTTAAAAGGACTCACAAAACATATGTTTTAGACTCTACATGGGATGTTAGTCAAAATTATAAATTTCAAATTTATTTCTTAAATTTTTGTAGAGAAATTATTCAAAAAAATAAACTTAACTTTGATGATTGGTTAAAATTTCGTTTAAAATGTATTAATGAAAAAAATTCTAGATTTATTTTAAATAATACAGATTTTTTAGCTATTAAGAAATAAATTAACAATAATTTCATTTTCTAATTCATTAAAATTATGTTTTGGTCTGATAGCTTTATTGAGATTTGAAATTTCTTTTAAATTTAATGAATTAATTCCGGAACCTATTAATATTGGGGCAATCATAAATTGAAGAATATCAATATAATTATTATTTATTAATTCTGAAATAGTTTTTGATCCTCCCTCTACTAAAATATTTTTATATTTAAGTTTTTTTATTTGCGTAATTAAGTTTTTAGTAAAATTTATTTCTTTTAATCTTATTATTGTTGAATTATTCAATCTAATATTTTTATTACTTTTTGTAAAAATTATATTTTCATTACCGTCATTAAATATTTTATATTTGTTATTTAGTGAAAGACTACCATCGATAATAATTCTTTTTGGATTTGTGCCCTTTATTTTTCTTGTGGTTAATAGGGGATCGTCTTTTTTAATGGTATTTGAGCCTACAATAATTGCATCACTGATACTTCGTAAACAATGTAGATAAATAATACTCTTTGGATTATTTATGAAATGTGAATTACCATTATTTAATGCAATTCTACCATCAATACTTTGACCTATCTGAGCTATAACTAATTTTTTGTTTTTTCTTAATATCGGGAGAAGGATATTTAAGATTGATTGATAAAATTTACTTATATTAATATTAGTTTCCAGATTATTATTTTTTATATAAAAATTACTTTTTCTTTTTGATGATAAAGAAATACTATTTTTTTTAACCAATAAATATAAATCACTATTCTTTTTAGAATTTTTTATAAAATCTAGTAAATTTCCTATATTTTTTGATGTAATCATTTGTTTTTATTTCAATTATATCTATATAAAGTTTTCATGAGTTTCAAATCTAATACAGGAACTATAATAGATAGGGCAATTAACGAACTCAGGACCGGAAGACCCTTAATAATTCAGAATAACAAGGAATATTGGATGTTCTTTAATATAGAGCATTCCCAAAGTAAAATTTTTAATCAATTCAATAAGCACTTAATTGATGAAAAATATCTACTTATTACTAAACAAAAAGCTCAATCAATTTTTAATAAGAATATTAAAAATAATATTTATTTTGAGATAAATCCCAAAACAGATGTAAATCAAATAATAAATTTATTTGTCAATCCTCTTAGCAATAATAAAGTAATTAAATTTACTAATATTAAAAAATTCAAATCTAAAAATTTTCATAATGTTTGTATTGATCTATCCAAGAATGCTAAAATGATCCCATCACTAGTTTTTAAAAAAATTAATAATAAATATTACAAAAATATAAATGAATTTGGATTTAAAAATGGAATTTTAATATTCGATTACAAAGATTTATTGAGGCAAAATGAATTAATTTGTGAAAGTATTAAATTAGTTTCTAGTGCAAAAGTTCCACTACCAAAAAATGAAAATTCTAATTTTAAAATATTCAAATCATATATTGGATCTGATAAACATGTAGCGATAATTGTTAATCCAAAAAAAATAAATAAAAAATCTGTTAATTTAAGAATACATTCAGCTTGTTTTACAGGTGATATTTTTCATTCTTTAAAATGTGATTGTGGTGAACAATTAAATCAATCAATCAATTACATGGTTAGAAATAATGGTGGAATTATATTATATTTAGAACAAGAAGGTAGGGGAATAGGATTAGCTAATAAAATGAGAGCTTATTCTCTTCAAGCAAGGGGTATGGATACAATAGATGCCGATCATAATATTGGTTTTTTAGATGATGAAAGAGATTTTAACATTGCAGCTAGAATACTGAAATTATTAAAAATAAATAAAGTTAATCTTATTACAAATAATAAAAATAAAATTAATTCTATTAAGAAAGCTGGAATTAAAGTCGAAAATCAAATAAATACAAAGCCAACATTGAATAAATTTAATAAAAATTATTTTAAAACAAGAGTTAAAAAAGCTGGGTACGGTCTTAAACTAGTAGTATAATTATGAAAAAAATTCCTAAGATAAAACTTCAATTAACAAACGATATTGAGTTTGATTCATCTAAATTAAAGAATAAAACAGTTTTATTCTTTTACCCTAAGGCATTAACTGGTGGATGCTCAGTAGAAGTTGCAGATTTTCAGAAATATTTAACAAAATTTAATAAAATTGGCTTTGATGTAATAGGTGCTTCTAAAGATCCTGTTGATCGGAATAAAAAATTTTCAGATAAGTATAAATTGAAATACCCACTTGGTTCGGATGAAGGAAAAAATTGTGATAAACTTGGTGTTTGGATAGAAAAATCTATGTATGGTAGGAAATATTTTGGGATAGATAGATCTACATTTGTAATCGATAAAAATGGAAAAATTCTAAATTCTTGGAATAAAGTTAAAGTTAAAGGTCATGTTGAAGAAGTTTATAATTTTTGTAAGGATCAGTAAATTTTTATTTAATTTTACCTATTTCTTTTTCTCTTTTGATTACAAATAAACCACTTAATGTAATAATTATTGCACCAATAATCATATTATAAGTTGGAGTTTCACCTAGTATTAAATACCCAAAAATCATACCAAATATAATTACACTGTATCTTGCAGAGGCAGTTAATGAGAGTGGTGCATAAAAAACTGTTAATACTGAAAATAAATATCCGAATAAAACAAATATACTAGAAGCAAGAATATAATTTACATCTTCACTTCTTACTTGATAACCAAAAATAATTGAACCCAGCCCTGCAAACCCAGTAATTAATAATGCTGTCACAAATGTAATTTCAACACTATTTGATTTAGTTGCTAAACTTTTTGTAGCAATATCTCTAATAGTTAAAAAAATAGCAGCTAAAATTGGTAATACTAAAAGATAATTAAATTGAAAATTTTGTGGATTTACAACTACTAGTACACCTAAAAACCCAATGATAACTGCACACCATCTTCTTATACCAACTTTCTCTCCCAAAAAAAGAAAAGCAAATATTGTGACAAAGAAAGGATTAGTCATTAAAAGTGTATAAACTTCAGATATCGGCAGTAATATTAATCCAACCAAAAAAAATAATGCCGTTAAAACTTCATAGAAACCCCTTATATGAAAACTTTTGATTGATAGTATTTTAATTAAATTCTTTTTTTCGAAAAAGATTAAATATAAACCTAATAGACTTGATGTAACTAAACCTCTTAAAAAAATTACAGAATATAATGAATTGTCATCACCTATATTTTTTACAACAAGTTTGACATAACTATCATTTATAGAGAATGATAATTGCCCAGCCATCATAAAAAGTACACCTATAGTCCCAACTGAAAATAAGATCTTGCTTTTCATAATAAAAAAAAATATTTAACTGGTATGTTACAAAGAAATACTTCCAGCCATTTATATGGATTTACTGACTTGAAGTCATTAAATGAAAGAGGCCCTTTAGTTATTTCTTATGGAAAAGGAATATATGTTTACGATACTAAAGGTAATAAATATCTAGATGGGAATTCTGGTCTATGGAATCAGTGTGCTGGTTTTGATCATCCTGGATTAATTGAAGTTGCAAAACAACAATATGAAAAATTTGCTGGTTATCATTCTTTATTTGGAAGATTGTCTGAAGAAACGTTGCAGCTATCTGAAAAAATTATTGAAGTATCACCTTTTGATCAAGGCCGTGTATTCTTTTGTAATTCAGGATCTGAAGCAAACGACACCATGGTCAAAATGTTATGGATGTTAAATGCAAGAATTGGAAAGCCAAAAAGACGAAAAATTATAACAAGAATTAATGGATATCATGGCGTTACCTTAGGAGCTTCTTCAATGACAGCTAAACCATATAATAAAGAGTTTGGTTTACCATCTGAAGAATTTATTCATATTGAATGTCCTCATTATTGGAAATATGGATTAGAGAATGAAACGGAAGAAGAATTTTCCCTTAGGATGGCGAAAAATTTAGAAGAAAAAATCATCAAAGAGGATCCAGAAACTATTGCAGGTTTTGTTGCAGAACCTGTTCAAGGTGCGGGAGGTTGTATACCGCCTTCAAAATCGTATTTTGATTTAGTTCAGCCTATATTAAAAAAATATAATATTCCTTTTATTGCAGACGAAGTAATTTGTGGATTTGGTAGAACTGGAAATTTATGGGGTTGTGAAACCTACAATATCAAACCGGATATAATTATCTCATCTAAATGTTTAACAGCTGGGTATTTTCCTATGGGTGCAGTTATAGTTAATAAAGAATTTTCAGATAAATTTGTTGAAGTATCAGAAGAAGCAGAAGAATTTCCACATGGTTTTACAGCTGGCGGTCATCCTGTTGGATGTGCAATTGCTTTGAAAGCAATAGATGTAATTATGAATGAGGGTTTATTAGATAATGTAAAGTTAATGGAACCCTATTTTTTTGAAAGATTAAATGAATTTAATGATTATGAACACATTGGAGAAACTAGAGGTATAGGTCTAATGGCTGCATTAGAGATGGTAAAAAATAAAGATACAAAAGAACCATTTGAAGGTCATCTTAACATGGGAGATAAAGTTGCTAATTTATCAATTGATAATGGATTAATTTGCAGACCTTTGGGTCCTGCAATTGTTTTGTGTCCTCAATTTATAATTACTAAAAATCAAATTGATGAAATATTTGATTCTCTTCATAAAACTATAAAGCAAGTTTTTAATTAAGTTTCGTATTTAACTATAAAACCAGAATACTTAACATTACTTATAATGCTACTAGGAATTACGCCTTCAACTAATGCAAGTGAAGGACCATCTTTCGCTTTCTCCGTAATAGATAGAATACTTTTCATGTCTCCTTGAATAATAGCTTCTACTTCGTCTTTACTTTCTTTGTTTTGTACATATCCATTTAATCCTAAAGAAATAGCTAGATCACTAAACCAGTGCCTAAATCCAACACCTTGTACTTTTCCTTTTATTATTAAACGATAAGTTTTTATTTCATTTGTATTCATCACACTATCAATATAAGTACTTTTTATATTCACACAATCCCTAAATAGTAAAATTAATGATTAATAAAAAAATTTTGTATTGTTCTTTATCATTAATTTTGGGTGGAAGCTTATTTGTTATACATGATGCAATAATAAACCATTTAACAGAAATTGAGTTTAAGTTTTATCATCATGTATTTTTTGGAAGTCCTTGGTTAATCTTAATATTTATATATTTATACTTTACTGGAAATATTAAAACTTTTTTAGGGTCATCAAATTATTCAATTTTAATATTAAGAGGTTTTTTATTTTTACCTTTACCGTATATGCTTTTTATAAGTTTACAAAATATTACACTACCAGAATGGACAACTCTTAATATGATCTCACCTATTTTAGGATCAATTCTCGCAATATTATTTTTAGGAGAAAAAATAAATTATTTTACAACCACTGCTATTTTTTTAGGATTTATTGGTGTAATATTTATTATACAACCAGGTTTTCAATATTTCAGTTTTTATTATTTATTTCCTATTTATGGTGCATTTACTCTAGCTTTGCAGAGTTTTTTGGCGAATAAATATTCAAATATTACAACGACTTTGGGTTTTTTTGTATATGGATTAGTACCTATAAATTTAGTTTCTGTTGTTTTATTTATATTTGACCCATTAATTAATTATCAATTATTTTTTATTTCATTATTTGCTGGTTTAATTGTTTTAATAGGAGTTTATTTTGTAACTTATGCGTTTCAAAACTCTAAAAATCATTTTTCATCAATTTTTGCTCTATTTTATTTACAAATATTATGGTCATTATTAATTGGTATTATATTTTTTAATGAATATCTTAATATTGTTGCATTAATTGGAGCGGTTTTAATTGTATTAAGTGGATTTCTATCCCTTCAAGCTCAAAAAAAACAACTTAAGGATCTATAATTTTTAGTAAAATTAATTTATGAAAAAAAGTATAATTTATTCTTCAATCCTTTTGTTTTTTGCTGGAATTTTTTTTGTAACAAATGATGCTATAATAAATTATCTATCTCAAACAGATATAAAATTTTATCATTTTATTTTTTATGGAATACCCATTTTTCTATGTTTCCCATTTTATTTTTTAATTAATGGAACTTTGAAAAAACATATAAAATGCACTAATTATTTTCCACCTATTTTTAGAGGTTTTTTAAATATTCCTCTGCCATTTATAGCTTTTATAACACTTGAACAAATTAAACTTCCAGAGTTTACAACCTTAAATATGACTGCGCCATTAATGGGAACAATATTTGCTATTTTTTTATTAAATGAAAAATTAAATTTATTGACCTATGTGTCGTTGTTTATTGGTTTTTTAGGAGTTATATTTGTTATCCAACCAGGATTTGAAAATTTTAATATTTATTATTTAATTGTCCTCATTGGAGTATTCTTAATTACAGTTACAACTTTTATTGTAAATAAATACAGTTATGTAACAACAAATATTGGTTATTTTTTGTATGGTGGTTTCTTTGTTCACTTTGTTTCAATACCCTTATTTTTAATGAATCCATTAAAAGTTTCTCTTTTTGATTTTTTCTTAATTTTAACAGCTGCATTATTTATTAATACAGCTATGTTTTTTGCAACAACTGCATTTAAAATTGCTCAAAAACATTATGCTTCTGTATTCAGTTTAGTTTACCTCCAGGTATTGTGGTCATCATTAGTTGGAATATTTATATTTAATGAATATATGAATTTATATGCTTATATTGGAGCATTATTTATTGTTTTAAGTGGAATTGTTTCATTACCTTCACAAATTAAACAATTAAAGGAAGCACATTAATGAATAAATTTTTTTTAATTTTATTTATTTGTATTTTTAGTTTCAAATCTTTTTCTAATGAAGTTCAAATACTAAGTGAGTCTATAGGTAATGGCTTAGAAGTTAAAAATCACTCTAAATTATCTGTTCATTATATTGGCAAGCTAGAAGATAATACTGTTTTTGATAGTTCTTATGAGAGAGGGCAATTTTTTAATTTTCAAATAGGTGTAAGGCAAGTTATCTTAGGTTGGGAAACTGGTTTACTTGGAATGAAAGAGGGTGGTAAAAGAACAATCTTTATTCCATATCAGTTAGCTTATGGTGAAACTGGTGCAGGCAGTTTGATTCCACCAAAATCAAATCTTATTTTTGATATTGAAGTAATAAAAGTAATTCCACCTGGGTATAAAGAAATAGATGGTTATCAGTTAAAATTAGCAATGACTGATGACTTTAAAATTATAGATATTAGGAATGATGATCAAATAACTAATAACAATAAAATACCTGGCGCTGTTCAAATTACAGCATTTGATAAAAATGGAAATTTTTTCCCTGATTTTTTTGAAAAGTATAAAGAAAATGTACAAATAGGAGAGAAGGTTATTTTTATAAGTCAAAATGGAGATATATCTTCAATTTTAGCTAATGGATTTGTCGAACAACTAAATCAATCAAATATTTATCATTTAAAAGGCGGAGTATCAGGTTTAGAAAAAATAAATTTTGATTTTGAGTAAATTAAATATCTATTTTTTTATTATTTTCGGCTGCATAATTAATAATAAATTGCCATGCTGATCTACCAGTTCTATTACCTCTTTGTAAACTCCATTTAATTGCTTCTTTTTCAGTATTATCATTAAAAGGAAGTTTAAATTTTTCACAATACTTAAAAATTATATTAACAAAATCATTTTGAGAAATATTATGAAAGCCAATCCATAGACCGAAACGATCACTTAAACTTATTTTTTCTTCAACACTTTCATCTGTATGAATAGCAGAGGATCTTTCATTTTCTATCATATCTCTTGGCATTAAATGTCTTCTATTAGAAGTTACGTAAAGAACTATATTTTTAGGTTGATTTTGTATACTTCCATCTAATGTTGACTTTATAATTTTATAATCACTGTCTATTTTTTCAAATGATAAATCATCAATAAAAATTATAAAATTATAATTCTTTAAATTTGCATATTTTTCATAAATAACCTCTATATCAAAAATATTATTTTTATTTAATTGTATTAATTTTAAATTTTTATTTTTTCTATTTATTTCATAAAAAACTGATTTAATTAGTGAACTTTTACCATTGCCCCTTGATCCCCATAATAAGGCATTATTTGTAAAATTTCCTTCAGCAAAATTTTTTGTATTATCATAAATAGTTTTCTTTTGTCTTTCTATTCCGATTAAAAGATCAAGATCTAAACAACTAAAATAAGAGATTATTTTAAGGTTTTTTATTTTACTATCCCAAATAAATGCATTTCCTCTTGAGAGTGTAAGATTTGATAAAAAATTGCTTAAAAACATTATAAATACTTTATTTGATTTTTCTTATTACACAGTATAATAAATCTCTCAAATTAAATCATCATAGGTACTATTATGGAAGCATTTGGAACATTTTTACCACTTATATTAATATTTGTAGTTTTTTATTTTTTATTAATTAGACCACAACAAAGAAAAGTTAAACAGCACAAAGAAATGCTATCCAATCTAAAAAGAGGTGATAAAATAGTAACTTCAGGCGGAATTATCGGAACTATAAATAAGGTAGCTGATAATAGGGAATTAACCTTAGAAGTTGCAGAAAATGTTGAAATAAAAATTGCATCCGGAATGGTTGCAGATTTATATGCAATGCCAGAAGTTCAAAAAAAAGAACCACCAAAAGAAGAGAATAAAAGTAAATCTGGCTTCTCTTTATTTTCTAGAAAAAAATAAATTTTTTTATTAATGAAAAATTATCCCATCTGGAAATCGTTTACAGTAGTATCATTAGTCTTATTAGGTATAATTTTTGCAATTCCTTCAATTATTTATGATGAAAATTCAGAAAATTGGTTTTTAAAAAATAAGATTAATTTAGGTTTAGACTTACAAGGTGGATCATATTTATTATTAGAGGTTCAGCTAGATGTTTTATATAAAGAAGAATTAGATAATTTTGTTGATAGTGTTCGTTTGATTTCTAGAGATCAAGCTGTAAAAATTGAAAAAATTAATATTCAAGAAAATGAAGTTGTTGTTTTTTTTGGTAATAAAGAGAAGATAAAAGATATTAGAGATAGTTTTTTTCAAATGTATAGAGGAGTTACTTTACAAATTAATAACAATAAACTCAGTATAAAGTTAAATGATGAATATAGAAAAATTATTCAAGACTCAGCAATTAAACAATCACTTGAAATTGTTAGAAAAAGAATTGATGAATCTGGAACTAAAGAACCTTTAATCCAAAGATCAGGTAAAAAGAGAATTCTTTTACAATTACCAGGAGTAAAAGACCCTGAAAGAATAAAAGATTTATTAGGTAAAACAGCCAAACTAACTTTTCACATTGTTGATAATGATAATACATCTGCTCTTCAAAACAATTTAGCTCCTTTTGGAAAAATTATTGTTCCAGACATGTATGATGAAAATACAAAATATTTATTAGATAAAAGAGCAGTTGTAGGTGGAGAAAATTTAGTTGATGCAAAAGGTTCATTTGATCAAACAGAAGGTCATGCAGTCTCATTTCGTTTTGATACAGAAGGTGCACAAAAATTTGGTAAAGTTACAACAAACAATATTGGTAAAAATCTTGCTGTTGTATTAGACGGTGTTGTCATTACAGCTCCTAGAATTAGTAGTGCTATTACAGGAGGCTCAGGTATCATAACTGGAAATTTTAATGCCCAAGAAGCATCTGATTTAGCTGTCTTATTAAGAGCTGGTGCATTGCCAGCGCCTTTAGAAATAGTTGAAGAAAGATCAGTGGGTGCTGGTTTAGGAGCAGACTCTATAGCTGCTGGTCAAATAGCTGCTATTATTGGAATGTTTTTAGTATGTATATTTATGATACTCATTTATGGAACTTTTGGCGCTCTTGCTAATGTTTCTTTGATAGTAAATTTATTTATAATAATTTCATTATTAGGTACTATAGGTGCAACTTTAACATTGCCTGGTATAGCTGGAATTGTATTAACAATTGGTATGGCAGTGGACGCCAATGTTCTAATTTTTGAAAGAATTAAAGAAGAAAGCTTAAAACAAACTAAAGTTTTTCAGATTGTAAAAAATGGTTTCGATAGAGCTATGTCAACTATACTTGACGCCAATATTACTACTTTGATTGCCGCTGTTTTACTATTTGCATTTGGCTCTGGTCCAATAAGAGGTTTTTCAATTACACTGTCTTTGGGTGTGATAGCATCAATGTTCACCGCTTTAATGCTTACAAATTTTTTAGTGTATATGTACTTATCATTTGCAAATAAAAAGGAATTAAAATTATAATGTTTGGTTTAAATAAAATTATTCCTGTTGAGCCTAATATTAATTTTTTAGGTTTAAGAAGAAATTTTTTAATTTTTTCTATTTTAGCAATATTTATTTCAATTGGTTTATTAAGTATAAAGGGTTTAAATCTTGGAATTGATTTTAAAGGAGGTACTTTAATTGAAGTCAGTACAAAAAATACTTCAATTGGTGAGCTAAGAGAAATTTTATCTTCTTCTTATAGTGATGTATCTTTGCAGGAATTTGGTAATGAAAATATTATTTTGATCAGACTTCAAAATAAAAGTAATCAAGAGAGTATTGAAACAGTCAATTCTGTAAAAAATTTAATTCAAGACAAGGTAGTTGAGTTTAGAAGGTCTGAATTTGTAGGTCCAACAATAAGTTCTGAGCTATTGTTTCGAGGTTTTCAAGCAGTCTCTTTTGCATTAATTGCTATTTTAATTTACATTTGGCTGCGTTTTGAATGGCAATTTGGTTTCGGCGCAGTTGTTGCATTAACTCATGATGTATTATTTACTCTTGGATTGCTCTCTATTTTAAATGTAGAATTTTCTCTAGCAACAATAGCAGCAATTCTTACAATTGCTGGATATTCTATTAACGATACAGTAGTCATATTTGATAGAGTTCGTGAAAATTTGAGAAAATATAAAAAGTTAGAGTTAGTAGATCTATTTAATTTATCAGTTAATAATACTTTATCCAGAACTATAATGACAAGCTTAACAACTCTACTTGCTTTAGTATCTTTGTTTATATTTGGTGGCGAGGTTATTAGACCCTTCGCTTTAACAATGATTATTGGAGTAATAATTGGTACTTATTCATCTGTTTTCATTGCGGTCCCAACTTTATTAATTTTTAAGTTTAGACCGCAAGATGAAGATGATTAAGCGTTATTAAAGTTTTCTGTAACTTTTTCCCAATTAACTAAATTATCGATAAAAGCTTTTAAATAATCAGGTCTTCTGTTTCTATAATCAACATAATATGAGTGTTCCCATACATCACATCCAAGTAGAGGCATGTGACCATGAACTATTGGGTTTTCTCCATTAGGTGTTTTAGTAATTTCTAATTTTCCATTATTTAAAACTAACCAACACCAACCTGATCCAAATTGACCAATACCCGCGTTTATAAAATCCTGTTTCATTTTTTCAACTGAACCAATATCTGAAACTATTTTATTTTCTAGTTCAGAAGGAATTTTTCCATCTGGGTTATTTTTCATTACTTCCCAAAAATGAACGTGATTTATATGTTGTGCCACATTATTGAATACTGGAGCATTTTTTTGATATGAATTGATGACTATATCATTAACATTATCATCAGCTATATTTTGTTCTTTAATAAATTTATTTCCATTAGTTATGTAAGCCATGTGATGCTTATCATGATGCAACTCTAAAGTTTCAGCCGACATATACGGCATTAGAGCATCTTTACTATAGGGTAGATCTGGTAACTCTAGATTTATCATTTTATTTCCTTTGATTTATAAAATTTTCTTTAAAAATTCACCTGTAAAGCTTTTTTTATTATTTGCAATATCTTCGGGAGTACCAGTTCCAACAATTTGACCACCATTTACTCCTCCTAGTGGACCCAGATCAATTATATGATCAGCTGTTTTAATAACATCAAGATTATGCTCGATAACGATTACGGTATTACCTTCATCAACGAGTGTATGAAGAATTTTAAGTAATTTTTTAACATCATCAAAATGAAGACCTGTTGTTGGTTCATCTAGAATATATAGTGTTTTTCCTGTTGATCTTTTTGACAATTCTTTTGATAATTTTATTCTTTGCGCCTCACCACCTGACAAAGTAGTAGCTGATTGACCTATTTTTATATAATCTAATCCAACATCCATTAAAGTTTGAAGTTTTTGCTTTATTGTAGGAATTTTATCAAAAAACTTATAACCTTCCTCAACAGTCATTTCTAAAACATCTGAAATTGATTTATCTTTGTATTTTACTTCCAATGTCTCTCTATTATACCTTTTACCTTTGCAGATATCACACTCGACGTAAACATCAGCTAAAAAATGCATTTCTATTTTTTTAACTCCATCACCTTCACAGGACTCACATCTACCACCCTTAACGTTAAATGAAAAACGACCTGGTTTATAGCCTCTAGCACTTGATTCATTTAAGTTTGCAAACCAATCTCTTATTGGAGTGAAACAACCTGTATATGTTGCTGGGTTTGATCTTGGCGTTCTTCCAATAGGAGATTGATCAATATCAATTACTTTATCGATATGATTAATACCTTTAAAGTTAAAACGACTTTCATCTTTATTTAAAGATTTATTGAAATACTCATCTAACCTTTGATACAATGTATCAATAATTAATGAAGATTTACCGCTCCCTGATACACCTGTGACAGTAATAAAATTCCCTAAAGGTAAAGTGATATTAAGATTATCTAAGTTGTTTGTTTTTATCTTATTAAGTTTAAAAACTTTATTTTTATTGAATTTCCTTCTGCTTTTTGGAATTTCTATTTCTAATGATTTATTCAAATATTTTGCTGTCAAACTTTTATTATTTTTTAGTATTTTTTTAAGTCCACCCTCTGCAATTATGTGACCTCCATTAATACCTGCCTTAACACCAATATCAATTATATGATCTGATTGTCTAATTGCATCCTCATCATGTTCAACAACAATTACTGTATTACCTAAATCTCTTAATCTAAATAAAGTTTCAATCAGTTGTTGATTATCTTTTTGATGTAACCCAATAGAAGGTTCGTCTAAAACATATAAAACACCTGTTAAACCTGAGCCAATTTGACTTGCTAATCTAATTCTTTGACTTTCCCCACCGGATAAAGTTTTACTAGCTCTTGCTAATGATAGATAATCTAGACCAACTCTATTTAAAAAAACTAATCGATCTTTAATTTCTTTAATTACTCCTTCAGCAATTTTTTTATTATTTTTGTCTAGTTTATTCTCCAGAGATGAAAACCAACTTAAACACTCGCTAATTGATTTTTTAGTAATATTTCCAATATGATTTCCATCTATTTTTACAGCTAAAGCTTTCTCATTAAGACGATAACCATTACAAACTTCACAATCTCTCTCTGATAAATATTTTTCTAATTCATATTGAAGCCACCATCTCTCCGTTTCTTCATATTTTCGATCAATAAAATTTATTATTCCCTCAAAATCATATAAAAAATTTAATTCACTATTTTCATCTCCATAAAGAATAATATTCTTTACCTTTTTTGGAATTTGACTCCATGGAACATTTTTCTTTAATTTAAATTGTTTTAAAATTTTATCTATTGTTTCGACAAAATATTTTTTTTGATAGCCAAATACTTTAGTTTCCCATGGTTTAATAGCTCCATCAGAAATTGATCTAGTCTCATCTGGTACAATTTTATATTCATCAAAATATTTTTCAACTCCTAGTCCATCACACTCAGAACATGCACCCTGCGGTGCATTAAAACTAAATAATCTAGGTTCAATCTCTTCAATACTAAATCCAGAAACAGGACATGCAAATTTTGATGAAAATATCGATATTTTATTCGTGTCTAAATTTTCTAAATATAACAAACCATCTGATAAAGTTAACGCAACTTCTATACTTTCACTCAGTCTTTGTTGGATATTCTTTTTTACAACAAGTCGATCAATTACAACATCAATATTATGTTTAAAATTCTTTTTAAGTGAAGGCACTTCATTAATATCATAGACAACATTATCTACTTTAAGTCGTTGATAACCTCTTTTTTTTAAATCTTCGATTTCTTTTCGATATTCACCTTTTCTATCTCTAACTATTGGAGATAAAATATAAATTCTTTTATCAATATTATTTTTAATTATAAGATCAGTTATTTCACTAACTGATTGCGATTTAATTGGCTTACCTGTTGCTGGAGAGTAGGGAACGCCAACTCTAGCATATAGCACTCTTAAGTAATCGTAGATTTCTGTGACTGTTCCTACAGTACTTCTTGGATTTTTTTGTGTAGTTTTTTGTTCTATAGAAATAGCTGGTGATAGACCATCAATACTATCTACATCAGGCTTATTCATCATTTGAAGAAATTGTCTTGCATATGCTGATAGACTCTCAACATATTTTCTTTGCCCCTCAGAATAAATTGTATCAAATGCTAAAGTTGATTTTCCTGAGCCACTTACACCCGTAATTACAACAAGTTTATTTTTTGGTATTTCTAAGTTGATATTTTTAAGATTGTGCTCTCTTGCACCTTTTATAACAATTTTATCTAAATTCATGAATATTAGTGTTATTTAATAACGTTAATATGTTATATGGATATATATAGAAATCTTATGGTTGGTAGTGTTAATAAAACAATTTTATTAGGAAACTTAGGAAGGGATCCTGAAATTCGCTCTATGCAATCAGGAGCTAAAATGGCATCATTTTCAATAGCAACTTCAAAGAGATGGAAAGATAGAAATACTCAAGAACAAAAAGAAAAAACATCTTGGCATAACATTGTTGTTTTTGGAGATGGTCTTGTTGATATAGTAGAAAAATATGTAAAAAAAGGCTCTAAAATTTATGTTGAGGGTGAGCTTCAAACAAGGAAATGGCAAGATAAAGATGGTAATGATAGATATACCACAGAGGTCATTTTACAGGGCTATAATTGTAATTTAACTCTTTTAGACAGTAGAAATAATAATTCTCAGGTAACTGATAATTCTCAAGAAATGGATCAATCTAAGCCAATTGAAGATAATTCTTTTGGAAATCAATCAACTGATTCTGATGATTTAGATGAAGATATCCCTTTTTAATAATTTACATTAGATAATTATATTTAATTACTGAAAAATATAGTTTTTTTAATATAAATTAATCATTTATTTATATTGGTTTAAATTGTGCTTTTTGATATAAAAAATTCTTAATTTTTCTTAGAAAACTTGGATTTTTTTAGTGCCTGACGATATAGATACATCAAATAACGACAATCAAGAACCAACTAATATACCTTCAGTAAGTTTAGAGCAAGAAATGCAAAAATCCTACCTGGATTATGCAATGTCTGTAATAGTTAGTAGGGCACTTCCAGACTGTAGAGATGGTTTAAAGCCAGTTCACAGAAGAATATTGTACTCTATGAGTGAAACAGGGTACAATTTTAATAAACCATACAAAAAATCTGCAAGAATAGTGGGTGATGTAATGGGTAAATATCATCCACACGGAGACTCAGCTATTTACAATTCTATGGTTAGAATGGCACAAGATTTTTCTATGCGATTAGAGTTAGTTGATGGTCAAGGGAATTTTGGATCTTTAGATGGCGATCCTCCTGCAGCAATGAGATATACTGAAGCAAGACTTGCTAAAGTATCCGAAAAGCTTGTTGAAGATATTGATAAAAACACTGTTGCGTTTCAGTCTAATTATGATGATACAACAAAAGAACCCTCAGTTTTGCCATCCCAATTTCCAAATCTTTTAGTTAATGGAGCGTCAGGAATAGCTGTTGGAATGGCGACTAATATTGCCCCACATAACTTAGGAGAAGTTATAGACGCATCTTTATATCTTATTAAAAATCCAGAATGTAATATCTCAGACCTTCAAAAATATATTTTTGGTCCTGATTTTCCGACAGGAGGTCAAATAATTGGTAAAAAGGGCATAACAGAAGCATTTGAAACTGGAAGAGGAGGGTGTGTAGTTAGGTCAAAGACTAGTATTGAAAATTTTAAAAAGGATCGTGAAGCAATCATTCTTCATGAAATACCTTATCAGGTTAATAAATCAAAATTATTAGAAAGGATTGCGGAAATTGTAAAAAATGGAATTGTTGAAGGAATTTCAGATTTAAGAGATGAGTCAGATAGAAACGGTGTTAGGGTTGTTATAGAATTAAAAAAAGATGTAGACTCAAATATTATTCTCAATCAATTATATAAACATACGTTAATTCAAACGACATTTAATTCTAATATGCTTGCCTTAAATAAAGGGAAGCCAGAACAAATGAATTTAAAAGAAATTTTATCTTCATTTTTAGATTTTAGAGAAGAAGTAATAATAAAAAGAACATTATTTGACCTTAATAAAGCTAGAGAAAAAGCTCATATTTTAGTTGGATTGGTTGTTACTAATGAACATATTGATGAAATTATAGAATTAATAAAAAGTTCAAAAGATACAAAAGAAGCAAAAGAAAAATTAATTAAAAAGAAATGGAAAGTATCTAAACAAAATTTTAATTTTATTAAATCAGTTGAGGATGATACTTTAGAGTTAAAAAACAACACTTTCAATTTTTCTGAAGCACAGGCTAAAGCTATTTTAGAATTAAGATTACAAAAATTAACTGCTTTAGAAAGAGAAGATATACAAAAAGATTTAGAAAGTTTAATTTTAGAAATTAAAAATTACCTATCTATACTTAATTCTAGGGATATTCTTCTAAAGGAAATAGAAAATGAATTAGCTGAAATTAAAAAAGAATTTGCAACTGAAAGACGTAGTGAGATTATTGATCAAGAATATGAGCAAGTAGATGATTTAAGATATATTCAACAAGAAGATATAGTTTTAACTATTTCTAATAATGGATACATTAAAAGATCACTATTATCTAATTATCGTTCTCAAAATAGAGGAGGTAAAGGTAAAACTGGTATGTCAACAAGGGAAGAGGATTTTGTTAAAGAAATTCACTTTGCAGATACTCATACTAAACTTTTAGTTTTTTCTTCATTAGGAAAGGTTTATTCTCTAAAATCTCATGATGTTCCTGAAGCTAGTTTAAAGGCAAGAGGAAAGCCTATAGTAAATTTATTGCCATTTAAAAATTCTGAAAAAATATCAACTTTTCTGCCATTACCCCTAGATGAAAATCAGTGGGAAAAATTTTATGTTATTTTTACAACTAAAAATGGAATGGTTAGAAAAAATAAATTAATTGATGTTGCTAAGAGTGGAAAAAGAGAATTGAGGGACTCAGGCAAAGTATCTATTAGGCTTGATGAAAAAGATGAATTAATTGGTGTTAAGCTTTGTACTGTAGATGATGATATTTTACTTTCTTCATCAAATGGAAAATGTTTACGTTTTCCAGTTGAAAAATTAAGATTATTTTCTGGTTTAAATTCTTCAGGTGTAAGGGGTATAAAATTAGATAAGGGCAATACAATCATTTCTTTAGCAATTTTAAAACATTCGGTGATTGATATGAGCATTCGTCAAGAATACTTAAGAGCAGCATCCGAAAGTAGAAAAGAAACTTCATCACTCAAAAATGGATTTGAAGAATTAAATAATAATGAGGAATTTCTTTTAGCTATAACATCAAAGGGTTTTGGAAAAAGATCATCCGCTTATGAATATAGAATTTCAAATAGAGGAGGGAAAGGTATAACTGGTATAATTACATCAGAAAAAAATGGTGAAGTTGTTGATTGTTTTGTTGTTAAGGACAATGATGAAATTATTCTTGTTAGTGACAAGGGTCAAATAATTAGAGTTAATGTAAACCAAATTAGAATAGCTGGAAGATCAACAAAAGGTGTAAGTATTTTTAAGATTCCAGAAAGTGATAGAATTGTTTCTGTTTCTAGAATACAAGAATTCGAAAATGATGAATAAAATTGGAATATATCCGGGTACTTTTGATCCTATGACTACAGGTCATATGGATATAATTAAAAGATCATTAAGAATATTAGATAATTTAGTAATAGCTGTTGCTAATAATATTAACAAAGATTCATTGTTTAGTGTTCAAGAAAGAATTAATATTATTAAAAGTGATATCACCTCTCTAAATGGATTAAATTCAAAAATTAATGTTACTGAATTATCAGGATTACTTACAACTTTTGCTAAAGATCAAAATGCCACATGTATAATACGTGGTTTAAGAGCAGTATCTGATTTTGAGTATGAATTTCAAATGACAGGCATGAACTACCAACTTAACCCCGATATCGAGACAATATTTCTTATGACTTCTGAAAAAAACTCGTTCATTTCATCTAATTTTGTAAAAGAAGTCCATAAACTAGGTGGAGATGTTTCAAATTTTGTTTCTAAAAATACTTTAGAGCAACTTAATAAAAAAAACTCTTAGTTAATCACTTGCGCTTACAATATTTGAACTATATAGAATACAAATTCGATGGGCCCTTAGCTCAGTTGGTAGAGCAATTCCCTTTTAAGGAATGGGTCGCAGGTTCGAATCCTGCAGGGCTCACCATCCAAAATGAAAAAAGCAAAAATCAAAAATATTGCATCAGGTATTGAGAAAAATTGTGATATTTTAAGAAAAAATGAAAACATTCTTGAAGTAGTTCTTGAAGGCACAACAATAAAGATATTGCTTAAAAAAAAGACTAATAAATATATCGGATACTTTAAAGAAATGGAATTTGAGTCTGATGGTTAATTTTTATTCCTAATATTTAATTCGTTTTCATAATCAATTTGTACTTGTTTTAAAATTTCTTTCTTTGTTTTTACTTTACCTTTACCTACACCAGGGCAATTTTTAGCAATATCGTTATTCCAAGTTTTTGTATTCATATTTTCAGGCCAAAAAGGCCAAGTTCTACATTGTATAGGTCTTGATTTATAAACAGTGCATTTGTTATCTTTCAAAAATATGCAATTTCCATTATTTTTTTTTAGTTCCTTTAAGTGAATGAAACCATCAGTTTTTTGACAATAGTTTTTTACAAAGTTTTGTTCTGTTATTTTAAATCCATCTGACAATTTTTTAATATCTTTCTTACTTAAATAAACAAAACCATAGGCACCTCTTGAAACACAACAATTTCCAGAACCCTGGCATTCAAATCTAATACCTTTTTCTATATCCATAACTATTATCCAGCAGTAAGTGTTAAAATTGCTGCATCTCTTTCTTGAAGATACAATAAGTTTCGAAGATTTTCTCCTTCTATGTTTTCCAATTTTGGATTTTTGGATAATATATCTTCTACCATAATCTTAGCATCTTCTAATAGATCGTAATCAAAACTAAGATCAGCTACATAAAAAGATGGGCTGCCAGATTGTTTTTTTCCTAAAATTTCTCCTGGACCTCTTATTTTTAAATCCTCTTCAGCGATTTTAAAACCATCATTTGTTTGCTTCATTATATCAATTCTTTGTTTTGAAATTTCCCCGATATTATCTTTATGTAAAAGTATACAATATGATTGAATGTCATTTCTACCCACACGACCTCTCAATTGATGAAGTTGAGCTAAACCGAATCTTTCTGCATGCTCAATTACAATTGTTGTAGCAGAAGGAATATCTACACCAACTTCAATAACAGTCGTTGAAACTAAAATTTTATAATCCTCATTTTTAAACTTTGTCATTATTTCTTCTTTTTCTATTTCACTTAAACGTCCATGCATTAAAAGAACTTTATTTTTGAAATATTTTTTTAAAATTTTGTATCTTTCCTCTGCAGCTTTTAGATCTAACTCTTCAGATTCTTCTATTAAAGGGCATACCCAGTAAAATTTAGACGATGAATTTTTTATTTTTTCTTTTATTCTATCAATAAGTTGATTTTCTTTTTTTAATGACAAAGAGCTAGTTATAATTGGTTTACGACCTAAAGGTTTTTCAATTAATTTACTTTCTTTCATATCTCCATATGCTGCTAAGGTTAATGTTCTTGGAATGGGAGTCGCACTCATTACTAAAATATTTGGTTTATGATTTTTATGGTTAAATACCATTCTTTGATAAACACCAAATCTATGCTGTTCATCAATAACTGCTAAACCTAAATTGTTAAATTTTACTGTATCTTGTATTAAAGCATGTGTTCCAATTATTATATCTGCTTTTCCCTTTGCAATTTCTTCTAATTTTTCTTTCCTTTCCTTACCCTTATCCTTTCCTGTAAGAACAAGCACATTTATTTTTGAATCTTTTAATAATTTTAATATATTTTCATAATGCTGAAATGCTAGAATTGTAGTAGGTACCATTAAAGCAGATTGAAAATTGCTTTCAAACACTTTTATCATTGATATTAAAGCTACAATGGTTTTTCCAGATCCAACATCTCCTTGCAACAATCTGATCATTTGATTAGAACTTGCTAAGTCCTGAAGTATTTCTTTGATTACATTATTTTGTGAATTTGTAAGTTGAAAATCTAAATTACTATAAAATTTATTTAATGTTTTATTTTCACTAGTAATTTTTAGACCTTTTTTCTTTTGATTAAAATTTCGCATAATGCCTATAGCTAATTGATGAGATAGTAATTCATCAAATGCTAATCTTCTTCTGAGTAAATTTTTATTTTTTATATTATCATCACTTGGACTATGAAGATTTTTAACTACTTCATTCCATCGTTTAAATTTATATTTATTTAATATTGAATTTTCTATCCATTCATTAAAATTTGGTAAATTATTTAATATTTGATCGGTTAATTTATTCATTATTTTTTGATTGAGGCCACTAGTTAAACTGTAAACTGCCTCTTTACTTTTGATTATTTTATTATTGTTTAAAGCACTTACATGAGTAGGGTGGGTTATTTGAAATGTGTTTCTAAAATATTCTAATTTTCCAGATATTAATCTATTTTCATTTGTTGGAAGCATTTGTCTCAACATAGGATGTCTTGCATTAAAATACACTAAATCAATATTTGTATCTCCACAGATACATTTAATTTTGTAGGGCTGCCTTTTAAACCTTGAAGGCTCATGTTTAATTATTTTTAAATTTAATGTTACTAAAGAATTAATCTCAGCATCATGAATATTTTCATAGAATTTTCTTTCAAGAATATTATTTGGTATATTCCAAACAAAATGAATATTCTTATATATACCTAATTTATTAATAATTTGCTCTAACTTTGGACCAACTCCTTTGAGAGAAGATATGGAAGATAATATGTAATTTAATTTTTCTGGTCGCATAGATTTTTATAAAATTATAAACTATATTCTATATTCAATTTTTATGTCATTCAATTCACTTAAAAAAACAATAAAATATAGGGTTTCTTACTCTGGAACAAAAGAGACAGATATTTTATACAAAAGATATTTTATAAATCAGTTAGATAAATTTACTGAAAAAGATCTTGAGGATATTAAATCGATATTTAATCAATTCTCGGATAACGAGATTTATGATTTTCTTACTTCTAAGGTAACTATTCCATTAGGATTTAAGGAAATATTTAATAAAATACTTAATGAAGAATAAAAATACTATCGGTCCATCAATTCATAATGTTGAGCCCTTTTTCATTTCGCAGTTTTATCAAGATTCCAATAAATCAATTTTATACATTGGAAAAGATGAGAGAGAAATATCATCTATGGAAGAAAAAATTAAATGGTTATTACCTGATGTTGAGATTTTATTATTTAAATCTTGGGATCAAATACCCTACGATAATGTCTCTCCTTCAAAAGAAGTTCAAATAGAAAGATTAAAAACACTTAAAATTTTATCAAATTCCAATGCAAAAAGAATAATACTCACTACAATTAACTCAATCACACAAAAAATAATCCCTAGATCAATTATTAATTCACAAATTTTAAAAATTTCAAAAAAACAAAAATTTAAATTAGAAGATCTTATAAATAACCTTGTCCTATTAGGCTTCCAAAGAACTTCTTTAGTGCGTGATAAATCAGAATTTTCTGTAAGAGGATCAATTTTAGATATTTTTCCAAATGATAGATCTAAGCCAATAAGAATAGATTTTTTTGATGAAGAAATAGAGACGATTTTTGAATTTGATCCAATTACTCAAAAAAGATTAAAGGAAATAAATAGTGATTTAGAGTTTAATATTATTAATGAATTAATTCTTAATGAAAATAATCTTAACTTATTTAGAAAAAATTTTAGGGAAATATTTCCAGAGTATAGAAATAGTCAAGTTTATAATCTTTTTTCTGAAAATATTATTCCATCTGGCGGTGAACAGTTTTTGCCTTTATTCTATGATAATCTCGAAACATTGTTTGATTATGTTAAAGACTATAAAATACTATTAAATGACGAATTTAATAATATATTTGAAAATAGATTAGAAAATATAAATGATTTTTATTTAGCCAGAAAAATTAATAAAGAAAATTTTTTTTTATCACCTGAATTTTTTTACTTAAACAAAGAAATTTTCCAAAAATATTTAAACAACAATGAGCATTTTTACTTTAATACATTTGATAAAAATAATCATATCAATATTGATGTAAATATTATTCATAATTTATCATCAATTAAAAAAGAAATTGATTTTAGTTTTATAAATCAATTTTTTACAACTAATTCTAAAGAAAATTTTATATATATATGTTGCCGTAGTAAAGGAAGTTTAGAAAGAGTATCTAAAATATTACAGAATAATTTAAGTTTAAATTTAAATAATGTAACAAACTTTAATCATTCACTTTCAGATAATATTCTTTTAACTATTATCGATATTGAAGAGTCATTTAAATTTAATAAATATATTTTTATTAATGAAAAAGCCTTATTTGGTTATTTTTTTAATACGCAAATATCGAAATCACGTAAACAAACTATTTTTTTTGAAGAATTAAATAAATTATCAATTGATTCTATTCTTGTTCATTCCGAGTACGGTCTTTGTAAGTTTAATAATATTAGAAAAATTGAATTAAATGATTCAATTCATGAGTGTTTAGAATTAGAATTTTTTGAAAATCAAAAACTTTTTTTACCAGTTGAAAATTTAAGTTATGTATCAAAATACAGTGATGATACTGATGGAAATATTATTTTAGATAAACTTGGTGCTTCTCATTGGCAAAAAAGAAAAGCAGATGCAAAAAAGAAAATTAGAGATGCTGCAAAAAAACTTATTTCAATTGCTTCTAAGAGACTTCAATCTCAATCTTATGAAATCAATACAAATATTCCTGAATATGATAAATTTGTAAGTACGTTCCCATATGTTGAAACCGATGATCAATTGAATGCAATTCAAGATGTAATTAATGATTTTTCTAAGATGATACCATCTGATAGATTAATTGTAGGCGATGTTGCATTTGGAAAAACAGAAGTAATTTTAAGAGCTATTTTTCTAGCTGCAAAATCAAATTTACAATCTGTAGTTTTAGTGCCAACTACAATTTTATCTAGGCAGCATTTTATTAATTTTAAAAAAAGGTTATCTATTTTTGGAATTAATATTGCAGAAATTTCTAGATTAGTATCATTAAAAGATAAAAAAGAAATTTTTGAAAAATGTAATACTGGTAAAATAGATGTTTTAGTTGGAACTCATGCTTTATTAAACGATAAATTAAAATTTAACAGGCTTGGTCTAATAGTTTACGATGAAGAGCAAAAACTAGGAACAATTCAAAAAGAAAAATTTAAAGAAATTGCACCAAAAGCTCATTGTATCTCACTTAGCGCAACACCTATTCCAAGAACTTTAAGTATGTCTCTGTCAGGGATAAGAGATCTAAGTCTAATTCTTACAGCTCCATTTGAAAGGATGGCTGTTAGAACTTATGTTTCACCTTTTGATTCTTTAACTATCACAGAAGCTATAAAGAGAGAGATATATGGAAGAAAGAATGGGGTTTACTTTGTAGTGCCAAGAAAAAAAGATTTGCCTTTTGTAGAACAATTTTTAAACGATAATTTACCAGAAATAAAATATGTAATCACTCACGGCCAACTTACTCCTAAATTATTAGAAAGTAGAATTTCAAAATTTTATAATCAAGAAGTTCCTTTAATGCTTAGTACAAATATTATTGAAAATGGTTTAGATTTGCCTCACGTAAATACAATTATAGTTTACCGATCCAATATTTTTTCTTTAGCTGCACTATATCAATTGAAAGGAAGGGTGGGGAGATCATCTAAACGTGGATACGCATACATTACATATAAGGAAAATGAATTAAAAGATAATGGCAGAAAAAGATTATCAATAATAAACTCCTCTGATCATCTTGGAGCGGGTTTTAATATTGCATCTCAAGACTTAGATCTTCGAGGAGGTGGTTCTATAATAGGTGAAGAACAAAGTGGTTTTATCAAAGAAATTGGAACTGAGCTTTACCATCAAATGCTTGAAGAAGAGATAAATTTACAAAAAAGTAAAATTAATTCAGATTTTATAAAAAAAGATAATTTTCAACCAATTATTAAAATCCCTGTTGAAATTTATATACCTGAAGATTTTATTAACGATGTTGATCTAAGGCTTTCGATTTATAAAAGAATCTCTAATATAAATATTAAAAAAGAAATTGAAGAGATTAAAATAGAATTAATAGATAGGTTTGGTAAATTGCCTAATCAATTAATTAATTTATTAAAATTAGTAGAAATAAAAATTATTTGTTTAAAAAATAACATTGAAAAGTTTGAATTTAGTAGAAAGGGTATATTAATTAGTTTTTTTCAAAATAAACCAAAAAATCCAGAAAAATTATTAGAACTTTCACTATCAAAAAATAGTTCTTTAATATTAAGACCTGATCAAAAAATTTTTTATGATTTTGGTGGTAATTTAATTGATGACAGATTTGAATTATCTAAAAATGTGATTAATTTGATTAAATAATGGTTAAATTTATTATCATATTTAATTTTATTATTTTTTTATTATTTGGTAAAAATGTTTTGTCTTTAGACAACAAATATAAGCTTGAAATTTTAAAATCAAACTTAAGTTCTCCTTGGAGTTTCACATTTATAAATAATAATCAGATTTTAATAAGTGAAAAAACAGGAAAAATTAAGTTATTTGATATTCAAAATAATAAGATTACTTCAATAGATCACAACTTAAATTTTATTAGAGATAAAAATTCTCAAGGAGGTCTTTTAGATATTTATTTTTATAATAATCAGATTTTCATATCCTACGCAGAAAACATTGGTGATAAATTATTTAGCCCTTCAACAACATCTATTGCTAAAGCAGATTTAGATTTTAATTTCTTAGATTTTAAAAATATTTTTAGAGCCTATCCGCCAATTAGATCGCCTTATCACTTCGGTTCAAGAATAGCTATTCATGATAATTATTTATATGCATCTGTAGGTGAAAGAGGAAAAGAAATGATAGCTCAAGATGTAAAACAGCACCCAGGAAGTATTATTCGAATTAAATTAGATGGAACATCGCCTAAAGATAATCCTCATTACATTTCAAAAGAAACGTGGTTGCCAGAAATATATCAAATAGGTGTAAGAAATCCTCAAGGAATGTCCATCTCACCTTTTGATAATAAAATTTATATTAGTAATCACGGAGCAAAAGGTGGTGATTGGTTTGGTGAAGTAAAAAAGGGTGAAAATTATGGTTGGAAAATATTAGGTTGGGGTGGAACTAATTATGACAATTCCAACATTGGTCCCAAATGGTTACCGGGTTATACTAAAGCAATTCATTACTGGGTGCCTTCAATTGCTGTTAGTGCAATTACAATATATGATGGAAAAGAATTTCCAGAATTTAAAGGATTAGCACTTATAACATCTTTAAAAGATCAATCTTTACGCTCATTAGATTTTTCAAATTTAAATAATGTAAAAGAAGATATTATTTTTAAAAAAGAAATAGGAAGAATAAGAGATATTAAAATTCATCCGTACAGTGGTAAAATATTTTTTTTAGCACAAGATAAATTGTGGCTATTTGAAAAAAAATAATATTATCATGAGTATTGAGAATTATTCTTTTTAATTTATAATAATTTGTATGTTTGAATTTTTAGCATTTTTAATTGGTATTATGATTATGGCTCCTATTGTATATATTTATTTTTTAGTTCAAGATTTAAAAAAAAGAATTGATAAGCTTGAAAACAAAAACTAAATATAAATGCAAAAAAATATTTTTTTGGCTTCCTATCCTAAATCTGGAAATACATGGCTGAGATCTATTATTGGAAATTTTTATAATTTTGAGAAAGATTTTACATTACAGGATTTAAAATCAATACCATTGTTATCAATAAAAAAACATTTTAAAGAATTTGAAAATAAAATTTATTCTAATAACAACGATTTACATTTTGATTGGGTTTCACAAAATATTATTAAGTGTCAAACTTTGTTAAATAATAAATCAAATCATCTAAATATATATAAAACTCACAGTGTAAGACATAAGAAATTTACTAATGAAACTGTTAATGCCGGTTTTATATATATTGTAAGAGATCCCAGAGATATAGTTATCTCGTTTAAAAATTTTACTGGAAAAAGTTTTGATGATACAATTCAAGAATTTCTATTTGAAAAGAAATTAATGATTAATACAAATGGTGCTCAAGAATTACTTTCTACTTGGGAGCTTAACGTTCAATCATGGTTAAATTACAAAAATGTACCTAGTTTGATTATTAGGTATGAAGATTTAAAATTAAATACCAAAGAAATTGTATTAAAAATTCAAAAATTTTTAAATAAAATTCACAGATTAAAACTTTATTTAAACGATTATGAAGTTGATAAAATTATTGAGAACACCAATTTTAATAATTTACAAAAACTAGAAGATAAAAACGGTTTTGATGAAGCTACTAAGTATTCAAAATTTTTTCGCTCTGGTACGTCAAATCAATGGAAAGATATATTATCCAATTCCCAAGTTCAATTGATTGAGAAAAACTTACAATCTTTAATGAAATATTTTAATTATATTTAAAAAATAGTGGCGGAGAGAGTGAGATTCGAACTCACGAACGAGTTGCCCCGTTGCCGGTTTTCAAGACCGGTGCTTTCAACCGCTCAGCCATCTCTCCGATGAAAATCATATATAATAATTAAAATAACCTGTACATATTTCATTTTAATTTTTCAAACTTAATTAAGATGAATTTGTACGGTTACCATAAGATTGAGATTAAAATCTAGATATATTTCTTATTTATTTATTTATTTATGGTTAGTTCAATTATACTCTATTTTAAGAAATTTATTATTGCATTCTTAATATCATTAACAAGATTTTTATTTTCATCTTTAGTTAATTGACTTTCATTTTTTTTCTTATCAAGTTTTAACTTTCTTTGAGCTAAAATATTTGCAACATAATCATAAACATTAGGATTTTTAGAAAATATATCTTTTATTATATCCTTGCTTACTTTTATAACTATGCAAGGAGTTTCAGCTATAACATTAGCGGATCTGGGTTCACCGGTAAGAAGACTGCCTTCACCAACAAAGTCTCCAACACCAAGTTTTGCTAAAAATACTTTATCTTTATTTTCATTATCTAAGTAAACAGATACTACTCCGTCATTTATAACGTAAAGAGAATCTCCAGAATCATTTTGTTTAATAATGTAATCGTCTTTTTCAAAATGGAGTCTTTCAGCGTTTTCAGCAATTTCATCTAAATCTTCAGAATTTAAAGACATAAAAATAGGAATTTTTTGGAGTAGGACTCTATTTTTTATTGACTCATTATAAGGATTAAATTCACTAACCTGTCTTTTTTCAAAATCTTCTCTAATTCTATGTGTATCAAGAGCATGAAGTCCTGTATCTTCTCCAAGTTTCCCATAAAGTTTTCCAGCAGACATTTGAACACCTGCATGTCTTAAAGTTTTATGTATTTCCATCATAACACTATCTTGCATCGAATTTTTTAAAATTCTTTTTGTGCAATCAAACGCAACAACAAATTCTAATCCAAATTCATTAGCACCTATAAAACGAACCCACTGTAAATTTAATTGCTCTCTACCATCAACGGGTTTTGCTTTTTTAAGAGCATTATAAAGTAATTTAGAAATATTTTCTGGGTCATGAGATGGATGAAAATATAATTTATTAAAAATATGAAATCCTTCACTCATTTTTTCTTTATCTTGTTTGCTCCAATTAGTTAAAATTGAATCTGCAACGATTTCATTTGGAATGATTACTTCAGTATTCTGAAATGTTCTTATTCTTGTACTTCTCCAGGTAATATTTTCTACATAACCTGTTTTATCATCAACAGTAATCCAATCGTTTATTGCAAACGGTCTCTCAATATTTACAAAAATTCCTTTAATTAAATCTGATAAGCTTGATTGTAAAGAAAGTGCAATAGCAGCAAAAACTATACCACCTGCAGCAAGTATACTTGTAAGTTCTAAATTAAAAACAAAGGATAAAACTAAAAATGCAGGTATCGCAAATAATAAAAACTGAAAAAGAAATGTTATTATCTCAGGTATTGTTGTTCCTGATTTATTATTTAGTGACAATACTTCGTATTTATAAAACATCATTATAAATATTGATGGAATAAAATATAAAGTTATCAGTAAGATTTTATCTGTAAGGTTACTTATAGTTTCATTAATTAAAACAAATTCCTTTTGAATAACTATATCATAGGAAAAAAGTACCATTAGATATGATAAAATTGGAAGTATAATGATAGTAAATAGTACTCGTGTAAATTTCTTTAATTTATTAAGTCGTATTACAGAGACAATAATAAATACAGAAATGAGTATATATAAAGAATTTAAAGTAACTGCATTATTATAAAATAGCAGAATAGATAAGATACATAACAAGGATATTAAAATTATGCTTATCTTAGAAAGTAGATAAAAAATGTTAATTTTCATTTTGTAATTTTTACTATAAAGAATTTATATAAAAATGAATTCATTTTCAAAGTATTTATTCGAACACTTACATTTTGGTCTAGAAGAGAAGGATTTTACATTAATTGAAAAAATTATATTCTTTCTTATTATATTGAACTGTGTTTTTGTTGTTATTGAGTCAGAAAAACTAATTTATGAGCAATATCATCAGCTCTTTGACTCTGCAAAAATTTTTTTTGGTATAGTATTTTTAATTGAATATATTTGTAGATTAATTGCCGTAGATCAAATTGATAAATTTAAAGGATTTAATGGCAAGATAAAGTATATTTTTACAGTACCTGCTCTAATTGACGCAATTGCACTTATTCCATTATTTTTAATTGGTATTAATGAAGGTTTCTTAGTAAGGTTGTTAAGAGCTATTAGAATATTTAGTATTCTTCGTTTTGGGCGTTTTAGTGAGTCAGTAGATTTTATACTTCATGCAATATATGACAGAAGACATGAATTAATATTCTCACTTCTGATTACTTTAAGTTTAATGTTATTGTCCGCAACTTTACTTTATGTTGTAGAAGGGGATTTGCAACCAGAAGCTTTTGGGTCGATCCCAAGATCTCTTTGGGTTAGTTCTGCTGCTTTATTGTCAACTGGTTATGGTGATTATACACCAATTACATTTTTAGGAAGGTTTGCTGCAGTCTGTACAGCTTTATTTGGAATTGGAGCAGTTGCTTTACCAGCTGGTATACTGGCTAGTGCTTTTACTGAGAAAAAAAGAAAAAATGATTAAGCAGTTTTTTCCACAATTTTTATATTAGGAAACATTTTATTAGAAAATTCTAAAAGATTAGTATGTTTTGAATCTTCTGGTCTAAAATGCATATTATGTATTGTTTTTTCCCAATTTGTTTCTTTAAAATCACTTTCATATTTTTTGTAAATGTTATGTTCTTTAACTTTACTAATGTCATCATTTTTAGAAATAGAATATAAAATTGTTAACCAAGTTGAAGCGCTCATGTATTGTATTTTTTCTCCCCAAGAGATGCATTTTTCAAAATCTTCTTTACAAAAATAACCTATTGTTAATGCATCGTAGCGCGAACATGATGTTGCAGCACCTTGAGGAATTGGATCAAGTTCTAATGCTTTGTGAAGATGCTTTAATCCCTCATCAACACTATCAAGTTTAACTAGGCATGTGCCATATCTATCTAAAATCCTAGGATCATTAGGATTAATGGAGTGTCCTTTCTTGGCATGCTCAATTGATTTATTAAAATCTTTATTACTTTGCGCAATTGCAGAAGAAATTCTTAATACTTCAAAATCATTTTCATCAGCCTCAAGACTTTTCTTGACGTGTTCAAGACCCATATCCATCATCTTATCTGGATCTTCATAATAACCTTTGCCGTATCCACCACCAATAGTACATGCTTTTAAGGCATGTGCTCTTGCATTCGTTTCATCGGTTTCAATTGCCTTGTTAAGTGCTTCAATAGCTTTTAAATTATTTTCTTTTCCAGATCGAACATGATGATAAGTTCCTTTTATTAACCATTCATAAGAATTTAAATTTTCTGATGGTTTTCTTTTAATCCTTTGTAAGCTACTTATTTCAATATTACCAAGTAATTGTCGAGACATTTTCATTACGATTTCATCTTGTAAATCAAAAATATCTTCTATTACTCTATCGTATTTTTCACCCCATAAATTGGAACCATCGCTAGCATCAGTTAAGTCAACACTAACTCTTATTCTTTTGCCAGCAGAACGAATATTGCCACCAATTAAATAATCAACTAAGTGTTTTTTTGCAAATCCAAGTGCGTCTTCATCACTTTTTTTAAAATCCATCGATGTTTGATGTGAAAGTATTTCAAATTCTTGCATTCGCGAAAATTCTTGTATTAAATCTCTAAATACTCCTTCTACTAAAAATTCTGAATCTTCATCTTTACTTAAATTTTCAAAAGGAAGAATTGCTAGTTTAATTTTTTTTGCTTTATTGATTTTAGTTTGAGCTATTGGTTCTTTAATATTATCGTTTGTTGGTTTTTCTTCCTCTGTTAAAAAATCATCTTCATGAATAAGTAAATTAGAAATTTTATAAACCTCAAAACTTTCACTTATATTTTTTAAATTTCTCGTGCCATCATTTTCAATTTTAGCATCTAACCTTTTATTAACTTGATCCTTAACAATAGTAGAAATTAAAATTCCTCCTGGCTCACATTCGCTTTCTAGTCTAGCTGATACATTAACTCCTGAACCCATTATATTATCACCTTCAACTATTACATCATCTACATGTATTCCAACTCGCCATTCTAATTTTAATTCTGTAATAGAATGATCATTTCTTTTATAAATTTCATTTTGAAATTCTATTGCTGCCTTTAAGCAATTTACAGGTGAAGCAAACTCACACACAACACTATCACCCTCAGTTTTAAATATTCTTCCTCCAAATTCTATGATTTTAGCATCTATTATTTTGCGACATTCATTTAAATTTCGAAGAGTTTTTTCTTCGCTTTCTTCCATATGTTTGCTAAAATTTACACAATCAGTTGCAAGAATAGTGGCTAATTTTCTATCAGAATTCATTTATATTTTTTTAACTAATTTTAGATATTATTGCTACTAAAATGTGTCAACTTGAGTCAGAGAATCTAGACAAAATATTATATAGAGAATTTTACTAGTTTTTATGGTCGAAAATTTTAATTTGATTAATAATTCAACGAAGGAGAAAATATGATCGAAGCTTGGGGAGGTACTCTAAATCTAATTTTATACCTAATTAGTATGTTGGGTTTAGGATACTATGCGTTTCTTACAGTTTTAAGTCCTAATACATTAGTTACTCGATATGATTTAGGAGAAAAATCAGTTCCTATTATAAGAATTGTTGGAACTTTTGTTTTGCCAATTTTAATTTTGGGAATTTATTTACTTTTTCGAGGACCTGAAGGTGCTTGGATTTTTCTTGTATTAAACTTTCTTGTTTCAACACATCAGGTAATTTTAGGCTGGGCTACTAGGTTTAAAATTATAGACCCTGATTCAAAGCAAGATGTTGGTGATGAGATAGTAGGGCATGTATTTGTTATTATAGCAATTGTTCTGATCTACAGACTTTCTTATACAATATACGCTTAGTTATATTAAGCTGGGATTTAAATCCCAGCTTTTTATCTTAATGAAAATTCTTTAATTTCTGAAAATTCAAAACCATCAAAAGCATCTTTTTCAGAGTATTTAGATCTTATTACAACTCCTTCTTTATCAAGAAAGAAATCTGCAGTCATTATATCTAAGTAGCCGCCAAGTTTAATAGGAATATAACCCTTGAGCATAGCAGAAAGTGCTTTTGGGAATTTAAAAATAAATGCATTCATTAATTTAGTCATTGATCTATCAATTTCATATTTTTTGTAATAGGTAAAATCTGGATCAGCAAGAACTGTAAATGGAAGAGGTCCGTGTTTTTTCATTTGTTTATTTAAAAACTCAACACTAGAATGAAATACTAAAACAATTTCAAAATCTTTTCCAAATTCACTATGTTTATTTTTTAAAAGATTAACTTCTAAATTACAAAACATACAAGAAGCAAATCTCATGTATTTTAAATATACTTTTTTTCCTTTAAAATTATTAAGATCAAAATCTGATCCATCCATTTTCTTTAATTTTAGTTCTGGTGCATCACCTTTTTTTATTTTCATATTATAACATTAATACTATAATTACATAAAAAGTAATATTTAATTTTGATGACATTAATAATAACACTAAAATTTATACACTACCTTGCAATTGTTTTTTCAGGTGGAGTTTTAGTTGGTGGTGGAGTAATTCAATCTGTTTATGCTAAAGCAAATCAAATTCCTGATTTAAATACAGCAAAGATATTGAAGTTACTTGGCTATATTGGTCTTATATCCCTAATTGTTTTATGGATATCCGGAATTGTACTATCAATTAATCTCTATGGCGGTTTTATAATTAACAGTGCATTTACAATTAAAATAATTGCAGCAGGTATACTTTTAGGGTTGTCTACTTTTGTAAATTTTCATGTATTTAATTCCTCAAAAAATAATTTACCGCCAAATAAAACTATAATGAAAATAGCTACAATGAGTGGAAGAGGGTTACTGATAATAGTACTGATATCTGCTGCTATAGCTTTTTATTAAATTACATTATTATATTTTATTTAAAAAATTCTTCTAATTTATTTAGAGAGCTTTCATTATTTAGAGTTTCATTAAAAATTTCCTCAACTAAATACTTTCCATCTTGAAACTCAGATATGAGAGTTAAAGTATAAGGTTTAATATCTGCACATATTTTTTGCCTATTTTTAGGATCTTTAACAATACCAGTAGTACATGAAACTAACCACTGCATTCGCATGTCACTAATATCAACATCATGTGTGGGAGTAATTTGAAGTTCATCTGTATGGTTTGTTATGAAAGTTTTATAAGTTTCACTATTAATTTTTGCATCGTTTAAAATATTAACTATTCTTTTACACTTTGATTTATCTCCATCTAAAACATGAACTACTGCGTTAATTCTTATATCTCGTACAATCGGTATTTCTCCAAAGCCAAAATATTGCATTCCACACATACAGACTCTATTCTCCACATCACAATTTCCAGCATTTGAGACATTAAAAAAGCTTAAGCATAGCAAAACAATTAAAGAGTAAAAAATTTTCATATATTTTCTTTAAATATTGTTACTAATAATAAGAAAATATTTAAATTTAATAGTTATAATTTTTATTTAAATTTAATAGTTATAATTTTTTTGCTGCACTTGTCTCTTTAATATTTGTTAGCTTTGTATATCTATCTATCATTTGTGTTGTTTTATGACCACTTTGAGCCATAATTTCATGAGTGGGTACTCCATTCATTCTAGCCTGAGTAATTGAACCTATTCTTAGACTATGACCAGAAATTTTATCACAATTTTCTATGCCTGCGTCTTCGGCTCTTTTCTTTAAAATTAAAACAAAACTTGTGTCAGTCAAACTTACTTTTTGATTTTTATTATTAAGAATATATTTTTCTATATTGTTAGCTTTGTTAATTTTATAAAAGAGAGGACCTGAGTCAATTAATGCAACGTCTAACCAATTCTTTAACGCAGATACAGGACAATAAGGTGAGTTATTTTTAGGTAAATAGATCATTCTCCCTTCACCTTTTTGATCAGTTTTAGAAAAAGGAATTAAAACCTGAACACCATCATCTTCAAAATTTAAATGCTCATATTTCATTCCTAACAATTCTGATCTTCTGCAAAAACTATAAAATCCAATTAATATTAGAGCTTTATCTCTTATGTTTCTAAAATCATCATTATCCTCTGGAATTTTATTAATTATTTTCTCAATATCTGCTTTCAAAAGCTCCTTTGCTTGACCAGATTTATTATTTCTTTCATCTCTTACAATTGCACTTATCGTTTCTGATATGTTGGGATTTTTTCTATCAAACTGAAAACCATTAATTCTATATTTATAAGTTATAGAGGCTAAAATTCTTTGTATAGTTGACGCTTTATAGGCTGATGAAGAGTAGGGGTTATTATTTAACTTTTCTCTTCCTGGAATATTACTTGTTCCTTTCAATATTTTTGCTTCTGGATCTTCATGAAGCCAATCCATATAATTAGCAGTTAAAGCATATGCACTTTCTAAATCATCAACATCTAATGGACTGCAATTGTATTTATTTTTGCAATAGTCGATAAATTTAAGCCAATCTCCGTTGTATTTGTCCTGAGTATTCTTTGCCTTAGACTTTTCCTTTAATTTATTTACATTATCATTTAGTGATATTTTAACCATATTATATATTACGATAATTACAGTTATCGTAAATAATAGTCAAGTAATAAATATAAATACTATAAATCAATAATTTATATATATAATCTAAATAGTTTCTAATATTACAAACTAGATATAGATTTTCACGTGTAATAAAATACTGTATATTGTGTATCAAATGGAACAATTACCGCAGATTTCAGCTGATTCCCAGATCTTTGTATTAACGGGTGCTGGTATAAGTAAAGAGTCTGGGATTGAAACATTCAGAGACTCTGATGGGCTTTGGAACAATCATAGGATTGAGGATGTTGCTAGTCCAAAAGGATTCTATAGAAACCCTACTCTTGTCTATGATTTTTATAATAAACGCCGAAAAGAACTAAACTCAGGAATTAAGCCAAATAAGGCCCATATTTTACTGCATGAATTAGAAAAAATATATAAAATTCATATAGTTACACAAAATATCGATAATTTGCATGAGATTGGAGGATCATCATCAATAATTCATATGCACGGTGAGCTAAACAAAGCGAGATGTATGATGAATGATCATCATGTATTTGAATGGCTAGAGGACCTAAATGAGACCCATAAATGCCCTAAATGTAACTCTCAATTAAGACCTCATATCGTTTGGTTTGGAGAAATGCCAATGCAAATGGAAGAAATCCATGATTTAGCTGAGCAATCTAGTTTATTTGTCTCTATTGGGACTTCTGGAGAGGTCTACCCTGCTGCCGGCTTCGTTACAATGTTCAAAGATATGAATAAACCAACTGTAGAATTAAATCTGGAACCATCACGTAATCAAAATCAATTTGATTTTGCTATTCATAAACCTGCTACAGTTGCTGTTGAAGAATTTAAAAACTTACTTTTAAAGAATTTAAAAAACTAATTTATTCACGTTATTAAATTTTTTTAAATAAAAAATTTTTAATTGTAAATTATCAATAATTTTAGAAAAAAAAATTTTATATAATCTAATAATATTTTAAATCTTAGATTTGTTTAAAGAAGTTTTTTTTTTATTTTTTAATTTTTTTTTCATTTTTTTCAAATTTTTACTTTGTTTACCAAAACTAATTGTATCAATTTCTTTTGGCAAACCTAGTTTTTCCCATTCTTCCAAACTAATTTTTTTTATTGTCAATTTACACTCCTAATAGCTTTATATATGCCCATGTAAGTTAAGTATATAAGTTATGAATTTTTATTATAAACAAACATTCAAATGTGTTTATAATTAGTTTATAAACATCTAATTTTGTAAATAATCTATATAAATAAAATTTAATTAAATATTAAATGAATTTATTTATATACTTATCAAATTTATGTTTAAGATATTCAATAAAAATTCACAAAAAATGAAAGAATTAGAAGATGAGTCTATTGATTTAGTAGTAACTTCACCTCCATACTATTCCTTAAAAGATTATAAAGTAAAAAAACAAATAGGATTAAATCAAAATTATAAAAAATATACTGAATCACTAAATAAAGTTTGGACAGAGTGTATAAGAGTATTAAAGCCAGACGGGAAATTATGTATAAATATTATGCCCTTATTTGATAGTGGTGTAAATAATAAAAAAAAAATAAAAAGAAGAATAACAAAAATACAATTAGACGAAATCACATCTTTTATGGAAGCTTCAAACGAAATGTTTTTATTATCTTTGTATATTTGGGATAAGAGAAAAATTGCAAGATTTAGTTCTTTTGGAAGCTACCCATATCCAACAAATATTTTTTCAACTTACCCATATGAATGGATAATTGTATATTCAAAATATGGAAAAAGAATTAAGCCGTCTGATGAAATCAAAAAAAAATCTAAATTAACACAAAAGGAATGGGCTCAATATGCAATAAACTCAATATGGGAAATGAATCCAGCTAAAGCGAAAGATATAGGCCATCCTGCCCCTTTTCCTGAAGAATTACCAAGAAGAATTATTAAACTCCATAGTTTTTATGGAGACAAAGTACTAGATCCATTTTGTGGTTCTGGAACAACATTAAAAGTAGCGGAGGAATTAGGAAGAGATAGTGTTGGTTACGAAATTAATAAGGATTATATTAAATTAGCAAAAAAAAGATTAGCTCAAATTAATTTATTGTGAATTTTTTATTTAAAAAATTAAACAGTGTTAACAATCCAAAATCAGTTCATGGAATTTATCCATACAGAGGTAAAATTTCTGGTAAAGATGCAAGTTTAATAATAGAAGAAATAAACTCAAAATTTAAAATCAAACAATTACTTGATCCGTTTTGTGGGACAGGAACAATAAATTTTGAATGTCAAAAAAAATTTATCAAAAACATAGGTATAGACCTCAACCCAGTTGCTATTAATATTGCAAAGTCTAAAATAAATCAAAAAAATATAAAATTAGAATTAGAAAATTTTGAAAAAATTAAGAATAAATCTTTTAAAAAAAAAAATATTAAAGTTTCACCATTATTTCTTAAATATTTTCATAAAAATACAGCATATAGGATTTTTCAATACAATGAATATCTAGATGAAATGAACGATTATATTAAAGGTTGTTATTTTGGGGCAATAGCACTCAGTGCTAGAGCGTGTAATCATTACAAATGGACTTCAAATATAGTTGGAAAAATTATAAAACCTTTTAATGAAATAGATTTTGATAAAATATTTTATCAAAAAATTATTAAACATCAAATTAAAACTAAAAAAATTTCAAAAATTAAATTAGCAAATTCTTTAGATATTAACAAAGTAGTTTTAAAAAATAGTATCAACTGTGTTATTACAAGCCCTCCTTATTTCAATGCATTAGATTACAGTGCTTATCATAATCAATTTATTCTAGATTTATTAAAAATTAATAAAAAATCTTTAAAAAAAAATTTATTCCAAAGTTTAAAAGATTATGAAATCAATTTTATTGAGTTTTTTAAAAATTTAGATAAAGTTTTAGATAAAAAATCACTTATTGTTTTCATAGTTGGTGGTACTAAGCGAAAGTATAAAACAAAGAATATATCCTTATCTGGATCAGAATTTTTTATAAAGATTTCTCCTTTTAAATTAATTAATGTTTATAAAAGAAAATATACCAATACAACTAGTACAAATATTATTGATAAAATAAATAAAACTTCGAGAGAAGAAGAGATAATTGTATGGAAAAATTTTTAGATCAAATAAGTCCCTTGCATTATCAAAATGATATAGATTTTTTTTTCATAGAAACTGATAAAAAAAAATTAAAAGAAGATTATTTTTTACCCACAAATAATCTTAAGTTAAATTTGATTAGATATTTTGTTTATACACTAAAAAAAATTGTTATTTGTAAATATTATGAAAATTTTAATATTAAAAATATTAATAATGACAGATCAATAACTATGAAAAACTGTATCGAATATAAAAATAAATTTTTTTTAATCAATGTAATTACATCTAAAAATAATTTAATAGAAAAAATTAACTATGGAAATATCAATTTAAAAAAAAAAATTAAGCAGATTTTTATTTTATTGAATATAAAAAATGAATTATCCAATGAAATGAAAGATTTAATAGAAATAAATAATCAATATAATATAAATTGTTATTATGACAAACTTACCAAATAGAAGCAATTATGGTTATCTGAATTGTATCTATTCAATATGGAAATCAAGGTATAATAACGATTTAGAAAATTTAAATATTTTAGATTTAAAATATAATAAAAGCTTTGAAAATAATTCAATAGATTATTGTAGAGGTGCAAAAAATTATAATAATAAACTTACAGAAAATAGATTAGGTAGGAAAAAATACTGCCCTTTTTTAGTAGACAATACAGCTGCCCATGTTTGTAATTTAGTTTACGCAAAAGATTCAGATTCACAAAAATCTAAACCTGCAGGTCAAACTGCACTCATATTATCAATTTTAGATTTAGTAAAATTGAATTATTCTGGTGATAAAGTTATATCTTTTAATTGGAATTCTAAAAACTCAAAATATTTAAAATTAAATTGGGGTGATGAAAAACTTAATAAATATTTATTAACTAAAATTTTAGAATTTGGACCAATAATTGGTCTAATTAAATTAATAAAAAATAAAGTATCAAAAAATAAATTCAATAAATCAGATATTACTCAATTTGTTGGCTTTGCTAATTTTACTTGTTCAAAAAAAATTAAAGAATTTTGTGAAATTACTAATTGTAATAAAAAAAACCTTAATTTGACTATTAACATTGGCAATACATCAAATGATGCAAAAACTAGAACTTTAAAAACATTATTATTATTGCTAGCACATACAAACATTATTAGCCCAATTGATAGTGATCAAAAATTTCAAAAACCAATTATCGATTTTGATAATTGGTTATTCTCAAAAGATAATTTTAATAAAATTTCAAATAAATGGATTTTTAATGAAAAATTATTTGAAAAATTAATAAAGAAAAATAAAGATTTTAAAATTAAAAAAACTATTGAGTATCGCCACTTAGACCCTAAAGCAGTACATAGAAATGCAACTGATAAATGTGATATTTGTAATCAAAATATTAAAAATAAATTTAAAAGTAAATATTCAGATATTCTCAAATTAAGAAGATATACTTTAATAAAAATGTTCTCTATGTCTTTTAAAAACAAAATAACAATTAAGAAAGAAAAAATACATCAATTTTTTTCAAATAATAATTACTACATTACAAAAAACTATAAATTTGAATTAAATGCTGAAATTGATTTTATTGATTTTATTACTGGTTGTTTTTTAATCAATAATAATGATAATTTAATACCTTCTTTAGACATAACTGAAATTGATTTAGGGAACATCAAAAATGTAAATGAAATTAATAAAAAAATTAATAAATTTTTTAAATATGATAATTGATAACTTAGTAAACACTAAACAAAAAAAATTATATATAGAGGATTTTTTATTGTTTTGTGAACAAGATAAAATTATTCAACAAAAAGAACTAATTTGTAGGAGAAACGCTATTGAAAACGAAACTTATAATTTACCATTCTCAAATATTAATTTAAATAAATGTGATTACTGTCTTAGTTGTTTCGATAATAAATTATTAAGTTTTTACGAGGAGAAAATTTTAAATTTTGAAGTTAATTCAGATGTATTAAATTATATTTGTGAAAAATATTCTAATTATGAGACAACTGAAACTACTCCTTTAGCTGCCAATTTAATTATAAATATGTTGAATAATAAAAAAAATATTTATTCAAGATTCTCTCCTTTTTGTGAGACAAATATTGAATCAACTTTTGATAGAGATGGTAAATTAGATATTGTAATATTGGATAAAAAAAATAAAAAAGGAATAATTCTAGAATGTAAAAAAAATGCAAAAGCATTATCAAGAGATATTCATAGAGATCAATACAATAAATATAATCCAAAAATAAAAGAATTAGAAAAAAAATATAATTATAATCTTTTTTTTGGATACATAATTGGAGGTAATGAAAATTTATTGGATAAAAATTCAAATAACTTTAATAATTCAATCAAAATTCAAAATTATTTAGAAAATAAAAATTTTATCTCATTAAAATTCTTATTATTTGCTTATATAAATTTTTTGAAGGGAGATAAAAATTTTTTTTTAGAAAAAATTTTTAATAATAATTTTAAACATTATCTTTATTCATATTTTAATTAGATTAAGAAAATAATTTATTTAAAATTTTATTTTTATAATTAATCATAATTTGTTAATTTACTTGATAAATTTTATTAAAATTTAAGAAATAGTAGTAGAACAAATAAAAGTATTTATTCATACCTTAAAGCATCAATAGGATTGAGGTTTGCAGCTTTTCTTGCTGGATAAAATCCAAATATAATTCCTATTGATGAAGAAAAAACAAAAGAGAGTACTATCGACATATAATCAAGACTCATTTTCCATTTAAAATATTCGCTAACGCCAAATATTACTCCTAAACCTAAGGCAATTCCTATGAGTCCTCCTATGAGTGATATCATTAATGATTCAATCAAGAATTGAAGGAGTATATCTCGTTTTTTTGCACCAACAGACATACAAACACCAATTTCTTTTGTTCTCTCTGTAACAGTAACAAGCATAATATTCATAATACCTATTCCCCCTACTATTAATGAAATACCAGCAACTGTAGCTAGAAGAATAGACATAACTCTTGATGACTCTTGTCTGGCATTTAAGAATTGTGCGTAGTTTCTAATGACAAAGTCAGGATTACCATTAGCTGAAATTTTATGAAGTTTTCGCATAACCGTATCAACATCTTTTTCTGTTTTAAAAAGTAAATCAGAAGATCTAACATTAATGGTCATGCTACGAATTTGATCACCAGGAAATTTTTTCGCTACTAGTCGTTGTTTAGCTGTTTTTAATGGTACTATAACTGTATCATCTAAATCAGCCCAAGCTGTTCCCCCTTTTGCATCTAATAATCCAATAACAGTAAAAGGAACTTTATTAATTCTTATTACTTCATCAATGGGGTTATCAGTATCAAATAAGTTCTTTTGAACCGTCTTTCCTATAATGGCAACTCTTGAACCTGAATTGAGTTCCTCTTCTTCAAAACTTCTTCCGTTTTCAAATTTCCAATTTCCTAAATCAAAATAATCATTTGTTGTTCCTGTAACAGTAGCAAGCCAGTTATTTCCATTAGCAACAATTTGAGTGCTTAAACTTACTCTTGGTGCAATAGCTTTAATTGCTGGTAACTCTTCTATAAGAGCTTCCATATCTTTTAAAGTTAACGTGTTAACTGAATTAGCACCCATCGATACACCTCTATTAGAAGAACTCTGCGACCTAACAATTAAGTTGTTCGATCCAAATCTTTCAATTTGTTGCTCAACTTCAATTCTTGCTCCTGAACCAATTGAAATCATTGTAATAACTGAACTAACACCAATAATAATACCAAGAGACGTTAAAATACTTCTTAAGATGTTGGAGCGTAAACTTTTTTGCGAAAGATATATAAGATCAGTTATTGACATTTTTCTTATCCTCTAAAATTTTACCATCTTTCATTTTAATAATTCTTGAACCATAGTTTGCAATATCATCTTCATGTGTAACAAGAACAATCGTGATACCTTTTGCATTTAGATCATTTAAAATTTTCATAATTTCTAAACCTGTTTTACTATCTAAAGCTCCTGTTGGCTCGTCTGCTAATATTAATTTAGGTGAACCCGCAATGGCTCTAGCTATGGAAACTCTTTGTTGTTGACCACCAGATAACTGATTTGGTCTATGATGAACACGATCTTTTAATCCAACACTTTCAAGAGCTTCTATCGCTAATTGATTTCTTTCTTTTAAATTTTTACCAGAATATAAAAGTGGTAACACAACATTTTCTTGTGCGTTTAATCTTGGTAGTAAATTAAAATTTTGAAAAACAAATCCTATGTCTTTGTTACGTAATTCAGCTAGTTTATTCGAATTTAAAGTTGATACGTTATTATTTCTAAAATGATATTCCCCGCTAGATGGCACATCTAAACATCCGATAATATTCATTAAGGTTGATTTTCCAGAACCAGATGAGCCCATAATACTAACAAAATCACCTTCATTGATTGAAAGATCAATATTATCAAGCGCTAATAACTTGTTATCTCCCATGATATATTCTTTTGAGAGAGAATTTATATTAATCATCTTAAAATAGACGTAGTGCTTTTTTTTCAGACGTTTCGACGATAACTTTAGAAATTACTTCATCGCCTTCTTGTATCTCACCTTTTATTATTTCTGTGTAGCCTCCAGAATTAAGACCTGTAACCAAATCAATCTGCTCATGAGAACCATCGACTAATTTGTATACTTTTTTAACATTTAAAGATTCTTTTAAGGAGAAATATTTATTTCTTTGTTCATCAGTTAATAATTCGACTAAGGCATTTTCAATATATAGCTGAATTTCTTTTCTTATTTTTTCTGGCGATAAGTTTTTAGCTTCTAAAGAGCCTCTTACTTTACCTAGTTTTGGATACACACTTCTCATTTTGTTTTGTTGATCAGCAGTCATGTTTATTTGAGCCATAATTTCTTGCATTTGAGATGCACCGCCCCCGCCCCATCTACTTCCACCTGAATTTTGTTTAGGCTTTTGATTGAGCTTAACGGAAAGAGCTGAATTTTTAACTTTTAAAACTTCTTCTTTATTTTGAACAATAATATCAACGTTAGCAGTCATACCAGGTAGAAGAAGATTTTCTGGATTATCAAAAGAAGCAATTACTTCATAGGTGATAACATTCTGATCATCTATTGGTGAATAACGTATTTGGCTAATAGTAGCATTTAATTTTCTATCAGGAAAAGCATCAGTAGAAAATTCGACAAGCTGATCTAATTGAATATTTCCTATGTCTGATTCATCGATAAATATTTCTATATTCATATTGGATAATGTTTCGGCAATAGTAAACATTATAGAGTCTTTTTGATAAGCTCCAAGAACATCACCAACACTGATATGTCTATCTAAAATAAAACCATCTATTGGTGATACTATTTTAGTTTTTGTTAAGTCTAGTTTTTCACTTTCTAATGTCAGTTCAGATTGTTGAATTATTTTTTCAACTTCTTCAATTTCTGCTTTAATAATTTCAATTTGAGCCTTTCTTGAACTGATAATTGCATCCAAAGATGATATTTCTGATTTTATAGTAGCATTTTGAATAATAGCACTTTCATAATCAAAATTCGTGTCATCAAATTCTTTTTTAGAAATAAATTTTTTGTCAAATAAAGCTTTTCGTTCTTCAAGATTTTCTTCTAGCTTACTTAAATATAAATTAGAGTCTTCTAATCGTGATTCAGCACCGTACTTATTTGCAACTGAGTTGTTTAATTCTGATTTTGCTTTTTCAAGACTTGCTTGTTTTTGTTTTAACTTAGATTTTGATATGTCTACTGAAGTTTGAGATTCTTTTACACTTAAAGTGAAAGGGTTTTGATCAAAGATTGCTAAAACTTCACCTTTTTTTATTTGTTCATTGAAGTCTTTATTAATTTCAACTATTTTTCCAGATATCTCTGATGATAATGTTAAAGTGGAAGTTGGAATAATTTTACCAGTAGCAGAAACAGTTTTCTTTATATTTCCTTTTTCTATTTTTATATATTCATAGCTGGTAGTTGCTACTTCTGTATTATTGCTTACAAAGAAATAGTAGTAACCTCCTCCTGCTATAATTATTGCTAAAATTAATAAGATAAATTTTTTCATTTTATATTATCTAGGTCGAATATAGTTTTAGATAAGAAAAAGATACAATATAATGAGTTGGGGTATAAAGCCCTCTCCACTGAGGGAGTTTTGCCCCATTAAGATCAATTGATTAGTATTTTCTTTAATAAATTAGTGATTTGACCTCAATAATAAGTCTGTAGCTTTATCTGCTATTGCCATTGCGGGAGCATTTGTATTAGCTCCAACAATTGTTGGCATCATCGACACATCAAAAACTCTTAAATTTTTTATTCCCTTAACTTCCAATTTTGTATTTAATACCGCCATATCATCATTATCTTTACCCATTTTACATGTTCCAACAGGATGCCAATTTGTTTTGATCATTTTTTTTGAATAGTTAATGAGATCTTCATCTGAATTAATCGATTGACCAGGAACTGTTTCTTCTAAAACAATATCAGATAAAGGCTTTGTTTGAATAACCTTTCTTGCAAGCTTTACAGCATTTAACATAACATTCATATCATCTTCATGACTTAAGAAATTTGGATCAATAAGAGGTAAATCTAATGGGTTGGAAGATTGAATTCTAACCTCTCCTCTTGATTTTGGATTCATTAGACAAGATGTAAGAGTTAAACCATGATCAGGTTTTATGCCTTTTGTATCTCTATCGGTATACATTATGGGCACGCAATACAGTTTAATTTTAGGATCTTTTTTATCTTCTAAATTTTCTGGGTTAAAAAAAGAGCAACTATCAACACCTTGAGATCGAACAGGGCCTGAATTAAATAATAAATACTGAATTCCATTTTTTATCATTCGCAATCCCTCATCTTGTTTATAATAACTATAACCCGGTTTTACTCTGGAGATCACGGGGACTTCATGATGATCTTGTAAATTTTTACCTACACCTTTTAAATTTTCAATTACTGGAATACTAAATTGTTGTAATTGCTCTGCTTCCCCTATTCCAGAATGCATTAAAATTTTAGGTGTAACATATGCTCCTGATGTTAAAATAATATCATTCGCAAAATATTTAGTTGATTTACCATTTGATATACATTCAACACCAATTGCTTTTTTTTGATCAAGAATAACTTTTGTTACAATTGAACTAGTTTTGATTTCTAAATTTTTATTATTAGTTTTTGATTGTAAAAAAGCACTGTACACATCGCATCTTTTGCCATTGCCAATGGTGTATTGCATAGTTCCTACGCCATATTGGTCACCATCATTGAAATCATCATTATAAGGTAAACCCATAGCTTGCATTGTTTTGATATATAGGTTTGTACCTTCTACAATATAACCAGGATCAGAAACTTTTAAGTTACCATTGTTTCCATGATATTCATTTTGAATACGTTCATTATTTTCAAGTTTAACAAAATGCTTGAGTAAAGAGTTCCAGTTCCAATTACTGTCAGCACTCTCCTCTTCCCATTTATTATAATCAGATGGTTTACCTCTCATGTAAACCATACCATTTACTTTAGAACCTCCACCAAGTGTTTTGGCTTGTGCTATAAAATGTTGACGGTTATTTAATTGCTTTTGCGGAATAGATTCATAGAATTTTAAATATGGACTATTCTCTAAACCTTTAATCCAACCAGCAGGCATCGATAAAAGTAAATTATTGGATTTAATTCCTTCTTCTAAAATTAAAACAGAGGCGCCATGTTCAATTAATTTTGTTGCTGTAATAATTCCTGATGTTCCACCACCTGCAATTATAAAATCATATTTTTTTGCCATATGTAAATTTTTCTATTTTAATTTTTTACGTGTTTCTATATTTAATATCAAGATGAAAACTTTAATAGTTAAAGCAGATGATGGAAGAGAATACCATGTAGATAACCCCAATGGCTTTTATCAGCATCTTGTAGATTTTCACTCAGATAATAGTATTGGAAATAATAGTGTCCATGAAGAAAATGGCTATTACTTTACAGTAACACCTTCATTTTACGATACTGTAAAAAAATTTATAGAAAAATAAATTATACAATTAAAAATCGATAAATAACATCCCCACAATAATTAAAATAAGACCTTTTATGTTATTATTCATATAAATTTTCTTAGAGTAATTTAGGTATTAGATTAGAAAAAAAAATAATATATAATTATTTTGATGATTTTTTATTTTGTAACACCTCTAATTTTGATATTTGCTAGTTCTTTAGGATTAATCATTAATCCCTCTTGGTCAATTTCACCTTTTATTTGGGTTTTCGTATTAGTTCCAATTATTGACCTTGTATTACCTTACTTAAGTAAAGATGATGTTGAGCTAAATGAAAGTGTATTTCACAATTTTTCTATTTTAATCGTGCTCCCCTGCATTTTATTTTTAATTATATTTGGTTTAATTATTGTTTCTGACTCAACTATCACTTTATTTACGGCTGCAGCTTTGGGGGCAGCTGTAGGTATGTCTGGCGGTTCTATCGGCATTACAACTGCACATGAACTTATTCATCGAAAAAATAAATTTATGCGCGGTATAGGAGTATTCTTATTAGTTTTATGTTGTTATGGCCATTTTCGAATTGAGCATATTTATGGTCATCATTTAAATGTAGCTACTAAAGAAGATCCTGCTACAGCTAGAAGAGGAGAAAATTTTTATTTTTATTTTATTCGCTGTGTGATCAATAGTGTGATTTCATCATGGAATATTGAAAAAAATATTCTTGATAGAAAAAATCTAAATACATTTAGTTTCCAAAACAGAATGATTCATTATTTTGTATTAGAATTTTTATTTTTAGTATTTGCTTATTTAATTGCCGGTATGAATGGTTTAATTTTTATTATCTTTCATTCTTTTGTTTCCATAATCTTATTGGAATTAGTAAATTATATTCAACATTATGGTTTAGAAAGAAAAAAAGAAAATGGAAGGTACGAAAGATTTACAGATTTACATTCTTGGAACAGTCGTCATATTTCTGCTAATTGGTCGACATTTAATTTAGGTCTTCATGCAGAACATCACCAGAGTGCATCAAAGCCTTACCCTCTTTTATCTCAAGAAGAAAAAGCAATTGAGATGCCTGCTAATTACTCCATAATGTTAATTATGGCTTTAATCCCTCCCTTGTGGTTTTTTGTGATGGATAGGAAAATAGATAACTTAAAAACTATTTAATTTAATATGATAGATTTTTTTTCTAAGTTGAAAGATAATCGTATTTTTCAATTTTCAGTTGTTGTTATAATTATATTAAATGCAATTCTTATTGGGGCCACAACATATCAATTAGATCCTATATTTTTAAATACTATTCACTTACTTGATTATGCAATCACAGTTTTCTTTGTTATTGAAATTTTAATTCGTTTTATTGGTGAAAAAGAAAAGAAAAATTTTCTAAAAGATGGTTGGAATGTATTCGATACAATCATTGTAGCAATTTCACTCATTCCTATTCCAAATAATTCTAGCTTCTTAGTTTTACGTCTTCTTCGTATTTTTAGAGTGTTACGATTGATATCTGTCATTCCTGAATTAAAAAAAATTATAGAAGCTATTCTTGCTTCAATAAAAAGAGTATTTTTTGTTAGTCTGCTACTGTTTATAATACTCTATATTTATGCAACAATGGGATCAATTTTATTTGGGGAAGATGATCCAGAACGATGGGCCGATCTGGGAATATCCCTAATTACCCTTTTTCAAGTTTTAACGTTATCTAGTTGGGAGAATGTCATGCTGCCTATGCAGGCTATTTACTGGTGGGCATGGATTTACTTTTTCAGCTTTATTTCAATTTGCTCAATTACAATATTGAATTTGGTGATTGCTATCCTTGTTGATGTTGTAAATCATCAAAAATAACCTGTAAAAATTACATAAATCTTCAAATATTAATGCTTATATGCTAATTATCTTACAAATTTATAGCAGTTGTAGATTACCTGCATTAACAAAACTATAGGGAGGTATAATGTTTGATAAAAAAGATGATAATTCAAATCCAACAACTGATGTATTTAGACCTGCAAAGGGATCAGCAAAAGTTGTAATTGGTCACGGTGTAACAATTAACGGTGAAATTAAAAAAGCAGATGAAGTTCAGATTGATGGTGAAGCTGATGTTACGATGAAAACTGATAATGTAGTTATTGGCGCTACTGGAGATTGCAAAGGAAATATAGAAACACATAATGCTGACATCTGGGGAAAATTTGACGGTGAAATAAAAGCTTCTGGTACCTTAACAATCCAAGAGCAGGGAGTTGCTTCTGGTGACATTGAGTATCAAAATTTACAAATTAAGCTTGGTGGTCAAATCAGTGGTGATATTAAAAAATCTGATAAGATACAGCCTATTAAAAAAGACTCAAAACCATCAGAAGAAAATAATTCATTACAAGAAGCAATTAAAAAAGATTAGTAATTATATTTTTTAGAATGAAAGAAAGATTATTTAAACCTCTACATTGGATTATGTTAATCCTTATATCTCTTGATTTTATTGATACATCTTATCGAATTACGTATGGATATTTTTCAGGTCAAGGTGTGCAACCACCTGTAGGAGATTTTAATGTCCAACTTTCCACTTTGGATTTTATTGTGGGCATAGTTTTTCAATTAGCAATCGCTTACACAATCTATATGTTGTATAGTATGAAAAGAAGTGGTGGTTATTATTTTGTAGGTTTAAATATTCTTTTTGTGATTTATGGATTTGTTATTGGTCCGTTTAGCACAGTACCAGCTGGAGAAGTATTACCTCTTATTGCCGGCTTTATGGTTTTCTATATTATTTTAGTTATTGGGATACCTTACTTGTATTCTGATAAATATGAGTGATTTATAAAAGTATATCCCTATATTTTTTTTTAAATTGATTTAATTTTTCTCTAACATCAAAATCTAATCTGTAAGAAGTATATAAATCTTGCTTTGTTCCCTTATTAATTTTAGTCTTTTTGACAAATTGCAGGTCGATATCTTCTACTCTATCAACATTTCTTACTAGTAAAGATAATTTCCATTCTAATTCCTTACTACGTAAATTATCTGGAATGGTATGTTCTTCTGTTTTATATTTATTATTTAAATTAAATAATTTTGAAATGTTTTGTATCATGATTAATAATAAACTTAGATCTAGTATTTTATTATTCAATAGGATTAATTTTACTAAGATGAACTAACAAATATTAACAGTATTAATATTTTTAATTGAAATGTAATAATTATATAATATTTAATCTATGAACGATTTGACTCTATTGCGGTTTACAAGCAGCTAAAATGAGATACGTATAAATTTATCCTCCCATTAAGAAAAATGGTGAGGATATTTTTTGTAGGAGATAATTATGAATTTATGTGTTGTATCAAAAGGATCTTTTACCAAAGAAGATTACATGGAATTATACAATTTTTTTAAAGATGATATTGCCAAATATACAGATGCATTTGATATGGCTTTCGTTAAAGATGGCCATGTAATGATTATGTGTAATGTTACTGATGAAGAAAAATTTTATGCTTTATTTGATGATCCAAAATCTAAAGAATTTGATTCAAAATTTAATAGTACAGATACGGTCTATTCTTTACAAAAAGTAGAATAGTTATAATCCACCTTGAGAAATTAAGAAGTCAGAAATTTTTTCAATTCCGTTATTATTTTTCATTTCACCAAAAATATACGGTAAACCATTTCTGGCTTCATTCACATCCTCTTTCATTTGCTCTAAATCAACATTAACATATGGGGCAAGGTCAACTTTATTAATTACGAGTAAATCAGACTTTCTAATTGCTGGTGCTTTTTTTCTGGGTATGTCAGCACCTTGAGCCACATCTATCATATAAATTGTTAAATCAACTAACTCTGGACTAAAAGTTGCTGCTAAATTATCACCACCTGACTCAATCAGGATTAACTCTAAATCTGGAAATTTTTTTTTCATTTCATCAACTGCAAGTAAATTGATACTACAATCTTCTCTTATAGCAGTATGTGGACATCCCCCAGTTTCAACACCTTTAATTCTCTCTATTGGTAGAACTTGTGCTTTCATTAGATATTCGGCATCTTCAGTTGTATAAATATCATTTGAAATAACTGCCATAGAGACTTTTTTAGATAAATAACGACATAACGCTTCTGTTAAACTTGTTTTACCAGTCCCTATTCCGCCGCCAATACCAACTTTTAAAGGTCCATTTATATTATTCATGTCAAATAAATCCTTGAGTCTAAATATTCATGCTTAATAGCAAAAATATCACCAATAAAAAAAGTTGTACCTATATCTTTAAGAGTCAGTTTATCTGAATGACTTAAAAATTCTTGAATTTGATTAATAAAATTAACATTAAGACTCTGTCCATCTTTTTGAGACATTGGGATATGTTTTACACATACATTTATTAGATTAGAAATGAATGATTGTAGGTAAAACTTAATTAAATCATCAAATTTAATATTAAAATGTAATCCAGCTTTTGCTAAACAATATATAAATGATGTATTTTCAGGTAAAGATAATTCCCAACTATCTTTCATGATTTTACGAAAAGAATTTCCCATATCTATCATTTCTATTTGCCTTTCTTTAGAAGAAGCACTTGCTAAGATTAATTGATTAATTTCGTCACCTTTGTAAATAGACTTCATAAAAATATAGTCATTTCTTAATGTTCCATAAAATAAAAGGGCATCTAAAAATTCTTTAACATCATTATTATTTTTAATTTTTTTATCATCAATCAGGGCTTCTAAACCATGAGAGTATGCGTAAGAACCAATAGGAAAGGAAGATGAAAACCATACTTGTAATATTTGATGAGGATCTTTAAATTTTTTCATTTTAATGTTTGTGGCTATGTGTTCTGCCCATACCATAAGCACCACCTTCAGGTTTAAATTTTTCAAAAACTTTTTTTACATTTCCTTGTAATTTTAGAACCATATCAAGAATTACAGCATCATCTTGAATAAGAATTCTGTTTTCTTCAATTTGACATGGCAAATGTCTATTTCCTATGTGCCATATGATTTGCTTTAAATTATCACCCGTTATTTCAATTAAATTTTCTTCTTTAGATATAACTTTAATTAATTTTCCATTGTCTAATTCAAAATAATGATTTTCATTAACACTGACGGTTTCTTCAAGATTAACTAAAAATTCAGTACCATTATTTGCTATAAGTTTTTTTCTACGAATAAATCTTTCTTCATAAGATAGTGAAATTTCATCAAATACTTCTTTATCATTATTGTGATGAGTAATTTTGAATGAAGTATCCATTTTAATACATAAAATAACGTTGAGCTAAAGGTAGTGTTTCAGCTGGCTCACAGGTAATTAATTCACCATCTGCTAAAACTTCATAAGTTTCTGGATTCACTTCTATTTTCGGACAATAATCATTTAACATCATATCTTTTTTAGAAATTTTTCTAATATTTTTTACGGGTAACAGAGATTTACTTACTCCAGAGTTTTTAAATGATTCTTTATCTAAAGAAACTTTACTTACAAAAGTAACAGTAGATTTTTCTAATGATTTTCCAAAAGAAGAAAACATTGGTCTAGAATATACTGGTTGAGGTGTTGGAATAGAAGCATTTGGATCACCCATTTGTGCTGAAGCAATACTTCCGCCTTGTAATACCATTTCAGGTTTAACTCCAAAGAAAGCAGTGTCCCAAATAACAATATCAGCACGTTTATTTTTTTCGATACTTCCAATATGATCAGAAATACCATGTGCTATTGCAGGATTAATTGTATATTTAGCAATGTATCTTTTAACTCTTACATTGTCGTTATTACCCTGCTCTTCTTTTAATTGTCCCCGTTGAACTTTCATTTTATGTGCTGTTTGCCATGTTCTAATAATAACCTCTCCAACACGACCCATGGCCTGACTATCAGAAGCAATTATTGAAAAAGCACCCATGTCATGCAGTATATCTTCCGCTGCAATTGTTTCCTTTCGAATTCGACTTTCAGCAAAAGCAACGTCTTCAGGTATTGATTTATCTAAGTGATGGCAAACCATTAACATATCTAAATGTTCTTCAACTGTATTAACTGTGTATGGTCTTGTTGGATTTGTAGATGACGGAATAACATACTGTTCTCCACATACTTTAATTATATCCGGTGCATGACCCCCACCAGCTCCTTCAGTATGAAAAGCGTGAATTGTTCGTCCATTAATTGCTTTAATTGTACTTTCAACAAATCCACTTTCATTTAACGTATCTGTATGAATCATTACTTGAATGTCATGATCATCAGCTACATTTAAACAATTATCTATTGCTGCTGGGGTTGTGCCCCAATCTTCATGCAATTTTAAGGAACTTGCACCAGCAATTACTTGTTCTTCAAGTGCTTTTGGCAATGAACTATTTCCTTTACCAGCAAAAGCCAAGTTCATAGAAAAAGCATCTGCTGATTGTATCATTTTCTCTATATGCCATGGTCCAGGTGTAACTGTAGTTGCTAAAGTACCATGAGCAGGGCCAGTTCCACCTCCCAACATTGTTGTGATACCTGAATGAAGTGCATCATCTATTTGCTGAGGACAAATAAAATGTATATGACTATCAAATCCGCCAGCTGTTATAATTTTGCCTTCACCAGCAATTATTTCTGTTCCAGGCCCAATAATAATATTTACATTTGGTTGTGTATCTGGATTACCCGCTTTTCCAATTTCATTAATTAAACCATCTTTAAGACCAATATCAGCTTTATAAATTCCATTTACATCAACAATTAAAGCGTTTGTTATAACTGTATCAACAGCACCGTCTTTGCGAGATACTTGAGATTGCCCCATTCCATCTCGAATAACTTTTCCTCCACCAAATTTTACTTCTTCTCCATATGTTGTTAAATCTTTTTCCACTTCAATAAAAAGTTCAGTGTCAGCAAGTCTGACTTTATCACCAGTTGTTGGTCCATACATATCGGCATAAGCTTCTCTTTTTATTTTTTTCATTACAATTGACCCATAACTTTTTTATTAAAACCAAATATTTTTCTATTTCCGGTTATTGGAATTAATTCTACATCTTTTGATTGACCTGGTTCAAAACGAACAGCTGTACCTGAGGGTATATCTAAACGCATACCTTTTGATTCTTCTCTATCAAATATTAAATATTCATTTGTTTCAGCAAAATGATAATGACTACCAACTTGTATTGGTCGATCTCCACTATTTGAAACTTTTAAAATAATTGATTGACTTTTATCATTCAAATTAATGTCACTATTTTGTTTTGTTATTATTTCACCAGGTTTCATTATCTAATTGGTTTATGTACTGTTACTAATTTTGTTCCATCTGGAAATGTTGCTTCAACCTGTACTTCAGGTATCATGTCTGGAATACCATCCATACAATCTTCTTTTTTTACTACGTGTGCACCTGTTTCCATCAATTCTGACACCATTTTTCCATCTCTTGCACCTTCTATGACAAAATCTGTTATCAAAGCTATAGCTTCTGGGTAATTAAGTTTAACACCTCTTTCTAAACGTTTTCTGGCAACATTAGCTGCCATACTGACCATTAACTTATCTTTTTCTCTTGGTGTTAATTTCATTTATAGATCCCAACTTTTTGGTAGTTTATCATTTATTATATTTTTCATAATAAAATTTAGTGTTTTTTTTAAATCATAATTATCATCGGCTAAGCACCTAATTACAATCTTATCATCAAATTTTGTCATTTCACAATAATGATTTTCTAAGTTTTTTATAACTTTACTTAACTCAGACTCAAGTTGATGAATAATATCGCCAAAAATTAAAATTGTTGATAAAGATGATTGATTATCAAATGTATAATTGTTTTTAAAATTATCAATAGTTGACCCTTTTATATTAATTGCTTCAAAATGCTTTATTGTAGAATTCGTAAAAATTTTCCATTGATCAGAAAAAGAAATATTTTTAATTTTTTCAGACATTGCTTTTCTTCCAAAAATTGTAGTTTCACAAAAAATCAAATTAGAATTATTTGATAGATTAATATTTATACTTCTTCTTAATTTTGAATTATCAAATAAAATTAACTCTTTGGGCAGCCAATACAAAGTTGAATTATTTAAATTGATATTTATGTCTACTTTAGCAGGATCACCTATTCCTGAATAAATCTTTTCAGCGGCTTGTGTACAAATACTTAATTCAGAATTATGAATTGTAGCATTAATTTCAATATTATCATTACAAGTAATACCTCCTGCAGTGTTAATTAAAACTAATTCGTTACATTTATTATAATTATTTGGATTTAAAATTTTACAACAACCACTTTGAAAAAATTTTGAAAAATCATTATCTAATAATTCAATATTAATTTCACCATTTGACCTTTGAAGTAATTTGTCCATAATTGTTCAATTAAGTATAATCGAAAGAAAATATATGAAAATGAATATTTGGCGTGCCCGGCATGATTCGAACATGCGGCCCCCAGATTAGGAATCTGGTGCTCTATCCTACTGAGCTACGGGCACTCCTAATTTAATTTTTATGATTTAATGTTACTTCACCAGTTTTTGTATCAACAACATCAAATGTTTTTTCATTATTACTCATTCTTTTGGCTCTAGCAGCTGAAGCACGTTCCATTGCATCATTATCAGCATATAAAGAAATAGCCATAACAGTTGTATCACTTGCTCGTATTTGTAATAATTGTTCAGCCTCAGGGAATTCAGATGGTGCTTTTTCTGAATAATCATTTATTGACTCATCAGCATCTTCCTTAGATTTAAAATTGATTGTTGTTATTCTTGCTACTGACATTCTACCTCCTTCTTTAAAATTAATGATGAAGTTTCATATGATTCATATAATCTTTATGCTCTTCTATTAATAATTTTAAACTTTTTTTTAGTTCCTCTATATTAGCCCAAGATTCAATATCAAGTTTACCTTTTTCTATGTATTTTAAAATTCTTTGAATATCATCTATATTTTTAAAATCTTTATCAGTCATAATTCCTCATTAATTATATTACTTTATTTTACAGCACCTTCAGTTAAACCAGATACAAAATATTTTCCAATAAATACAAATAATAATATCACTGGTAAACTTGCAAGAACAGCACCGGATAATAAAAAACCCCAATCAATTTGGTATTGACCAACTATTCCAGCTAAACCAACTGGTAAGGTTTTCAAATCATCGCCACTAATTAATATAGAAGCAAAAAGATATTCAGTCCAAGATATTATAAAACAAAAAATTGATACACTTGCTATGCCAGGAGCAGCTAATGGAACAATAATTTTTGATATTACAACATATCTTGATGCTCCATCAATATATGCCGCCTCCTCTATTTCATTAGGAATTAACTTAAAAAAAGCTTTTAACATCCAAACTGCAAATGGAGTGGCAAATAAAACATTAACAATAATTAAAGCAAAGTAGCTGTTAAGCAGATTTACTTTTGCAAACAATAAATAAATAGGAACTAATAAAATGACTCCTGGAAAAGCATAGGTCACTAAAAGAGAATATTCTACAAATTTATTTCCATAAAATTTAAGTTTATGTAAGCCATAAGCTGCTGATACAGATAGAATGATTGATATCACCATAGACGAAAATGAAACTATCAAACTATTTTTTAAATATATAAAAAAATCTGAGTTAAATAATATTTTATTATAATGTTCTAAAGTAAAAGATCTAGGAATAATAGTTGTTGATGTAGCAATAATTTCTTCAGGACTTTTAAAAGATGATGTGATTATCCAAAAAAAAGGAAAGAAAAAAATAAGTATAATTAAGAGTAAAGATAAGCTTAAAAATAAAAGTTTGATATTATTTTCTTTAATCATCTTCTTTTGGCGCCATAGATTTGATAAATATTATTGAAAATAGTAATAACAAAAAACTAGTAACTATTGATAAGGTCGCAGCTTGACTAATTCTAAATTTAGTAAACGCAGTTTCATAAATTAATAATGGTAATGTAGTTGTAGCACTTGATGGTCCACCTTTTGTGATTAACCAAATAATGTCAAAAATATTAAATGATAATAATGTACCAACTAGACCTAAGACAAAAAGAACGCTTTTAAGATTTGGAAATGTAATGAAAAGAAATTGCTGAACAAAATTTGCTCCATCAACTTTAGATGCATCATACATTTCTCTATTAATAGAATTGAGTCCAGAAAGAATAATTAATGCTAAAAAAGGACTCCACCTCCATGAGTTTATTAGAACTAAACTTATAAAAGCTTTATTAGGAGAACTAAAAAAACCTGTTGCTTCATCTAATAATCCAATATCAATTAAAACTGAATTTATGACACCACTACTACTACTCAACATTAATTTCCAAATTACTACAACAACTACTGTTGGAATAATAAATGATAAAATAATCCAGTTAGCCATAATCTTTTTACCTGGAAATTTATAATTTATAGTTAAGGCAATAGTGAATGCAAAAAATGTTTGGCAGATTGCATTTCCAATTATCCAGTAAAAGCTATTTAATGAAGCATTTAGAAATTTTGATTTACCAAATAATTTTATGTAGTTATCAATACCTACAAATTTTCCTGATGTACCAATTATCTTGACATTAAATAAACTTAATTCAAATGCTATATAAATTGGAACTAAAATAATAAGGGAAATCCAAATAACTAGTGGAGATACAAATAACCAGCCTTCAATATTATTTTTTTTCACAGAAATAACAGCACCTCTATTAGAGGTGCTGAAAAGTTTTTAATTATTCAATAGCTTCAGTCATTATTTCCATACCTTCACTAACTGCATCTTTTGCACTTTTGCCATCGATTAAAGTTAGTTGAAGAGTTTGAGCTAATAAATTCTGAGCTGATATAGATGATATGCTTGTAAAAGTATTACCATTCGTAAAACCAAATAGACTTCCTCTTGTCGAATTATCTAACATTGTTTCTACTTGTGATTTATATTTTACAACAACAGGATCGTCCCAATAAGTTGAATCTTTACTACCAGCTTCAGTTATTGGTAAAAATAATCCTGGCTCCATGTTGATAAATCTTCCATAATTTCCAGGCTCCATTAAGAAACTTAGAAACTTTTTAGAAGCTTCCATTTTTGCCTCATCAGCAGTCATAATCATTGCAGAATTAACATATGAAACAGTTCCAGCTCTATGAGCTTTACCATTTGCATAAGGGATTTGAATAACACCTAGGTCACTTGCATCTCCGCCAGCTTGTGAGTCATATGTAGAAATAACAGTAAACTGCAATATCATTGCACAACCTTTACTTGCAAAACATGCTTCGGCTTCACCCCAAGTCCAGTTTGCTGCATCAGGTGCAGAATATTGATATAATTCTTTATAAACATCATATGCTGCTACAGTTTGAGGATTATCAAATCTTAAAGTACCATCAGAATTGTAAATTTCTTCTGCACCTGAGTTAACCATAAAACTATAGATTGTTTGATCAGTATACAGTTGTTTATTGCCAGGAAGACCTATTCCATAAACACCGTCTTTAGTAAGAGCTTTTGCAGCTTTTTTTAAATCAGACCAAGTTTTTGGCGGCTCAATTCCAGCAGTTTCAAAATCACTTTTTCTATACCATAGTGATAAACCCATGTTCCATAAAGGAACAGCCCATGTATGCCCATTATAAGTATATTGATCGAGTGCTTTTTGGTAAAAACCATATTTTGAATCTAACTCTGCAACAAAATCCTCAACAGGTTGTGCTGCACCCATATCAGCGAGTATAGGAGTAAAATCTGGAATACCAACTAATATTTCTGGTGCAGTTCCAGCTGCTACAGAAGCAGGAGCTTTAGCATAAATTTCACCCCAGTTTTGAACTTCTTGTGTAACATTAATATCTGGATTAGTAGAATTAAATTCATCTATTAATGTTTGAATTCTATCTACTCGGTGTGGAACACCTTCCATATGCCAAAAAGTAACATTTGTTACAGCATAGGCATTCAATGAAAATAGAATTGTAATAAAAAATAATAATATTTTTTTCATTTTTCCTCACTTAATTTATGATTAATATTTTAATATCAATATACTGATATTATCAACTAAATTTGAGACTTTCACCAGATATTATTCAATGACTCTCTTAATTTTTTATATTTTTGATATTTATTATTAAGATATTTGGATTGTTTTCTTTGGGGTGTGTAAATATGACCAATATTTTGGTGATCGTTAATTAATTTTTTTAAATCTTTTTTATGTAAATAACTGTCAATTAAGAATGAAATACCTAACGCACCTAGTTCGGAATTAGTTAATATTTTAACTTTAATATTTAAAACATTTGAAATTAATTGAGGTAAAATTTTACTTTTTGATGCACCTCCTGCAAGATAAAGACTGTCGTTGGTTTTAATTTTATTCGCATAACAATCTTTAATAGATAATGCTAAACCTTCATAACAAGCAGTCATAATATCAAAATTATTATGATGTGGTAATATTCCAAAAATTTCAGCTTTAGAATTTAAATTTACAAATGGAGATATAGAGCCTCCATAGTTTATGTAAGGAAGAAATACTAATGAATTTTCTGGATATTTAAAAGTTAAATATTTTTTTTCAAAATTATTAATAATTTTAATTTTATCTAAATACTTTTTAGAATTTTTGTAAAAATTATCAATAACCCAATCAATATTAGTTGTTCCTGCTACGTTTATTTTAGTTTCTAACCATGTATTATTTAAAGAAGCAAAAAATAACCCTGAACCATCTTTAGAAATTTTTGAATTATTTTTAACTATAATATTATGACATGTAGTTCCAACTATACTTATTTTTTTGTTAGGGTTAATTCCTCCAGCTCCTAAAATAGAAGCTATTACGTCTCCACATCCTATAATAACAGGTGTACCAACTTTTAAACTTGTCAATCTTGATGCACTTTTAGTAACGTAACCACCTAATTCATTTGATTTTTTTATTACTGGAAAAAGTTTAAAATATTTAGTGCTTAATCTAAATATTTTGAAAATTTTTTTTGATAATTTTCTATTTCTTATATCCCCTGGATATACTGAAACTTCTGTTTCATCATTATTTATATTCCCTGTTAATTTAAATCTTAACCAATCTTTACAATTTAGAATGTATTTAATTTTCTTTAAATTTTCTTTTTCAAATTTAGTCATCCACTTTAGTATAGGTATAGTGCAACCATATTGCGCAATAGAGCCTGTAGTTTTATAAATTTGATCAAATATTTTTTTATTAGTGAAAATTTTTTGACTTCTTGTGTCATTCCACAAAATTGCATTTCTTACAGGTTTATGTTTATTATTTATGGACCAAAACCCAACCATATTTCCGGTTATGCCTAAACCAACAATTGATTGCGTGTGAATTTTAGATTTTTTTATTAAAAGTTTAATACATTTTGCGGTAAGTAACCAAAATTTTTCCATTTCAATTTCAGACTTGCCAAATTTATCAGTTAATACTGGATTTTTTACACTATAAGAATTTATTTGTTTGAAATTTGTATTAAAAATTACAGTCTTAATTACTGAAGTCCCAGCATCAATTGCAATATAATATTTCAAAAGTTATCTCTTATATTTACAGCCATGAGTAACCAACACAAACTAAAGCTATAATTAAAAAAAAATTCATAACTCTTTTTCTATTTTTTATCTGCTGATCATTTAATTCTTTACTTCTAGAAAGATAATATACGTAACATCCAATTGCAAATGCTACAAAGCCTCCAAGATAAGCGTACCATTGAAACTCAGTCATTTATTTAATTTATATATTATTATATAATAATTTATAATTATTTTTATTATGCCATACAAAGCTAGTCCAAAAAGATATCAAAAATTAATATACAGAAGATGCGGAAATAGTGGTTTACTTTTACCACCTATAACACTCGGTCTTTGGCATAATTTTGGTGGTAAAAAATCTATGTCAAAAGAAGCAAAGAAGATGCTTTTTAGAGCTTTTGATAGAGGCGTAACACATTTTGATTTGGCTAATAATTACGGACCACCTTACGGTTCAGCTGAAGCTAATTTTGGTAAAGTAATGAAATCAGAATTAAATAAATATAGAGATGAATTAATTATTTCAACTAAAGCTGGATACGATATGTGGCCTGGGCCATATGGAGAATGGGGTTCAAAAAAATACTTAACCGCAAGCCTTGATCAAAGTTTAAAAAGAATGAAACTAGAATATGTAGATATATTTTATTCTCATCGTTTTGATCCATTAACACCGTTAGAAGAGACAGCAGATGCATTAGCTCAATCAATTACAAGCGGTAAGGCTCTATACGTTGGAATTTCATCATATAGTTCAAAACAAACAATTAAAATGAACAAGTTATTAAAAGATAGAGGAGTTAGGTGTTTAATTCATCAACCATCTTACTCCATGATTAATAGATGGGTAGAAAAAGATCTATTATATACATTAAAAAAATTAGGTATCGGCTGTATTGCATTCTCTCCTCTCGCACAAGGAATGTTATCGGGAAAATATTTAAAAAAAATACCTAAAGTATCAAGGATTGCAGATAATTCATCGCTTGATAAAAAAATGGTTACAAAAAGTTATTTAATTAAAATTAAAGAGTTAACAAAAATTGCAAATAGAAGAGGACAATCTTTACCTCAAATGGCCCTTTCTTGGGTTCTTCGTCATCCAACTATGACATCAGCTCTAATTGGCGCAAGAACTGTTAATCAATTAAATGAATGTTTAGACAGTCAAAACAATTTAACTTTTAGTAAAGTAGAATTAAAAGCAATAAATAAATATGCAAAAGAGGAAAATATAAATCTATGGTCTAAATCTAGTAAAGATTAAATTAATAGATGAGATATAATATTTTAATCGCAGATAGTTTAATAAAAGATTTTGTTTATGTTTTTAAAAATAATTTTAATGTTGATTGTTTATGGACTTTAAAAAAAAATATTAATTTTAATAAATATGAAGCCATTGTAGTAACTGGAGGATTTAATACTAATAAAAATTTTTTAAAGAAATTTAATAAACTTAAAATTGTATCTGTTTTCGGTGTTGGATATGATGGTGTAGACTTAACTTATTGTAAAAAGAATAATATTACAGTCACTAATACCCCAAAAGTTTTAACAGAAGATGTTGCTGACTTAGCACTTGGTCTTTTAATCTCACTATCTAGAAAAATTCATGATAGTCATGATTTTGTAAAACAAAATAAATGGATCAAACAACCATTTGAGTTAACCTCAAGTCTTTCAAATAAAACTGTTGGAATAGTTGGATTTGGCTCTATAGGAAAAGCTTTTGCCAAAAGAGTAAAATCACTGTCAATGAATATAATTTATACTGGTCCAAATAACAAAAATGTTAAATTTAAATATTATAAATCATTAGGGGAAATGGTTAAATTAACCGATTACTTAGTATTAACTTGTATTGGTGGATCAAAAACCAGAAATTTAATTAATGATAAAATTTTTAGTAAAATGAAGAAGAGCGCAATGATAATTAATGTATCTAGAGGTTCAGTAGTAAATGAGAAGGATTTAATAGCATCTCTTAAAAATAAAGTAATTGCTGGAGCTGCATTAGATGTGTTTGATAACGAACCAAATATAAATTTGAAAATTAGAAGACAAAAAAATGTACTATTATCTCCACATAATGCTAGTGCAACTTCTGAAACAAGATTAAAAATGGCTAATTTAGCATATAAAAATATTTGTAATTACTTTAATAATTTATCTATTAAAAAAATTATTTAAATTTATTTAGAGTTTTTTAATTTATTTAAAAAAAATAAAAAAAGAAAGATCCACATTATAGAAATAACTTGAGTGTTTCTTGTTATGCTAAATAATTCAGATGTAAATCCAAGTAAAGCCGGACCAACTAGCAATCCAAGAAATCCAAAAGTACTTAAATTTGCTGCAGCAGTATTTAAATTATCTGTTGTATTTCTTAAAGCTACCCTTATAGCTATTGGAAAGAAGTTTGCTGATGCAAAACCAAGTAATAATAAACCTATTAGAATTAAATAAATATTTCCATAAAATATTATCAGCAAATATATTATTGAACCAATCAAGGGGAGGTAACCACCAACTAATTTTTCACTTGAGAGGTATATCATTTTTGCACCTAGAAATTTCCCAATTGTTTCTCCAGCAGCCCAACAGACAATTGTTAAACTAGCTATTAAACTAGTAGTTAATAATTCTCTTTCGAACCACAATGGGGCCCAATCTACTAAAGCCATTACTGTCGCCCAAAAAATAAATAAATAAAAACTAAATATTAAGATATTACTTTCTGGTATTTTAATCTTCTCTATTGGTTCTATTTTTTCATATCTTTTTTGCAAGCCTAATTTAAATACAAATAAAGATGCAAATATTCCTAATAAAACTAAGAAGACAAATAAATAATGTGAGTTTAATTCTAGATACCTATATAAACCAGAAGTTAATCCTCCAAATAAAAAACCTAACGTCATAAAAGCACTTAGCAAAGTTTGTAAAATTTTATTTGTTTTTTCTTCAGCTACTTTAGTTACAGCTGTCGTTGTGGTGAATATAAATCCAAACCCAATACCAGTTGGCAATCCGCTTAATAAAAAAAAATATATATTATTGGATAATCCAAAAGTTATAGGAGATAATGAAAAAAATAAAACTCCTATTAAAAGAGTGTTTCTTGATCCAAATTTTGGCACCATTACACGACCAGCTAATTGTGATGAAATTAATTGAATAACTGAGAAAAACATTAAAAAAAATCCAATTGTAGTGTTTGCAAAATTCATTTTTTCAATTATCCAAGGAAAATGAGAAACGGTATTCCCCCAAATAAATGCGGGAGTAAATAATGATATACAAGCAGAATAAAAACTATTTAAATATAATTTTTTTTCCATTACGTTTAGTAAATTTATTTATTGAATTATAAAATATTAAATAATAACAATAATATATTTAATTAATGAAGTTTATCTTAAAAATAATCATAGGTATGTTTGTTCTTATCTTGGGAATAAACTTTTTATTAGATCTATCATTTATTAATAATCAGTTCGATAAAAGTAACAAAGAATTTATATCAAAATACTTAACTTCACATAAGAATACTTCCAAATTAGAAAATAAAATTAAAGAACTTAAAAAAGAAAGAAATAAGTTTAGGAGCCAAAAAATTTTATTAGAAGAAGTATATACAGATCTTAAAGATGATAATATTGAAATCAAATTCAAATCTGAATTATTTGATAAAATTATTCAACAAATAGATCCTTATGAACATGATTTAAATTTAAAAAAACAAAATCGTAACTTAGAATATTCTTTAAATAAAGAACATAGTTTTACTAACAATAAAATTAACACTAAAATATTTAGTCCAGAAAATAATATTTTATTGTACGGAATTGCAAATCAATTTCCAGCAAGTGGTTATTTAGAAATATATAAAAATAAATTAATATTAATCTCTGCAAGTGGTATTTTAGCATATTCAAACACTGAAATTGAAAAAATTAAAAATAATTTAATATTAAAACAAGTAAAAACTAATATTGATAAATTTATTGGAGAAGATCAATTTAAAAAATCAAGAATACATAATTTTGATTGGTTAGAAGGTGGATGGTTTTCAATAAAAGATATTAATATTTACAATGATCGTATTTATGTGTCTTATACTAGAGAAGTTGAAGAAAATTGTTGGAACACAAGTTTATTACATGGAGAAATGAATTTTGAGTTAATTATATTTGAAAACCTCTTAACTTCAGAAGAGTGTGTTAATTTTTATGATAATATTGATAGTGAATTTAATGCTCATCAATCGGGAGGACGAATAATAAATATTAATAATGAAAAATTATTTTTTTCCACAGGTGATTTTAGAAGTAGATATAGAGCTCAAGACCAAGATAGTATTTTTAGTAAAATAATTGAAGTCGATAAACAATCTAAAAATTATAAAGTTATAAGTATGGGTCATAGAAACCCTCAAGGACTATATTTAAATAAAGAAGAGAAGTTTTTACTTGAAGCAGAGCATGGGCCTGAAGGAGGAGATGAAATTAATTTAATAAAACTTAATGAAAATGAAATCCCAAATTATGGATGGGCAATTTCTTCATATGGAGAGCATTATGGAGGTAAAAATGCTCCATACAATAAAAAAAAATATACTAAATATCCACTTCATAAATCTCATAAAGATTTTGGTTTTATTGAACCTTTAATATATTTTAACCCATCAATAGGAATATCTCAGATAATTGGATTAAATAAAATAAATAAATATGTTGTAGCATCAATGAAGGATGAGTCACTTTATTTTTTTGATTATAATTACAATGACACAAAACTCTCAACACCAAATAAAGTTACCAACGGTAAAGCTGATAATATAAAAATTGAAAGAGTACACATTGGTGAAAGAATAAGAGATATGATTTATTATGATAATAGATTATATTTATATTTGGAAGATACTGCTTCAATTGCAGTAGTTACATTAAATTAAATTGATTAAACTTAAAGAAAAATGGCTTTGGGATTTCTGGCTGAATAATGATAAGGACATTTGGTATTGCTATTTTCTTCAAGCAGATAAATCACTAAAAGATCCTAATCTTAGACATAACAATGTTAGTCACGGATTAGCTACCTCAAAAGATTTAATTAATTGGAAATATCATGGAAAAGTTTTTGCCCATTCTAATAATGAGAATTTTGATGATTATACAACTTGGACAGGGTCAATAATCAAAAATAATAGTAAGTGGCATTACTTTTATACTGGAAGAAATAAAAAAGAAAATGGAAGCAAACAAAGAATTGGACATGCAATAGGTGAAACACCCTATTCTTTTAAAAGATGTGGAAATGGATTGGCTTTAGATTTAGATACAAACATATATCAAGAACTAGAGAAGGATAATTTTTGGAAGGATCGAGCTATGCGTGATCCATGGGTAATGAAGCATCCTCATGAAAATAAATTTATAATGGCTTACACAGCTAGAGCATCAATCCACAATGATCCTTATCAGTGTGGGGTAATTGGAATGGCTGAGTCACATGACCTTTATGAATGGAAATCTATTCAACCTTTATTTGGAGGATTCTTTAGTCAGTTAGAAGTTCCTCAAATATTTAAAGTTAAAAATAAATGGTATTGTTTATTTTGTAACCATCCTGAAGATTGGTCCAATAAATTTATAGAAAATTACAATGGTCCAAAAAAGAGAGGAACACATTATTTAATTGCAGATAAATTTGAGGGACCATGGATTTTAGCACCAGGTCCCTATTTAACAACAAACTATGAAATAGAACTATATGCGGGAAGAGTCATAGAAAAAGATAGTAAATTTTTCTTTATGGCTTTTTTGCATGATGATCAAAATGGCAATTTTATTGGAGAAATATCAAATCCAATTCCAATTAGTTTTGATAAAAATGGCTTAATGAGTTTGGAAATTTAATTAATATTTTTCCAAGAATATTGTGGTTTAAATCCTAAAATTTTTTTAGCTTTCTCATTACTTAGCAATGTTTTATTTTTTCCAATTTCACCTTTAATTTGAATATTTGGAAATACTTTATCAAGAAGAGATTGATTATCTTCTTCCATAACAGTATCATCTGCAGCTATAATAAAATTCTCAGCACCTTTTAATTTACTTTCCATTGCTAATAGACAAGCTTGAGCTACATCTCTTGCATCAATATATCCCCAAAAATTCCATTTTCTTAAAAACGGATCTTTTTGAAATGATTGAAATTGTTTGTAATCATGTTCTTCCATTATATTTGAGTAGCGAAGTCCAAATATTTTCATTTCAGGATTTCTCCTGCAATATTGTCTAGCCATTTCTTCACCCATGACCTTAGACAAGGAATAACTTGATTCAGGACGAGGATAATATTCTTCATCAACTGGGACATATGGAGGGTATGTGTCAAAAGGTAAGCCAAGAACAGTTTCACTTGATGCCCATACAACATTATTAATTTTTAAAACCTTTGCTGCTTGAAATATATTATAAGTACTTAGAGTATTCATTCTAAAAGTTTTATGATTGGTTTCTAAGCCTGGGGCAGGAATAGCTGCTTGATGAATAATTGCATCAATTCCATTAATACGGTCATCTATTTCAGATACAGACTCAATTGCATCACCAAAATTTTCTAAATTAACTTTAGAGAAAGGCACTTTTAATTCTGAATGATTAACTAAATCTACATTCAAGACATTATAGTTTTTTTTTAATAGTAAATTTATTGTTGCCCTTCCCGCTTTACCCGAGCCACCTGTAACTAAAATATTTTTCATTTGAGGTTACTTTAATAATTTTTTATAAAGAATCATTAATAAATTTGATAATTATTTAAAAAAGGAGATTTTATGGCTGAATATATTCTAGAAGCTGGAGGAACAATGGCATTTACATTCCATGTTTTATTTATGCTTTTTAATTTATTTATTATTTATCAGTTTTATTTTAATGACAAATTTTTTAATGAATTAGGTTTTTCCAATGAAGAACCTAAATTAGTATTTAGAGGTCCTTTAGGTGCCGTTTTTTTAACAATGTTATTAATGTCTGTATTGCTAACTTTTGATGTTACTGGAAATACTTATGAAGAAAATGTAGTGCAATATAAATTTTGGTATTCATTTTTATTTATGCTTATGGCAATAGCTTTAATTAGTTCAGTAATTAGGTATTTTAATCTTGTAAATAACTACGGCATTACCCCTAATATTAGAGGAGTTATGTTTCCATTAATTGGTTTGATTTTAATTATCCTTAGAACGATGTTTGAGGCTTATTAATATTAATTTGCAAGCGGTGTAATAGCCGCTTGTTTTAATTAAAATAGCTCCTTATTTTTCTTCTAGATGCAAAATGCAAGATTATTGAAACTACAAATAAAAATAAAACAAAATAGTATTCTCTAAATTCAACTTGACTAGTATAAAAAACAAATAAACAACAAACTGTAAATGATTTAATATAAATTTCTAAAAACTGAATAGGATAAAGTTTTTCTGATTGAAGGAAAAGATATCTAAAACCAAAGTAAGCAAAAGTAAGAAAAACAGCTAATCTGACTGAAGTAATTCTATGATATGGTATTTCTTGTTTTTCAACAATAGTAAAAGGAAAATAGATAGTTACACCCATAATCTCTGCAATTATAAATGCTACTGCCCATAAACTTAATAAACCAACTATAAATTTAGCTAATGTTCTTACCATAATCAAATTTATGGTCTTTTTTTTACAAGGGTTTTGACCTTACCTATTTATATATTTTAACTAAATTTTAATAAAAAATACATAAATATTGATTTCATTGCAGAAAACTAAGTTATTTTTTATTTAAAATTATCTTTAATTGGCGAGAAATATAGAAGAATTAAAATTGCTCCACTAATCAATCCACCAATTTGATCAAGCATACCACTAAAGGCAGTATAAATAACAGAACCACTAAAATAATTTAGAACTATGCCAGCTACTACTAAAAATAAATACAGTGATTTTCCATAAGAGATAAATCGATAAAGTAGATTCAAAGTTAATAGATATAAAAAAAATAAACTAATCGATACTATTCGGGCAAAATTTTCAAAATTAGATAATAGTCCATCATTTAAATCTTCATAAAGCTTAGAAATTTCTGATGGTTGGTACATAGATGATATAACCATTAAAATTATAACAATAAAGTCTGCTAAAATTAAATTTTTAAAAATTTTTTCAATTTCCATAATTACTAAAATTTCAAATTAAATTTAAACTAATTTAGTTATGTAGTATTAAAATTACAATAAAATTATTTTAATCTATTTATAAAGAACTTAGAATTTGAAAATTGTATTTACCACATTGACTGAATAATATCTGAGCTATTGATTTTTATTAAATTTTCACATTTACTTTCAAAATCACTCAAATCATCTCTAAAAGTTGCGCCATTATTTTGTGCTTGCTCAAAATGATTATCTATTCCAGCTTGATTTTCATAAACCTCTGTTAAGATTAGAGACATATTGCCTGTTTTATTTCCATCTTTGAATTCAGGGCCTATGGACCAATTTAGCATCAGAAGCGCTTTATCCCCATCTTTAGTATGTGTTTCATTCATCCATTTTGTATGATCTTCTGCAATTCTTTTTGCAATATCAATGAGTTCAGGTTTAAAAATCCATAAATATTGAAGTTGTTTTTTATTTTGAAACATATTTCCTCCTTTTTTAAAATAATAATAGTATGATAAGAAAAAATTTAAAACAAATTATTGTTGAGAATTATTTTCTAATGTTTGTACATGAATATCTAAGTTTTCTATAACCGCATCATTATTAATATTTCCATAAAAAACACCTTTGATAGGTGATGCGTAACTCGCATCAAGTCCACAAGAAACACGTACGTATCTTTCATCGGGACTGCACTTATTTGTGGGATCAAATCCCACCCAACCTAAATCATTAATATAAAACTCAGCCCAAGCATGAGTAGATTGAAATTCTGAAGAATGGGAATTATTGTGCATATAACCATTAACGTATCTAGCAGGTATTCCTAAAGTTTTCGCAGCGGCAATCATAATATGTGCTTGATCCTGACAGACTCCCTTTTTCTGACTAAATGCTTCAATAGCTGTTGTTTGATTATTTGTCGTTAAAGGTTTGTATTCAATTTTTTCAGCTACTAGATTCATCAGATTATGAGATGTTTCTAGATTTTCATTTTCATTAAAACCATTTTTAGCTTCAATAGCTAAATTTATTATATCAGCATTTGCTTTAGTTAAATTTGATTCTCTTAAGTAAACTAATGGATCTATTTTATCAGAAGCACTCTGGTAAATTCCTTTTGTATCAAATGTCTCTACTTTTCCAAGAACTGTAAATTGTATTTTTTTTACCCTGTTTGTATTTGTAAAACTTTGAATATTATTAGCCTCCCCATCCTGATAAATTTTTGATTTTTTGGCTGAGTCGTTATGGACATTCCATTCTAAAATTTTAAGACCATTATATTCTGAAGGATGTAATTTAGTGGTTTGAATTAATCCAGCAACTGGATTTTTATATTCATATTTAGTTGTGTGTTCAATGATTAGTTCCATATTAATTAAAAAACTCCTTATGTATTTCGTTATCAACACTAGATATTTTTCTAATAAATTGTGTTACAAATTGATGAAGACCATATTCAACAATAGTTTCTATTTTTTCTTCTTGAATTTTAGTATTTAGATCTTTTAAATTACTATAAATTCTTCCAACTTTTTCTGGACTGCATGTTAGGTTAGTTAAATGTTTAACAATATTTTGAATACAAAAACTTAAAGATCTAGGACAATTATTATTTAACACTAAAAAATCAGCAATTTTAGTTGCAGTAATATTGCCATCGTATGCCCATCTAAAAGCTCTGAAAGAAGATAAGGAACGAAGCAATATGCTCCATTGCATATTATCGATATTACCACCAACATATTGAGGCTTAGGTAATAAAACAAAATACTTTACATCTAATAATCTGGCAGAATTATCTGCCCTCTCAATAAATAAACCAAGAAAAATAAAATTATAACCATCATTTCTAAGTAAAGAACTTAAAGATCCTCTAAATAAATTTACTTGCTCTATGGTCCACTCTGTAAGATCAGGTAAATCAGATTTAGAAAATTTTTTTTCTTTTAAGTTTAATATCTCTTGATAAGTTTTATTAATTGCTAACCAAGACTCAGGAGTAAAGGAAGTTCTAACTACTAATGCGTTATTTCGTGCATTAAGAATGCAATTATAAACGGATGAAGGATTACTTTCATCGAAAAATAAATAATCTTCTACATTTCTTTGTACAATTGTATCATATTTATTTTTATATCCTTCAATTGCGCCAGCAGCAGATAACACTGATTCCCATTCATTGTTATAACCACTTGGATTTGGAAAAAGAGACATTCTATAACCAACATCCAAAAGCCTGGCTGTTGTTTCTGCTCTTTCCATATAACGGCTTATCCAATATAGATATTCAGCAGTTCTACTTAACATTTTTATTTCTCATTCAGCTAAAACCCATGTGTCTTTCACGCCACCTCCTTGGCTAGAATTTACAACAAACGAACCCTCATTCATTGCAACTCTAGTTAAGCCGCCAGAACTTAATTGAGCTTGCTCTCCAATTAAGCAAAATGGTCGTAAATCTACTCTTCTTCCCTCAACTTGATTTTTTATGAGTGTTGGTGAAAATGACAAATCAAGTAAAGGCTGCGCTATATATCCCTTTGGATTTGTCGAGAGTTTCGTTTTAAATTCATCTATAGAAGATTTAGAGGATTTTGGACCTATTAACATTCCATAACCTCCAGATCCATCAACTTCTTTTATTACAAGGTCATTTATATTATCTAATACATATTTTAAATCTTGTTCTTTTTCACAATTCCAAGTTTTAACATTATCTAAGATTGGTTGTTCACCTAAATAAAATTTAATCATCGAAGGTACATAAATATAAATTGCTTTATCATCAGCAATACCTGCTCCAGGAGCTGAACAGATATTTACACCACCAGTTCTATAAACATCCATAATTCCTGGAATACCAATTACAGAATTAGGATTAAAACATAGAGGATCTAAAAATTCATCATCTATTCTTCTATAGATAACATCTACTCTCTTTGGACCATCAACTGTTTTCATATAAAGATATTTTCCTTCGACAAATAAATCTGTTGATTCAACCATTTCAATACCCATTTGATCTGATAAAAAACTATGTTCGTAATAAGCGCTATTTAAAGGACCAGGTGTAAGTAAAACACATACTGGTTCTGGATTTTCACATTTGAAAGGAGCTAAACTCATCAAGGTTTGCAAAAGTCTTGTTGGATAGTCATCTATAGGTGTTACTCTGTTGTTATGAAATAAATCAGGAAACATTCGCATCATTATTTCTCTATTTTCTAGCATGTAGGATACACCACTTGGTGTTCGACAATTATCTTCTAAAACAAAATAATCATTGGGTCCTGTTCTTACTAAATCAATACCAATTATAGGACTATAAATATCTCTTGGTGGTGAAAAACCAAACATTGAAGGTTCAAAAGATTTTTTTTTGTAAATAATTTCTTTAGGAATTATATTTGCTTTTATTATTTCACCTTGATTATAAATATCAGCAAGAAACGCATTAAGTGCTTTAGCTCTTTGGATCACTCCTCTTTCTAATCTTAACCATTCAGTATAAGTAAATATCCTTGGAATTAAATCAAATGGAATAATTCTTTCTCTTACAGTTTCGTTATTTGTAGAAAATGTAATTCCAATATTTCTAAAATGAGTTTCAGCTTCAGCATTCTTTTCAAGAATAACTTTTGAAGTCATTTGATCTAACCAATCATTAATATTGTTATAATGATTTCTTATAACTGACTCAGATTGATACATTTCATTAAACATTAAGGAGTAAACCTCTTGAGATTTGAATAGAATATGTTTTTATTATCTAACTTTTTAACCATAGTTACAACAAACCTTTCTTATCCGTTATAATTCATGCTTAGCTATGGAAATTAATAATAAGATCCGCGTTCCTTCAGCTTTAGCCTACTTCCGATCTGTTAATACAGATTGAACGATTTAATAACTTGCATGCGTTCCTTCAACTTTCGTTTACTTCCGTTTTGAATTATTCAAAATGAACGATGAAATTTTAATAATAAAATTTATTTATTTTTAAAAATGAATTTCATACTTATTTGATATGCATTTTTTGCATATACAAAATAATATTGAATTACTAACGCTTTTAATAGTCTTTTATCGATCTAAGAAAACAAATATAAATAAAATAGCCCGTACAAATTAACCATATTAAAAGAACAATTGTATCATTTATAATTAAGTTTATTTCTGATTTTGTTACTAATCGTAGTGTTGTTGCTGCCCAAACAACAGTAAAAAAAATCGTTAAATTTCTATATGATTTTACTCTTAGTGGATGAACAAATTTCCATGGAACGAATGTCAATACTGATAGAATAATTATCACAATTAGGTTTATCCATTCATTTGTATTCAATATAAAAAAATATAAAACCACAACATTCCAGACTGCAGGAAAACCTTGGAAATAATAATCATCCGTTTTCATATTAACGTTAATAAAAGTGTACAAAGAAACTCCAAATATAAGAGCAGGAATAATCATTTCAAAACCTGATGGTACCATCTGAAACCAGTAAATCATTAAAGCTGGATTAATAACATAATTTAGATAATCAATAATGGAATCTAAAATAATACCATCTAGATTTGGTGCTTTTTCTTCAACTCCAACCTTCCTAGCTAATGTTCCATCAACTCCATCTACAAGTAAAGCCATACCAAGCCATAAAAAACTACCAACTTGATCATTATTTAATATTGATATTAAGGCAAGAAAACCAAGTATGGCTCCAGAACCAGTGAAGGCATGAACACCCCATGCGGATATTTGATCTTTGTCAACTTTCATAAATGATGTTGGTCTTTATCATTAAAATAAAAGAAAATAAAATTTTTGAAAAAAAAAGTAGAAAAATTAAGGTTTTAAAGGTTTTTAAAATTTGACTTATAATAAGTTTATAATATCACTATCTCCTTCAGCAAAATTATAATTTTTAAAATCATTTTTTGTAACCCAAGCAGAATTCTCGTGTTCACTCAAAATAAATTCACCATTAGCATGAGAGCATATAAAATAATGTAATTTCACATTTATTTTATCATCTTGATAATTTTCTTCACCTAACTTATTTTTAATATTTATTTCTATATTAAGTTCTTCTTTTATTTCTCTTTTAAGTGCAATTTCAAAAGTTTCCCCTTTTTCCACTTTTCCACCTGGAAACTCCCAACTTAATCCCATATGTTTATTTCTATTTCTTTGAGCAATAAAAAATTTATCATCTTTTATTATTATTGCTGCAACAACATCGAATTTATCCATTAATTTGTATTATCACGAATAAATTGATTTGCTTTTTTTATTATATGATTTTTCCTCTCTGTATTCATTTTATCATAGATATTAACCATCATATTTAAGCGTGGATTAGATTGAAAAAATTTTCTATTTTTATTTATAAAACGCCAATATAATCCATCCATAATATCATTCCAATTACCTTTTTTAAAATTCATCATTTTCATAAAATAACTTGATCCACAAATATAAGGTTTGGTACTAAATATACCTCCATCGCTAAATAATCCCATTCCATAAACATTAGGTGACATTACCCAATCAGAACTATCTACAAACATTTCCATGAACCAATTATAAACTTCATTAGGTCTAATTTCACATAAGTTCATAATGTTACATAAAACCATTAACCTCTCAATATGATGTGTGTACCCATATTTTTGAGCATTTTTAATTGAGTGATCTAAAGGATCTAATCCGGTTGTACCATCATACCATTTTTTAGTAAGAGAATTTTTATGTTGAAAGAAATTATTTTCTTCTAATTGTTGATCATAATTTTGGTAAATTCCTCTAATGAATTCTCTCCATCCAATAATTTGCCTGATATAACCTTCATAAGAATTAATTTTAATTTTATTTTCAACTTTTCTTACCCTCTCAATTATTAGATCTGGTGTCAATAAACCTAAATTAATCATGGGACTTAAAACACTATGAAATAAAAAGTTATTATTAGTATCAACTGCATCTTCGTAATCACCAAATAAATTAAATTTTTTAATAATAAAATAATCTAACCATTTAACTGCATCATGATGAGTTGTAGGTAGCCAAAAATTATCAACTTGGCCTGGGTGATTTTTAAAAATTGTGTTTATTTGTTGTTTTAAAGCTTTTGTATGTTTTGTTTCTTTTGCAGTAATCATTTCTGGTATTTTAATATCTTTAGGGAGTTTTTTTCTGTTATCTTCATCAAAGCTCCATTTTCCACCTTTGGGCTTATTATTTTCCATCAAAATATCTATTTTTGCACGGGCAATTTTATAAAAATTTGCCATAAAAGGTTTTTTTGTTTTACTTAAATAATTTTTAAATTCATCTCTTGAATTTAAAAACATGGGTGATTTTATAAAAGTTAATTTAATCTTATTTTTTTTACATAAGGTGCTTATTTTTTTTTCAAAAAATTTATCTTCAATTTCAAAAGAAATTAATTCTTTGAATTTATTTTTTTTTATAAAATTTTCTAATTTTTTTTCGTAGGAAAGTTTAAAATCCTTTTTTAAATCAATATAATTAACTTTAAATTTATTTTTTTTTAGTTCATCAGCATAAGATCTCATTGAGGACAAAAAAAGAATGAGTTTTAATTTATGATGTTTTTGAAAAGTACAAAGATCAAAACTTTCACACATAAAAATAGTTGAGTCTTTATATTTTCTTAGGTGTTTATGAGGGAATAATTGATTTCCAAGAATTAAAAATACACTTTTCATCAATATTTAAATAGTAAGTTATTAGAAAATTTATATGATTTATTAAAATTAATTGCTTATTTTAGACAATTTTTAACTATAATAATTTATAATTTAATGACCAAATTAGTAAAATTATTTGTAATTCCCCTGATAATTAGTTTTGCACTAATCTCTTGTAATACAACATCTCCAAATAAAGTAAAAAAATCTGATGCACAAAAAGTAACTAATATTGAATATGGAACAATTAAAACCTCTCTTCCAGTAAAAATTGAAGGTGAAAGTGATTGGATTGGAGCAACTGCTGGAGCAATGATAGGAGGTCTTTTAGCTTCTCAAATATGTGGAGAAGAAGAAATATTGGGTACTAAGTGTCAAGATATTGCTATAGTATATGGAACTATTGGAGGAGCCGCTATGGGCTCAGTAATTCAAGCTAAAATTGGCAATCATGATGGCTTCCAATATATAGTGAATATTGATGAATGTGGTAATAACACTTCTAATTGCCAAAATGATCAAGAAAAGGCTTTTGTACAAGGAGATAATAATGCCCTTCCGAATGGGCAAAAAGTTGTAATTATTTACGGAGATGTAATAAGAGTTATGCCTTATGAAGAATAATTTAGTAAAATTGATTTTTAGTATTTTTTTATTATTACCATTTCATCTGAATGCAGAATTAATATTTGAAGATAATTTTCCAAAAGATATGCAAGGTATTTGGAGTGATGATTGCGACGCAGAATATCAAGTATTTATAATATCAAATAATACAAGTATGTGGATTGATGAGACATATGTTGGCTTTAATGTTTCCAAAACATCAAAGGTACAAGATTGGTCAGCTTATAAATGGGGAGAATTAGATGGAAGTTATTATTATTTTTTAAAAAAAGATGGAGATAATTTACTTGAAGTTACTGCTCCTGATGGTTGGGATGGTATAGATTATTCTTTTTTAAATTCATCAGAGTATTCTGTTTATGAAAAATGTGAATCAATCCCTAGTGTCTTTCAAATTATTTATGGAGAAATTATTAACTTAATGAATTCTCAATTAATTGAAACATGTAATAATGATAGCAATCCCGCAAATTGTATTAATGAAACTTTTTCATTTTTAGATGTATCACAAGATGATGAATTATCTGTAGCAGAATTAACACGTGCAGCAAGAATAGCTATTTATTTTACCTTTATTGACAAAAGACAAGACGAAGACAGAGAAATAGGATTTGCAACCTATACAACTACATCATTAATATTTCCTGCATTATCAAAAATATTAATTGGGAATTATGATTATGATAATTCAAATACAATTTCTTTAAAAGAAATTTATACGGATCGTATTGATACATTAGACTATCAAAATTTATTTAAAGAAAATTTAAAAGGACTAGATCCAGAAGAATTAAGACGATTAATTGAAAACTTAGATTTCCTAAAATCATTAATGTTAAATTAATTTAGTATCTTGACTTTTAAGTATAATTTTAATTATAAATAGATATGAACAAAAGAAATTTATACGCAGCTATTGCGATAGTATTTATCTTTGCAGCTTTAAATTTAACTATATATTTTTTCTATTAAATTATGGTTATCAGAAGAAAATCTAGTATTTATAAAAAATTATATGAAATTAATGGTCAGAAAATGATGTTCGGTCACGATAATATACATTTTAAAACAATTAACTTACCAGCAAAACAGAGATACAAAAATCTATGCAGTAAATTTGGTTTAAAAAAAATTAAATCTTCAGGCAAAAAAAATTTTCAAATAATTAATATTAATTAATGTGAAAAATATTGCAATAATTGGAGCTGGGATGACTGGTTTGTCTCTTGCTTATAATCTTCAAGAACATAATATTACAATTTTTGATAAATCATGGAGACCAGGAGGAAGAGTCTCTACTAGAAAGCATGATAATTATCTTTTTGATCATGGTGCGCATTATCTATCGACAAATCATTCTGTAGTTCAATTAAATGAAGTAATAAGTAAATATAATTTGGGGCAAGTAATAGAAATAGATTTTGCAACAGATTATTTAAAAAATAAAAAGATCAGAAAAAAAATTATTATTGGTCAAAATGGAATGAATTCTATTCCAAAGTCTATTTTTGATAATATTAAAGTAAAAAGTTATTTAAATTCAAAAATAATTAAAATTTCAAAAAATAGTAATGATCTCTTCTCGCTATTTTCTGAAAAGGAAGAATTTAAAGATTTTGATTATATTTTAATTTGTATACCTTATTTACAATCAAAAGAACTTTTAAAAGATTTGATTGATTTTACTCAGATTGTTAGCGAACCATCTTATGACCCAATACATACTGTAATGTTAAGCTATAAAGATAATAATAACATTAATGTTAAAGCCGGATTAAATCTTCATAAAGATATTAGTTTCTTTATGAATCAAAATATAAAATTTAATGAATTATCCCATGATTGTTGGGTATTAAATATGAGTTCTGAATATACAAAAAACAATATTGATATAGACAAGACTAAACTAGAAAAATATGCTCAATCAATATTTGAAGAAACATTTGATATAAAGAATAATTTAAGTTTTATTAAATCACACAGGTGGTTATATGCGCAAACAAAATTGAGTTATAATACTATTTCAAAAAAAAATTGGATTAATTCTAAGGATAATAAAATATTTTTAAGTGGAGACTGGGTTCTGGGTAAAAGTCTAAGCGATGCCTGGGATGCAGGTGAAAAATTATCGCATTATATTAAGATTTTATCAGTTTAATATTAAGTATTAAAATATCTTTTAATATTTTTAGCTGCCTGTCTTATTCTTTGAGTATTTTCTACTAGACCAATACGAACAAATCCCTCCCCTCCTTTTCCAAAAGCTAAACCAGGAGCTACTGCAACGTCGGCATTTATCATTAAATTCTTGGCAAACTTCATAGAACCCATTTTTTTATATTTTTTTGGTAAAGGAGCCCATACAAACATTGATGCTTCAGGCTCTGGAATTTTATCCCAACCAGCCCTTTCAAAAGATTCTATTAAAACATTTCTTCTTTTTTTATAAGTCTCTCTTATTTCTTCTACACATCTTTGAGATCCATTTAAAGCAGCAGTGGCTGCTACTTGCACAGGAGTAAATGCACCATAGTCTACATAAGATTTAATTTTTGTTAATGCTTCAATTAATGTTTTGTTTCCAACAGCAAAACCTATTCTCCATCCTGCCATTGCATAAGTTTTAGATAAAGTCGTAAATTCAACAGCTATATTCTTAGCTCCATTAACTTCTAATATTGATGGAGGTGGATATTTACCAAAATAAATTTCAGAATAAGCTAAATCAGATAAAATATAAACTTGATATTTTTTTGCAATTTTTACTAATTCTTTATAAAAATCTAAATCAACTATCTGAGCTGTTGGATTAGAAGGAAAAGAAACAATAATAACTTTTATTGAAGAATATTTTTTTAAATTATTAACGATATTTGATAAAAATTTGTTTCTATCGAATTGTCCATTATAAAATGTTCTTAAAGGTGTTAATTTTGCTCCAGCAATCATAAAACCATATGGATGAACAGGGTATGATGGATCAGGGCATAATATCCTGTCTCCTCTTGAAGTTATAGCTTGTGCTAAATTTGCTAAACCTTCCTTTGAACCAATTGTTACTATAATTTCACTTGATGGATTTAAATCAACATTAAATCGTTTTTTATAATATTTAGCTTGAGCTTTTCTTAATCCATTAATGCCTTTTGAAACTGAATAACGTCCAACACCTGGTTTATCTACAACTTCTTTTAATTTCTGTCTTATGTGAAGAGGTGTTGGCATATCAGGATTGCCCATGCCAAAATCAATAATATCCCTACCTTCTGATCTCAGTTTCATTTTTAATGAATTTATCTCCCCAAATATATATGGGGGAAGTCTATTAATTCTTTCAAATTTAGATTTCACTTTTTAAGCAATAATTAATTATTGATGATAATACTAGTTTAAATAAAATTGATTTTTAATAATATTATTCCTATTTTTATATTGTGATTAAATTATTTTACTATTTTTTGCCATTTATTGTAATGTTTCTACCAAGTTTATGGGTAAATTATATTTTAAAAAAATATAATAAAATTTTACCTGATATGCCTTTTACTGGTAGAGAACTTGGAAAAAAAATCCTTGAAGAAGAAAAAATTACCAATGTATCAATTAATCCTATTCAGCAATTAGATCATTACAATCCTAAAGAAAAAAAAATACATATCGCTACAGATAAACTTGATAAAAAAAGTATTACAAGCATTGCGGTTGTTGCACACGAAATTGGTCATGCAATTCAAGATAAAGAAAAATACAAACCACTTATTCTTAGACAATCATTAATTGAAAAAACAATAATCTTTCAAAGAATTGGCTCGTTTTTATTAATTATAGGACTACCGTCAATATTTGCCTTCACTAAAAGTCCATTTATCACCCTTATTGCTGCGATAATAATAATGGGATGTTTATCTACAAATGTGCTAATACATTTGATTACTCTTCCTGTAGAATTTGATGCAAGTTTTAAGAGAGCCTTACCAATACTCAAAAGATTTGTTCCTAGAGAGAATATGTACCAATGCAAATCCGTTTTAAGAGCTGCTGCATTGACATATTTAGCTCAATCCATTGTAAGTATATTTAGATTAAAAATAATACTGTTATCTTTTATCAATATTTTTAAGTCAATTATAAGAAGATAATATTTTTCTCTTTAAATAAAATGGGAAATTTATTAAGTTAGATAATTAATGAATTTAAGTGAAAAAATATCTTTAATACTAGTAGATAGAGGTTTTTCTTTGTCTCCAAAAAAAAATACTGAAGATTTAATCAATTCTGGCACAGAATTTCACAAAAGTAATGAAGACATCAAAATTGCAGAACAGCATGGTATCGCAGATCAAATTTTTATTCTTTTAAAAGGTGAGGCTGAATATGTAAAATATCATAATAATGTTTTTTATAAGTTAGCAACATTAAAGAATGCAGGGTCACCTCTTGGTATTTCAGGCTTAAATGCGCCAGGTAGATATATGTCAGATATATTTATTAAAGGTAATTCAGAATATATTTCTATCAAAATAGAAAAGTTAAAAGAATTGGAAGAAGTAGATCCGGACTATGCAAGTTTTTTTTATTCTTTTTTATTATTTGAATCAATTAATTTAATATGGTCATCTCGCAATTTAGAAAAACCCGTTGAACACAAAAACATTAATTTAGCTGATGGTGTTAAAACTGGTGGAGATATTGTAAATACCAAAAGAATTAAAAATTCAGCATTTTTAGCTTTTCTTGATGATAACGATTTAGATGAATTAATACATTACGCAAACGTTAGATTATTTTCATCTGGTGAATTTATAACATTAGAAGGTAAAAATTCTGATGGAATAAATATTTTATTAAAAGGTAAGGTTGAAGCCTCTTTTACAAATTTAAAAGATGACCAATTAGAAAACAATTCACGATCAATAGCTAGACCAGGAGTAGCATTGTCCTTATCTTCAGGATTACATGAAATTGAATCACCCTATTCGTTAAAAGCAACAAGAGATACAACGATATTAAAATTCTCAAATGAATTTATTGATAATTTAATCAAAACCAATCCAGAATTGGCAATCAAATTTTTTAAAAGACAATTATGGCAATTAGGACGCTATATTCAAAGTTCAACAGGTTTAACAACCTATCCAGCTAAAAATGAAAAAGAGTTTTTTCAATATTTATTAAATGATAATTCTGCAACAATACCAAGTAATTCCAAACTTTATACAATACCTCATTTATTAGAAAATCATTTAACTCATTCTTTAGCATTTGATACAATTTATGATTTAATTATCACAGGTAATGATGATGAAAAGTCTATCGCTAGTTTAATGATTGATGCTTTGAGTGGTATAGAAAGAAAAAATAGATTTTTCAAACAACTAAATAAAATATATAACAGAGTATCAACTTCATATGCTTCAATAAATAAACAAGCATTACAAAAATTAACAAATTCAGATTTTATAAAAGCTTTTGATCAAGTACCTTATATTATTAAAGGTATGGAGAATTTACCTGACGATCCTACAAACATATTTTTTTATAATCATTTGGCAAGCATTGAAGAAAATGGTTTAGCTAATGGACATCAATTTAGTATAGATAGTCACTTTATAAGTGCAAAAATTTTATTCCCAAAATATGGTGATGGTGGTCAAAGAATTGCTCGATATTCTAGAAATACAGAATTCTGGAGATATAATTATTATGAGAATTTAGATTATATTTTCGTCCATACACCAGAGTCAGATTATTTAAATGAAACTCATGAACAAAAAAAGAAGAGAAAAAGTAAATTATTTATCGAAACTCAAAATATTTTTGATCAAAACAGACCTTTAGTTATAGCACCAGAAGGTACATCTGAAACTGAAGATAATTTAACTCCAAATTCCCCAGGCCCATTTAAACCAGGTGCATTTTTATTAGCAGACCAATTAAAACCAGAGCCTCTTCTTGTTCCAATTGCATTAGCAAATTTTGATTATTCAATTTCTGATACAATTTATTCAGCAGTTATTAAAGAACCAATAAAAATAAAAGATTTTGTAAATGATATGAAAAATAAAAAAGAGTTAGAAAATTTTTTATCTAAATATAGAAAAACTTTTAGAACATATGTTGAGGAAGCAATTGAATTAGCAAAATCTGCTTCCAAAAATAAAATTAATTATGAAGATGTGGTTAGTAACTTAAACTTAGTAAGCCCTATTGAGGAAGAATTTGAAGCAGACGTAAGAGAATTAGAAATTAAATTACATTCAGATCAATATAAAAATAACAAAATAGTCTTATTTGGAAGTTCAACATTTAGAGACTGGGAAAATGCAAAAACTGATTTGTCATTTGATAGTTTATTAAATTTAGGATTTGGTGGTTCCACATTAGTATCATGCCGAACCTATTTTAACAGAATAGTAGTTCCAAATAATCCTGACAAGATGATTTTTTATGCTGGTGATAATGATATAGGCAGCGGAATGAGTGCTGAAAATTTAGAAAATGAATTTTTATTATTTGCTTCTGAAGTTAATGAAAAATTACCTCATACGTTATGTTTTTTTGTATCCATAAAACCAAGTGTATTCAGGAATAATTATTTAAATACAATATTAGATGCAAATGAACGAATTAAAAACAAAATTGAGAATTTTAGTCAATGGCGCTATATTGATCTTTGCTCTCCTATGCTTGATGCTGGATTTGAAAAATTTTATTCAGAAGATCCATTACACATGAATGTGCTTGGGTACAGTCTCTTAAGTAAATTAATTAGAGATGAAATATCGAAATTTACAATTTAAAATTAAATAAATAATTAAATTTTAACTTCTTTCCTTAGCTTATCAGATTTATACGACTTGAAGACTAATGATAAACTCTTTATGTTATCTTCACCGCTGGTGTCGTGTTCAATATTATTTATTAATGAATCAATGAAATGTTTGTGAGTATTAATTACACTTTCCTGAATTTGATCCCAAGGCTTTGAAATCCATTTATATTTCTTTGGTTTTCCATCATAAATCTTCTTCTTATTATTTTTGTGAATAGTAATTTTGTAATTGTAATCCAAATCAATTGAGCCATTAGAGAATTCTAAATTAACTAGTGTTTGAGCAAATCTATCTGGTTTTTTTATTGAAGAAATAGATGCATCAACAATGGTAATACTTTTATTTTTATTTCTTATTAAGGATATAAAATCTGTTTCACCTTTAAATTTATTATTTGTATTTTGATTTACTGTATAAATACTTTTTGCTTCTCCCATAAAAAATCTACTTAAATCAAACAAATGGATTCCAACGTCTAAGGTCAAATACTCTTTTAAATCATATAAATATGTTTGATTGGTATATCCAACAGGATTGGCATGTCTAAAAGATATTTTGGCATAATGAGGTTTAGTTAAATTCTCCTTATTTATAATTTCTTTTAATTTTAATAGAGGGCTTTGCCATCTAAAATTCTCATGCACCATAAGTGGTGTTTTGTTTTTTTTATATAAAGAAACAATTTTTTTTGCATTTGATAAATTTTCAGCAAATGGTTTTTGTATAGAAGTTGGAATTTTATACTTAGATAAAATTTTACCAATATTTAAATGTGTCTCCATTGTTGTTACAACATCAACAAAATCGATTTTATGTTTTTTTAACATTAACTCTATCGATGAATAAGAATGTAAAATGTTAAATTTAGATTTAAATTTATTAGCTTTTTTAATATCTAAATCACAAACACATATTATTTCAATATTTTTTAATTCTTTCCAAGCTAAAATATGATTTTCAGCAAAGAAACCGCAACCAATTAACGCTCCTTTTAATTTTTTCATTTATCTTCTATAAATTTAATTTCTAAGGGCTCAAACGTATATGGACTTGTATTATATTTAAAGTTAAAAAAAGAAAAATCATTATTAAAAATATCAGTATAATTGTTTAAATTAAGCTTATATTGATTACTAAAATTTATTTCAGGAATAATAATTTCCTTTTTTTGTTTTGAGGAATTAACAAATAAATAATACTTTTTATCATTTAGTACAATTTTTAATCCATAAACTTCGTTAACTGGATTAAATTTAAAAATTTCTGAATTTGTTAATGAAATAAGAAAATTATTTAAATGATACAATGGTCTTTTGGTATTATCTTTATTTAATATTCCATGATGCCCATAAATAGAATTAAAAGTAAAAAATTTTGATTCTTTATTTATTGATTGAATAAAAATTGCCAGTGTCCAAGTTAGTGAAAATAATTGATCATGCCTTGGATCGCTATCAGCCATTTCTAATCTTATTTTGTTTTTATTACTTACAAGACTTTCACCATACGGATTGAAATGCATACCAATAGAAATTGGACCAATATGAACATTGGTACTATTAGAAAAATTTTTTAGTGTTTTAAGGATATAAGGTATAGTTTCAGGTGTATTTAATACACCAAAATCACTAGAATCATGAACAATTGGAGTGAAGGAAAAACTAACCAAATCATAAAACATTTTTGGTCTTTTTCTATTTAATTCTGTAAAATTAGTGACCATTCCAGAAACAATTTCACTATTAGAAAATATCTTTTTCGCAATTTTATAGTATTCATTTAATTCCGGAGCTTTAGGCCATTCACCAGCTGGTTGAAAACTATTCAAATATATTTTTGGACAAATTAAAATTTTATCTAAATTAATAGTATTTTCAGTTACAAAATTGTAAATTTTTTTTAACTCATCATCAGGATCATTAGTATGATCAACCAAAGCTACAAGGAATACTTTGTTCTGAGATCTTGAAATTACATTTATAAAATCTTCAGTAAAATCAATAAGATAGTAATAATAATCAAAGTTATTTATTAAATTATCATCAGGAATAATTAAAGAATCAATTTTTATACCAATTTTAGGAAATTTATAAGGAGTGGTATGATCAATTTTTACAATATTCTTAGACGGAAAAGATATTTGTTTTTTATTTACTATATCTATTTTAACAGTTTGAGAGAAATTAGACCCCCCTTTTTCTAGATATGGAAAAGGATTTAATAAAGAACCACTATATATTTTGTAAGAAGCATCACCCCAGTTTCTTTGATCCTCCATTTCAAATAAAATACCCTTAAAATTAATATTAACCAACAAACTATCATCTAAAGTATAAGCAAGGTTTTTAAATTTAAAAAATGGTTGGTCAGGTTTTATATTTTCTGGAAATTTTTTTTCCTCTTTCAAATCGTTCCCTTTTGTTACAATGATGTTTGAACCAACATGATTTTGTAATGGAATTAATAAATTAAAACCTATTCTATTAGTCCAAAAATCAGTTAAAAATTCTCCTTCAGAGGATAGAGTGATAGAATTATCAGAAAATAATATAACATTTCTTGTTTTAAGAATTTCATCTATACCATATTCTAAATCGAATATATATTCTAAGGATGTATCAAAGTTCTCTTCATAATTTAGAATTTTAGGATCATAGTTATTCCAATTTTTGTCTCTTACCAAAAATGATATCATCTTTAAAATTTGAAAATTTTGAAAAGTTATATTTCGAAAAAAAAGATTATCTTTTAATAAGGTAAAATTATTATTTGAATTTTTTATAAATTTTTCTTCCAACAATTTAGAGTTATACATATAATTTAGATACTGATTTATAATCATTATATTCTGATATTAAATCTGATTTATTTTTTTCATATTTTGTATTTTGGATTAAACTTAAAAAAATAAGTTCTCGTTGAGCAAAACTACCTCCAAGGTATTTAAATTGTGATTTAATTATATTTTCGTTTAATAATTCATTTGTTTTCATACTGTGAATGATTGGCTTTAAGTAATTAATATAATTTTCTTTAAAAGAATTTTCTAAATAATTTTCTTCCATTCTCTCTTCAAGTTGCTGAAAATAATCTTGTTCATTGTAGTATAAGTAATAAAAAATAAGATGATAATCAATGAATGGAAGTATGTGTTGATTTTTAAAATATTCAGCATAATCTTTTAATTTATCCATTCTTTCTTTAACATCCACTCCTTTGTAATGAAGTCTTAATAAAAAAGAACAAGCATTACAAAAATCTAAATAAAAAATTTCTGAAGAAGAGAAATAATTATCAAATAGTTTTAAACTTTTCTCATATTCTTGATTGTAGAATAATATTAATGATTGGTGCCACCATATATGTCTTTTTATTGGCCCATAAATTGACCAATTAATATTATTAAAATTATCATTGTTATTAATTGAGTTGCTATTCTCATTATCGTGTACATGCAAAAGGGCATGCCAACTCCACAAATCATTTGATGATTGTTTTAGTGAATTTAAGGCTAAAAGTTTAGCTTTATCAATTATATTATTTTCTTCAAAAGCATAGCTAGTCATCCCTAAAAGTAAATTATAATGCTGATCATTTTCAGACCACTTACATAGTATTTCTTCATGTTTATTTAAAAATTTACTATCAATACCCAAGAAAATATTATTAAAATGAAATAATCTGATTGCAAAAATATCCTTGGGATTATTTTTTATAATTAATTCCAATTTATTTAATAAATTTTTTAAATCATTTTTAATCCAGAGATTTACTATCTCTAAATATTGATGAAAATAATCATTTACTTCATCAGTGGAAATTGATTTGAATGTTTCTCTAGCTAATGAAATTTTTTGTACATCCCTAGAAAAAAGCAATAAAACTATTTTTAATAATTTTGGAGCATTAAATTCTGGTTTTTTTTTAATTAATTTGTTAGTTTTATAAAAAGCATCTTTCTTAAAATAAATATATGAATCGATACATTCTTTGAAACTATTTATTTCATCATCTTTATTACTATCTATCCATTTATAAAAGTAATTATTTTGCATTTGATAATAATACACATAATCTAACGATGTTAAATATTAATATTATGAATTAATATTTAATCTCTTTCTTGTAATTTCTTTATTTAATTGAAGTTCTCTGTAAGAAATTAGAAGCACACCACAAAAAATTACAGAAGCACCTAACCAGGTATAAAAATCAGGTTTATCACTAAAGACAAAATATCCAATTATTGATGAAACTACTAATCCTAAAAATGAATAAGGTTGAGTCATAGTTACATCAACTAATTTATATGCATGATTTAATGCAATATGTAATATAGTTCCTGACATTGCAGCACATAATATAAAAATAATTGTTTTTAAGCTTGGCTGATCCCAAAAATATATAACTAATGGAAATGAAAAAAGACTCATATAAACATACTGGTGTGATAATATTGTTATAGCACTATCATCCTTAGATACTTTTTTAGTTAAAATTATAACTACTGACCAAATTAGCGATGAAATAAGCGCCATATATATTCCAATAGAAATATCAATAATACCGGGTCTCAATATTATTAACATTCCTAGAAAACCCATCACTAATGCAATTGACCTATATAAATAAATTTTTTCTTTTAAAAATATCACAGCTAAGATTGTAACAATGATAGGAACTATAAAATGAATGGCTGTCATTTTCTCTAATGGAAGCATAGCTAAAGCTGCAAAACCAAGTAGCATTGCAGGTAAATTTAGTGCTGACCGTAAAATATGAATTTTTAAATTTTTTGTTCTAAATACTTCAAATTTTGTTTTTAGAATGTAAGGGGTGATAATTAAGAATCCAAAGAAAAAACGTAAAAAACCAGTTGTAAATACATTTAATTCTTCTTGAGCTAATTTTATAAATGTACCCATAAGAGTACCAAAAATAATTGATATAATAATTAAAAAAATTGCAAATTGATTATTGTTTAACAAATAATATTCCTAGCTAAAAAGAATTAAGATAATAATAACACAATTTTTCCTTATTTATATCTCTATTAAAACAAAATTTGATTATATTTTTAAAATTGTGGCACTTATCAAAAGAATAGTTCTTTTTTTCATAACATTAATTTTCATTATAATTCTCCTTGTAGGTGCCACGACTTCATTTTAAGATTAGAAAATGTTAAATCTACAAGATGAATTGATAATTTCTAATAATGGACAGGGAATGTATGAAATTACAAATAATGTTCATGATTGGATTCTAAAAAATAATATAATTAAAGGTCAGCTAAATTTATTTTTACAACACACTTCTGCTTCATTAACAATAATGGAAAATGCTAGCCCTGATGTATTAGATGATATTAATTCTTTTTTTCAAAGAATAGTTCCTGAAGATGCTTCATTATATAAACACGGTTATGAAGGAGATGATGATATGCCTGCTCACATAAAATCTATGCTTACTCAAACTTCATTAACAATTCCTATAAACAATAAAGAAATGAAATTAGGGGTGTGGCAGGGAATATATCTAATTGAACACAGGTACAGTAAATACAAAAGAAAAATAATTCTTAGTTATATAGGTGAGTAAATTATACTCTTACATTTTTTAAATTACTTTGATCTAAAATAATTTTTGATAAATTATTAGGTATAAAGAATGAAGCGATTAAAGATAGAAGAGCAAAAAAAGAACCAATTAAAAAAACTATTGAGTGAGAATTAATCCAAACAAATCCTAAAATTACTGGGATAAATACTGCGGCTATGTGATTGATAGTAAATGAAACACCTGCAGTACTTGCAATATCTTTTGGGTCAGCAATTTTTTGAAAATATGTATTAATTGCAATAGCTAAGGCAAAAAACATATGATCAATAATATATAAACCTGCTGCAACATAAGCATTAGTCACGAATGCATAAGATGTAAAAACAATTACGAGTCCAATATATTCAAATATTAGACATTTCTTCTCACCAAATATATTTATTAACTTTCCAATACGTTCTGCAAAAAACCAATTAAAAATATAATTAACTAAAAATAGTAAAGTAACTTGCGATGCTGAATATCCAAATTTTTCTACCATTAAAAAAGCTGCAAAAACTACAAAAATTTGTCTTCTAGCACCTGATAAAAAAATTAAGATATAGTAAAGAGAATATTCTTTTTTTAGAATTATTTTTTTATGTTGCTTATTTCTGATTTCAAAAAAAGGAAAAGAAATAAACAAGTAAAAAGAAATAAAAATACAAATTAATCCTGCAATTAAAAATATGAACTTATAATCTAAATTAAAGATTTCTAATAAACTCCAAATAATACAATACAAAAATAAGGACGTAATTGAGCTAACAGCTAATAATTTTCCTAGAACTGGTGGAGCTTCCTCTTTTGAAAGCCATTGTAAACTCAAAGAATTTTTGGCTGTTTCACAATAATGAAAGCCAGTACTCATAATAATTGTTGTAAAATACAAACCATAAACAGTTGGTAAGAAACCTGTAATTGCAACACCAAAACCAGTTAAGGCTAAAGAAAAAATAGCAAAATATTGTTCTTTAAAATAGAACAGTAAAAAAATAATAGTAAATGCTAGGAAGCCAGGTATCTCTCTGATACTTTGAAGTATTCCAATTTCGACTCCAGTAAAACTTGCTCTTTCAATTGAGAAATTATTTAATAAAACCATCCAAGTACTAAATGCAATAGGCATAGCTATTGAGGATAAAATAAGTAATGTAATTGGATTATTGTTATTAATTGTTAATTTCATAATATTTAAAATAGTTTAATAATTTGTTAATAACACAAAGTAGGAGGTTTTGAATGTCTAATGTAATGAGAAAATCTTTTTCTGAAGGTGAAATTAAAACACCAAATAAAGCTCATTCATCAACAGTTACTCTTGGAAATGTTACTATGAGTAAGACAACTTTACAACCTGGATGGAGTTGGAGTTCATGCATAAAACCAATTGTAGGAACTGAAAGTTGTCAAGCTGGTCATGTTGGTGTTGTTGTTCAAGGTGAAATGAGAGTAAAACACGATGATGGTTCTGAAGATTATTTTAAAGCAGGTGATGCATATTATTTAGCACCAGGGCATGATGGGTGGATAGTTAGTGATGATGAATTTATCTCATACGAATTTACTTCTGATCAAAAAGATTTTGGACCATGGAAAAAATAAATTAATAGCTGGAATTTCCAGCTATTATATTCAATGACCTCTATTAAATTGATCACGAAATCTTGAATCTTTTTTAATATATGGCCTAATACCTATATTTGTTTCTCTAATTATTATATAAATTCCACTAGAGACAATAATTATCGATCCTATAATTTCAAAAATATCAGGTATTTCGACAAAGAATAAATAACTAAGTATAGCTCCTGAAAAAATTTGTGAATATTGTATTGGAGCAAAAATACTGGACTCTAAAAACTTAGAGGCAATTGTTAAACAATTACCTCCTATGCCACAAATTATTCCACAAAAAATCAGTATCATTAAATCATTAAATGATAAAGTTACGTGATTATTGATAGAAATTAATCCATTTAGAACAGTTGCAGATAAAAAAGCATAAAAAGTAAAAGCAATCGATGATTGATTATTTGAATATTTTCTAACTAAAGTAATGTTAATTGCCATTAAAAATGCTGAAAAAATTAAACCAAACAAACTTAATGAAAAATGAACAGTGCCAGGTCTACTTACAATTAACACACCTAAAAAGCCGACGATTACAGCAGACCATCTTCTTATACCAACTTTTTCACCTAAAAAAAAATGTGATAACATTGTTATAATTAATGGTGCACTAAATAAAATTGGATAGATTTCATTGAACGAATGTTTTCTAAAAGAATAGACTACTAAAGCTCCAGATATTAATCCGAATAATCCTCTAAGAAGCTGAATATGAATAATATCATTTTTTAGTGAGCTCCATTTGTTTAAAAAATAAAGAGTTAATAATGTTGGTATAAAACTAAAAAGACAAATATAAAAATTTATTTGAAAAACAGAATATTCATTAACTAGGTATTTTTTAATTATTGTATCTAAAATGACAAATATTGTGTAACCAATAAATCCAATACTAATTCCAGATAAAACATTCATATGATTTGATTAAAAAGAATTTAATTTTTAAATCTATTATTTCAGATTCTAATAAATAAATATTAATTTTTTCTTATTGTTTCATTATAATGGTTATTCAGTTCTAGTAGATGTTGATAAGCTTCATGGTCAAAATTATCTTTTGCTACTGTATCTGTTTTAAAATTATTGAAGGTATCTTTCCCTCTTACACAAATAGCACTATCATTTTTACTTTTTAATTGTTTCATATCAGGAGAAATAAATTGAAAATTTAAACCTATTCTTCTGTCATTACTAAAATTAGGTTGAGATGCGTGTAATGTTAGACCATGATGAAAAGAAACTTCACCGGGTTCTAACGGACATGATACTGCTTTATTTATATCAATATCTTTTACAGTTTGACCTCTAGATAAAACATTATTTTTATCTTCAGTTGAATGATGTTCAAAAAATCCATTTTTATGGGAACCTGGAATCATTTGCATACAACCACTTTGATCATTAGCTTTGGATAAAGCTAACCATGCACTTACTTGTTTTTCATTGTTATCAAATCCCCAATAGGTAAGATCTTGATGCCAACTTACGTGTGTTTTAGTGTTTGGTTCTTTTATTATAAAAGTTGCATTATATAACAATATATTTTTACCAATTATTTCTTCGACAAAATCAAGCAATATTTTATTAGTTGCTATTTCATACACCCATTTCATTATTGTATAAGTTTTCACAATATAATGAAGCTTACCTAATTTTTTTTCTGAGTCTTCTAATTTATTTCTAAAAAAATTTGCCTCTTTTGCATTATAAATTTTTAATGGTGAAAAATAGCCATTTAGATCATAAAAATCTTTCATTATTAAAATATTATTTAAATTGATTATTAATTCAATAAAAATTGACAATAAAAAAACCAATTAAACAAATAATTAATAAATCAAATATTAAAACAAATTCCATATTGGTTGTGACACTAATTCTTTATGGATAGAATAAATTTACTCACTAAATATATATTGGTAGATTAGTGCCACATAATCTATGTACAAATTAATTTTGGCATAAATTGAGTTAAAAAGAGGCAAATTTATGAAAAAAATCAGTTGGGTAACACACGAAGATTATGACATTCCTCTGCCTGAAAATCATAAATTTACTGCCAGTAAGTTTTCAGATTTATATAATGAATTAAAAACTTCAGATTTTTATCATCGTGCAAAAATTCTAAGCCCTCAAAAAGCAAGTGTTGATGAGGTTTCTATATGTCATGATTTAGATTACGTATTAAAAATTAAAAATGGTACATTATCCGATAAAGAAATAAGAAGATTGGGTTTTAAATGGTCAGAAACACTTTCTAATCGTTCTTTTTTAGCAGTTAATGGAACTCTATTAACATGCAAAGAAGCAATTAAGAATGGTATAGCAAATCATTTAGCAGGTGGTACACACCATAGTCATAGAGATTTTGGTTCAGGATACTGTGTTTTTAACGATTTGGCTTATGCTTCATTACATTTAATAAGAACACATCAAGTAAAAAAAATATTAATTTTTGACACTGATGTGCATCAAGGAGATGGTACAGCCTCAATCCTTAAAGATAATGATAAAATTTTTACATGTTCTATTCATTGTAAAAATAATTTTCCATTTAGAAAATCAATAAGTGACATGGATGTTGAATTAGATGATAATTTAGAAGATAATGAATATTTAGAAATATTATATCAAACACTTAATAGTTGTATAAAAAATTTTAATCCTGATTTAGTAATTTTTGATACTGGAGTTGATATTCATGAGAATGATAAATTAGGAAATTTAAAAATAACAACTGAAGGATTATTAAAAAGAGATATTACAGTGTTAGAATTTTTTAAAAATAAATCAATTCCTATTGCGACAGTAATAGGTGGTGGATATTCAAATGATAAATTTGAATTAGCTAAAAGACATAGTTTAATTTTTAAAGCTACATCAATGGTTTTTAATTAATTACATTTAGTAATAACTACTCGTATAGACTTATCATTATATAGATATTCAAAACAAAAATTTTTAAAAGAACTAAAATGATTGCTTATAATTTTTAAATTTTTTTTATTGTGATCTAAAAAAATATATTCAAATATGATTTTTTCAACAATATCCTTAGAAAAAATTGGCATTGTAATTATTTCGCCATCATTAAATATTGATTTTAAATAAAATACATCTGAGTCATTATCTACTTTAGAAAATGAATTCTTTTTTATGAGAAAAAGAACATTTTCGTTCCAATCATTCTTTTGAAGATCAAAAAGTATTTTTAAATCATCGAGGTTTATTAATTTATTTGAACCTAAGGCGTGAGTATTTAGTGATAAAAAAATAAAACATAAAAAAAGTAATTTTTTCATAAAAACAAGTGTGAATTAAAGAACGATACTGATAGATATATTAATAATCTATTTATTTTCAAATATTTATGAAAACAAGAAATAAGGGGCTTATACTATCATTTGTTGGGGTTTTAATTCTTAGCCCTGATAGTTTATTTATTAGATTAGTAAATTTAGATGATTTTAGTTTAATATTTTATAGAAGCGCTCTACCAATTATTACGATATTAATTTTTCTCATTTATACTTACAAAAGATCTTTTCTTAAATCATTTTATCTAATTGGTGTACCAGGGATAATCTATGCTATTCTCTATGCTATAACTCATATTTGTTTTGTATATTCAATTCAAAATACTGCTGTAGCTAATACATTAGTTCTAATTGCATCAGCTCCTATTTTTGCTGCATTATTTTCAGTTTTTATACTTAAAGAAATACCTAGTCTTTTTACATGGATAGTGATTTTAATTGCTATGCTTGCAATGATAATAATTGGAATAGGCAGCTTTACAACCACGGGATTATATGGAGATATTATGGCTCTAATTGTAGCAATAGGAATGGGTTTTAGTATGGTTCTTGTTAGATTATTTAAAAATAAAGATTTGGTACCTGCATGTTTATTAGGATGTTTAATATCAGCTCTTTACGCTCTACCATTTGGAATTAACTTTGATTTAAATAATGATCAAATTTTATTTCTTTTTATAATGTGCTTATTAATACTACCTATTCCATTTATGATTTTAACAATTTCTCCTAAATTTGCTCCAGCACATGAAGTAGCTCTAATATTTTTATTAGAAAGTGTTTTAGGTACTGCTTGGGTCTGGTTTGTTATAAATGAAATACCTCCTCTAAATACAATTATAGGAGGAGCCCTACTGCTTGGATCTGTTACAATATTTATTTATCAAACAACTAGAAAAACTAATTAGTTTTTTTAATCTCTCTCCTTTCTCTAATAAAAATATAAATACCGCTAAAAACAATCAAAGATAATCCTAAATAAATCCAAATATCAGGCAAATCACCAAAGAAGGCATATCCAACAAGTATATTTGTGGAGATCTCAAAATAACCCAAAGGAGCTAGTTTAGAAGCTTCTCCAAGTCTTAAAGAAAGAATTATTAAAAAATGTCCTAAAGTTCCAATTGAAGCTAATGAGATAAGTAATAATAATTGTCTTAAATCTAAATTTATCCAGTAAAAAGGAACAATAAGAGATATAAAAATAAAACCTACGATACCTGTAAAAAGCAAAGTAACAACAGCACTATCTGTAAAAGATAATTTTCGAGTATAAATTATGTAAAAAGCGTATGAAATTCCTGCTGCAATAGCTGAGAAAGATGCGAAATTAATTTCTATAAAACCTGGTCTTATAATGATCATAACACCAAAAAACCCAATCAAAACTGCAATCCATCGATGTATTCCAACTTTTTCTTTCAAATAAAAAATTGATAAAATTGTCACTATTATTGGAGAGATAAATGCAAGGGTTAAAGCTTCTGCTAAAGTTATAACTGAAATTGCATAAAAGAAAAAAACGGTAGATAAAAATAAAAAAAAACTTCTAAATAGCTGTACTGAAATTGTTTTAGGAAAACTAATTTCTTTTCTAAAAAATATAAATGCTAGTGGAAAACTAACTAAAAGCATAAAGAAATATCTACCCCAAACAACTTGTATGAAATGTATTTCTGAAGATAGATATTTTGCAATACCATCCATGAAAGGTAATAACAGCCAGCCTGATATATTAAGAATATATGCTAACATTAATTTTATTTAAAAGATGATGGATCACAAATCTTACAAATTAAATCTCCAATTGATTTTTTAGGATTATAAGTTTGATAGAAAATGTCTTTTGCAGAAACATTATTTTCAGATAAATATTTTTCTATTTCCCAATAATACCTAAAACATTTTGAACATTGTGCAGCATTTTCTTTATGTGATGGTTTATATATTTCATTCCAAAGTTTGGACATTTCATTTTGCTTATCAGAAGAAATATTTTCTGAAATAATTGATGGAATATCCATAAAACACTTAGCGCATTGTATTTCAGAGGTTACATTTTTATATGGTTCATCTTTATAGTTTTTTCCTATAGTAGTTTTACCAATATATTTATCAGAACTACAATTTGGACAAAAAAAATTGATTTTATTGCTAAGCATTTTATTCTATGAATAAATTTTCATAACATTTATAAATAAAGAATAGAATTATTATTTATGATGAACCTATATCTTTCATATCTATTTATCTTTTTTTGGAGTAGTGCTTTTATAAGTGGTCAATTTATTGTGCAATCAGCAAGCCCTTTTGCAGCACTATGTTTTAGGTTTTGTATTGTAAGTGCATTTTTTTTATTTTTTTCTATTATTTTTAGGGAAAGAATAAGAATAAATCGAAATTTAATCTTTCAAGCTATGATTACTGGAATTCTTTTTCATGGATTTTATTTAGGTGGAGTATTTTTTTCTTATTCTATGGGGCTTACTGCAACATTATCTGCGTTAATTGTATGCCTTCAACCTATTTTAACAAATATTCTAAGTGGACCTATTTTAAAAGAAAAAGTTACTGTTACGCAATGGATAGGGATATTTTTTGGTTTTTTAGGCACTATATTAGTTATAGGTTATGATATTGGAACAGAAATCCCAACAATAGGTGTTATTGCTTCTATTGTTGCACTTTTAGGAGCAACATCTGCTACTATTTGGCAAAAAAAATTTACTCATGAAATCAGTCTTTCAGTTAATAATTTTTATCAAGCATTAAGTGCTGGAATATTTTTATTTATAATTTCACTTTTTTTTGAAATATCATTTATTAATTTTGATACACGTTTTATTTTATCAATTTCTTGGCAAATCATTATCGTATCCTTTGGAGCTTACGCAATTCTAATGTACTTGATAAAAAATGGAACAGCTTCTAAAACATCAAGTCTCTTCTTTCTAGTACCTCCAACTACAGCTGTAATGGCTTGGTTTGTATTAGGTGAGAAGTTATTATTAATAGATATTATAGGGTTGTTAATTTGTACTTTTGGTGTTTATATAGCAACTCGAACCACTGTGAGTAAAAATGTACATAATTCTTAAAACACTAATCAGTGCAATTATAATTGTTGCTGTTTCAGAAATAGCTAAAAAATATACTTGGACTGCCGCAATTATTGTTTCTTTACCACTGACTTCACTATTGGCATTTGTTTGGTTGTATTGGGATACAAAAGACTATCAAAAAGTTATAGATCTCTCTTATAGCACAATTGTTATGACTGTACCTTCGATAGTATTTTTTATTGTTTTACCAATACTTTTAAAATTTAAACAAAACTTTGTTTTCTCTCTGATAGTTTCAATAATTAGCACTGCAATAGCTTATGCTATTTTTATGTTTATAATTAAAAAATTGAATTTTAATTTTTAATTATATTATCTTTATTCATTAAAATTGGCCTTCCATCATGTGCAGTATTTAATGGATAATAATCACCATTATATTTAACACATAATGTTAAACCATTTCTTTTTTCTTTACCTAAATTTACCTCTAAATCGACTATTACTAATTCAGTTTTTTCTAAAACTTTAATAATTTTCATAACTATCCTTTCAAAATATATAAATATATTTAGTAAGTACTATAAGATGTATCAAGTTTTATGATTAGAGTTTTACTTATATTTATTTTAATATTCTTGATTAAGAATGCTCTAGCTAATGATAAAAATATAACCATAGCAAGCACAACTTCTACACACGATACGGGTTTATTAGAATATATTAACAAAGAATTTGAAAAAAAATATAAAATAAAAGTCAGAGCATTATCTCTTGGAACAGGTCAAGCAATTAAAGTTGCAATGGATGGAAATGTAGAAATTTTATTAGTTCATCATAAAAAATCAGAGCTAGAATTTATGAATAAGGGATATGGCACCCTAAGATATGATTTGATGTATAATGATTTTGTCTTGATAGGACCAAAAAAAGATAACAAAACATGCTCTTCAATTGAAAATAAAATGATAGAAATAAAAAAATCAAAATTGTTATTTGTATCAAGAGGTGATGAGAGTGGAACACACAAAAAGGAAAAAGAGCTTTGGGAACTATCAAATATAAAAATACCATTTAAAGAAAATTGGTATCTCAGTGTTGGTCAGGGAATGGGATCAACATTATTAATAGCTAATCAAAAGAATGCGTACACTCTTAGTGATCGTAGCACTTGGATAGCTTTTAATAAAAAAGAAAATCTACAAATTGTCTGTGAAAATTTACCACCATTATTTAATCAATATGGAATAATTTTAGTAAGCAATAAGATAAATAATAATTTAAATATTGAAGAGGCTAAAAAATATATTGATTGGATTACGTCAGAAGAAGCAAAAAAATTGATTAATAATTATCGAGTAAATGGAAAACAATTATTTTTCTTTAATCATAATTAATTAATTCTACCAAAAAATGTTAATCTTGCATTTTCTGAAAGCATTGTGCCCTCTTCTTCATTATAATTAAGTGTTACTAATATTCTTGGTTTTTCAGACTCTACTGGTGTTACACGATGCAAATAATTTCTACCATAAAATAATATAAGAGTACCGGCATCAACATCTGCTTTTTGTGGTAAAATTTTTCTATCTAAAATATCTTTAATATATGATTTATCGATATAGTTTTCAGAAAAATTTCTACCTCTACTAACATATTCAAATTCACCACCTTTATCTGAAGATTGTATCATTAAAGTGATAGCAAATGATGCATTATCAAAATGCCATCCTAGCTGTTGTGATTTTTGATAATAATTATAATTTATGGAAGATAAGGTATCACTGTATGGATAAATATCTTTTAAATTTAAGACACCTTTTAAAAAATTTTTAAAAATATTTGATTGATATAAAATATTTAATTTTGATTGCTGATTTAACAGATCATGAGGGACACAACCTTTATCACTAACGACCTCTCTATTTAAAGGATCATTCAAGTCACTTAATTTATCTTGTTTATTAAGTAAGATAGTATGATTTTGAGAACAATAGAAAGCTTGATCTTGTAATCCATGTGCTTCAGTAATTAATTCACTTAAGCAGTCATTTGTTAAAAAATCATTTAACATTAGTATAGAATTTTTTTTAATTTCATCATTGCAATATTGTATATATTCATCGCTATCTATTGGATGTTTTGACTGATTAATTATATCAATTATGGTATTCATTACTGACTTAATACTTATATACTAAAGTTGTAGATGTTAAATTTAAAAAATTTATATATATTTATTCAATATGGTTTGGAATTTTCAAGATAGTTATACGAAACTACCTAGTATTTTTTATAGTAAAGTTAATCCTGAAAATTTTAGTAATAAAAAATTAGTTTTGTTTAATAATGATCTTGCAAGGGACTTAAATTTAGATTTTAGTAAATATGATGATGATGAAAAGTGTAATATTCTTTTGGGAAAAAATAAATTAAATAAAAATTACTTTTCTCAAGCTTATGCTGGACATCAATTTGGAAATTTTACAATTTTAGGCGATGGTAGAGCTGTAATTATTGGTGAACATATTACAAATAATAATCAAAGAGTAGATATACAGTTAAAAGGGTCAGGACAAACACCCTACTCTAGAAATGGAGACGGAAAGGCTGCATTAGGCCCAATGATAAGGGAATACATATTGAGTGAAGCTATGCATAATCTTGGCATATCATCAACCAGAGCACTAGCAGTTATTACTACAGGTGAAAATGTATTGCGTGATAGATTAGAGCCTGGTGCAATTTTAATTAGAGTTGCGAATTCGCATATTAGAGTAGGAACTTTTCAATTTGGAAGCCTTTTAAAAAATAGAGAGGAATTTCAAAACTTTATATCTTATACAATATCAAGGCTTTATCCTGATATAGATAATAATAATGATAAATATTTAAAATTTTATGAGACAATCTGTGATTTACAAATTAAGTTAGTCGTAGATTGGATGAGGGTTGGCTTTATTCATGGTGTTATGAATACCGATAATATGTCTTTATCTGGTGAAACTATAGATTATGGTCCAGCAGCATATTTGGATGAATATAATCCAAAAAAAGTTTTTAGCTCAATTGATAAAATGGGAAGATATTCTTTTGAAAATCAATCAAAAATAACGTTGTGGAATTTAGCAAGATTTGCTGAAACTTTTCTTCATTTAATTGATTCAAATGAAAAAACAGCAATTAAAAAAATCGAAGATATATTAAATAAATATAAAAAATTGTTTGACCAATCTTGGTTAATAATGATGTCTATGAAATTAAATTTAGATACTAATAATAATAACGAAGAAATTGTTAAAGAATTTTTAGATTTAATGCATATTTACAAACTTGATTATACAAATACATTTTTAGATTTAGAAAATAATACTCTTGATAAAAAGATTTTTAAAAATTGGGAAGAAAAATATAAAAATAATAAAATAAGAAAATTTAAAAATGTTAATCCTCAAATTATACCTAGGAATCATATTATTGAAGAAATAATTAATGAAGTGTACAGCAATAATTACAGTCAATTATATGAATTTGAAAAATTACTAAAAAATCCTTATGAGAAAATAAAAAATAAAAAATATATTACCCCACCTCTTGAAAGTGAAAAAGTATTTGAAACTTTTTGTGGTACTTAATTAAATAGCTATATTGTATCTAAAATTTTTTTGAAAAGGATAAATTGGTTTTTCCCTAAATAAATTTTTAATTCTTTTAAAATCTTGGGTAACAAATCCATCTGTTAAAATCATAAAATTATCTGCTTTTAGTTTTTTAAGTTCTGGTGAAAGATATCCTGATTTTACAATCAATATTTTATAATTTTTTAAATTTATATTTAATTCCCTAAAATCACTAAGATAATGAAAAGGTTTTCTGTATTTAGTAAAAATTACTGTATTATTATTTGAGATTACAATCGCATTATCATTTTTTAGATAAAATTTATCAATTGAAATAGAAATTTTCTTTTTTGAGATACTATCTTTTATAACAATTTTGTTTTTTTTATTTTTTAACTCTCTAAAAATTTCTTCATTATAAATTCCTGCAAATAGAGTGTTCTCTATCTTGTTTTTAAATACGTACTCTAATACATCAATTCTATTACCTACTCCTCCAGCTGTTGGATTGTCTCCGCTATCAGCTAAAATTGTAAATTTTTTTTTATTAACTACATGAAAAATCTTATTTAACTTATAAGATTTCATATCATAAACTAAATTAAACCTATTATTCCAATAACTTAGTGCTATTTTCTTACAAATTCTTTTACCGATATTAATATCTGTACAATTTACAATTGCAGAAGCTGTTGCCCTCTTAGTATCAGCCCAAACATATCCTATAAGTAAATTACAATCATTAATCCCATTCAGTTTATTAAAAATATTAAGATTTTTATAAATTTTTTTACATGGCTCAACTATTGTAGATGACATTTCACCTGAAACTAAAACTGGAATTTTTTCCCAAATAATATGATTTTTTTTATTTTTTAATATTCCATCTGTTAACATTTTCAATGACCTTGAATAAGTTTGCTTAACGTCAATATGTGGGGCTGTTTTATATGCTGCAAAATAATCGATATTTTTTATAATTGAATCAGTCATCTGACCGTGAAGATCATAAGATAATGATATTTTACAGTTTTTAGATACTTTAGAGCGAATTTTTTTAATAAAAAAACCTTCGGGATCACTAATACCTTTGACATACATAGCACCATGCATGATTAGCAAAATACCATCAATAGGTTTTGATTTTATTAAATCATTTGTAATATTGTTAATTGTTTTTATAAAAAATTTTTTATCTACAGGCCCGCCAGGTAAACTTCTATAAAATTTATTTGGTATAAATGTTATATTATTATGTTTGGAATATGGAAAATTTATATATTTTAAAAGTTTTTTTCCACTTAAAACTTCAAAATCTTTTTTATTTTGTATTAATGTTGAATAAGAGCAACATTCAGTACTGATACCGCAAATAAAAATTTTTTTTTTCATTTAATTAACTTTTAATTAAATCAATTTTGGAAGCTAATATAAAATCATTAACTGATAATCCCTCTATTGCGTGAGTATGGACCATAACTAAACAATAACCCCATCCTATTGAAATATCGGGATGATGACCTTCTTTTTCTGCTACTTCTCCTACTTCATTTGCAAATGATATAGCTTTTTTAAAATTACTAAATTTAAATTTTTTGAAAATCATTTCTTGATTGTCATTGACTGACCATTCATTAAGTTCAGATAAAAATTTACTAATTTCTTGATAATCTAATTTAGGAGTGTTCCCATTGCATGGTTCACATTTTCCTGAAGATAAAGGTTTATTCATAAAATCTGGCGCCTTGTTGATTTAATTCAATGGAATATAAACTAGTTGTGGCTGTTATGTACAAAATATTTCCTTCCACTCCTCCAAATTCTAAATTTGATACTAATTCAGGTATTATAATTTGCCCAATTAATTCATTCTGAGGATTAAAACATTTAATTGCTTTTCCAGCACTTGTCCATACATTACCATCTTTATCACATCTGAACCCATCGGAGAAAAAGGGTTTAAAATCATAAATTAATTTTCTATTTATGGGTGCTCCATCAATCACATCATAAACATACAAATGTTTGATATTTTCTCCAGTATCAGCAACATATAATTTTTTTTCATCTGGAGATATAGCAATACCATTGGGTCTATCAAGGTCGTCAATCATAACTTTTAAAGTATTTAATTTTGGGTCAAAAGAAAACACATTACAACCACCATATTCTTGTTCGCCAGGATATCCCTCATAATCTGATAAAATACCGTAAGGTGGATCTGTAAACCAAATTGTATCATCCGATTTAACAAATAAGTCGTTTGGAGAGTTAAGCTTCTTACCATTATAACTATCAACTAAAACTTCCACTTCTAAATTATCATTAGTTTTATAAATACATCTCCCTCCATGTGAACAAGAAATTACATTCTCTTCTTTATCAATAGTATTTCCATTACAATAATTTGAGGGATTTTTATATTCAGATACTAAACCATTTGTTAACTTTAACATTCTGTTATTTGGTATATCGCTCCAGACTAATGTATCTAAATGAGGAATATAAGCTGGCCCTTCTCCCCATAACATTCCCGAAAAAACTTTTTTAACTTCAGTAGACTTTATATAATTATTAAATTGATCAGTATTTTCTACATGTTCATTATATTTATTTTTGTAAGCAAAACTTGGATTTCTTGGATCTAAATCAGCAGGTAGTAATTTTTTTTCTGACATATTATACTTCTACACCTTTTTGTTTTTTTTGTTTATCAATTAATTGTTTTGGGAAATTTTTTGCTCTTAATTTAATTTTAGCATCTTTTTCAATTAATTTAGTAATACTAGTGCTAAATGACCTTTTACCTAAAATTTTCATACCAAGTTTAAATTTTTTACTTAGATAATTCCCTAGTTCTAATTTCATATTTTTTCCAAGTCTATTAAAAAGATTTATATCTTTATTGACTAGATCCATTGTAAATCCAACATCATAACTGCCTCCAAGTATGACTTGTGTTTCAGTTTCATTAACAAAACTATTTCCAGAGCTTATTTTTATAGCTTTGTACGTTAAACCTAAATCAATTTTATTTTTTTTTGCAACACTCAGTGCTTCACCGATACCCACTAAATGTAATGATGCTAAATAATTTGTAATTACTTTTAATATTGAGGCATTTCCAATTTTTCCACAGTATAAAATTTCATGACCAAGCAATGATAATATTGGGAAGCATTTTTTGAAAGTTGATTTTTTTCCAGCAGCTAAAATAGATATATTGCCTGATTTAGCTCTATGCTCCCCTCCAGTAATTGGGCATTCTAATACTCTACCACCTTTAGAACTTACTTTTTTTGATAAACTAATCATATCATTTTTATCTGTAGTGCTCATCTCAATCCAGGTATGTTTTTTAGTTAAATATTTTAATATGTTTTTTAAAACTTTGCTTACAGCCTTTGGTGAAGGTAAACATGTAATTATAATATCACTCTTTTCAGTTAATTCTTTTAAATTTTTACAAGGCTCATTTTTTAAATTTTTTAATCTTGAATAAGATTGATTATTTTTATCATACACAAATACATTATTATTTGATTTTAATAAATTATTTGCAAGATTTGATCCAACATTACCAATTCCTATGAAACCAATAGATACTGGCTTCATAAGTCAATAATCATACCATCATATCCAGGTTTAACATTTGGTGGGCACTTTGTTATTAATTCTTTTTCATCTAGTAAAGCTGTCATATGAGTAAAAATAGTTTGTTTTGGTTTAATATATGAAATGAAATCCATTATTTGATCAAATCCAGCATGAGCGGGATGAGTATCTTCTCTTAACAAACCAACAATCCATAAATCTAGATTTTTTAATTTATCAATATCTTTATCATAAAATTTTTTTAAATCTGTAGAATAAGCAAAATTTCCAATCTTGAATGTTTGAACATCAATTGACCCATGATTATGTTTAAATGTTTCAATATTTACATTCTTAAAATTTATATTAGTATCAAATTCTTTAATTTCCATAAATGGCAAATAATCTTTTTCTCCTTTAAAAATATATTTATAACTTGTCTCCATCTCAGGAATCATTTCCTTTGGCATATATGCAGGTATAATTTTTTTATTTATTAAAGACATAGCTCTCATATCTGGAACTCCTGAAGTATGATCAGAATGAATATGAGTATAAAGAACTGCATCAATATTAGTACATTTAGCATTATAAAGTTGCTGTCTAAGGTCTGGACTAGTATCAATTAGAATATTTGTATTTTTATATTCAATAAGTACCGATGACCTGGTTCTAAAATTTCTTTTATTATTAAGATCAATATTACCATGTCTATTCCATGCTAAAGGCGATCCGAAAGATCCTCCACAGCCTAAAATTGTTATTTTCATTATAGATAATTATCTCTTTTAGCTTTTGTAAACAAATTAAAAAAATTATTATCAGTGATTTTTTCAAATTCTTCTAAGGATAATTTAAAAAATTTTGCCAGATATTCAGCTGTGTATTTTACAAAAGATGGCTCATTTACTTTACCTCTCATTGGCTCGGGTGCTAAAAAAGGACTATCAGTTTCTATAAGTATAGAATCTAAAGGAGCGTCCTTAATTATATCTCTTAAATTTGATGCATTTTTAAATGTTATTATTCCAGAAATAGAAATGTAGTAGTTATTCTCTAGACAAAAATTTAGAAGTTGTTTTGAGCCTGTAAAACAGTGAAAAATTAGTTTTAAATTATTTGATTTATAATTTTTTAAAATATCTACAATTTCTTTTTCAGAATTTCTCTGATGTATGATTAATGGTAATGAATGTTTTATTGATGCTTCAATATGGGTTTCAAATACTTGTGTTTGTTCTTTGAGGTGGTTTTGGCTATGATATAAATCAATACCTGTCTCTCCTATTCCTATAACTTTTTCATTTTTACAAGCAATATCAAAATTTTGTAATTGAATTTGATTAAATGTATCAACCTTATCAGGATGAAGACCATATGAAAGATAAACAGAGTTATAGTTTTTTATTAAATTAAGATGGTCTTCAAAGTCTTCAGGATCAGTATTTATTGATAATATTGAAGTTATATTATTTAGTTTTGAATTATTAATAATATTATGAAAATTTTCTGCTAATTCATTAAAATTGAGGTGACAATGTGAGTCAATCATTCAATATTCTTGGAAATATTGGTTCTGGATTATTTATTTTTATATTTTGATTGATTAGTTGAGTTAAATTCTCAAATTTATTATTGTCCATATTATAATTAAAAATATTAAGTATTTTTTTTGAACTAGTTGGTATTATTGGATAGAGCATTATAGCTGATTTAATAATTATATTTGTAATAATATATAAAACTTCTTCCATTCTAATTTTATTTGTTTTTTTCAATGTCCATGGTGCTTGAGTGTCAACATATGCGTTACCAGCAGATATTAATTCTAAGACAGACTTGATTGCTCTATCAATTTGTTGATTGTTCATAAATTTACAATATTCATCAAATTTATTTTGAAGAATTTTAATTAAATCCTGATCATCATTAGTTAAATTTTCTGTTGGCTTTAGTATAGAATCATTATTTTTTACAGCAAATGATGAAATCCTTTGTACTAAATTACCAAAATTATTCGATAAATCTGCGTTAATTCTATTTGCGATTGCTTTTTTTGAAAAATCTCCATCATTTCCAAATGGTACTTCTCTAAATAAAAAAAACCTAATTTGATCCAACCCATATTCATTAATAATTTCGTAAGGATCAATGACATTACCAAGTGATTTAGAAATTTTTTGTCCTTCATTAGTCCACCATCCATGTGCAAATATTCTTTTAGGGGGCTCGATACCTGCAGCCATTAAAAAAGCTGGCCAATAAACTGCATGAAATCTTAATATATCTTTCCCAACAATATGTGTTGCGGGCCAAAATTTCTTATAATTATTATTATTTGTATCTGGATAACCAATTGCAGTTAGGTAATTACATAATGCATCAATCCAAACATACATCACATGCTTAGAATTATTTGGAACTGGCACTCCCCAATTAAAAGTTGTTCTTGAAATAGACAGATCTTTTAATCCACCTTTAATGAAACTTAATACTTCATTGTATCTTGTTTTTGGCAAGATTGATTCTGGATTTTTTTCATAATAGTCGATTAACTTATCTTGCCATTCTGAAAGTTTAAAAAAATAACTCTCCTCCTTTACCCACTCTACAGGCGATCCATTATCCGTCACATATTTACCATCAATCTTTTTTAATTCATTTTCCAAATAAAATGCTTCATCTCTAACTGAGTACCAACCTTCATAATTTGAAAGATATATTTGATTATTTTTTTCTAATTGCTTCCACAGTTCTTGTGATGCTTTAATATGTCTATCTTCAGTGGTTCTTATGAAATCATCTATTTCACATCCTAAAAAAGGTATTAAATTGATAAAATTAACTGAAAGTTTATCGACAAATTCTTTAGGTTTTAAGTTTGAATTAATAGCAGCTTTTTCTACTTTTTGTCCATGCTCATCTGTACCTGTCAAAAAAAATACATTGTTTCCTAATAATTTATTATATCGTGCAATAATATCACAAGCTATACTTGTATAGGCATGACCTATATGAGGAATATCATTAGTGTAGTAAATTGGTGTAGTTATATAAAAATTCATTTTATTGAGTTAAAAAATTTAATATAAATATTTTCTTATCAAGATTTAAACTAAATAATTCTTTTTGGTTATTAGTTAAATAATTAAATCTATCAATAAGATTTTTTTGGGTAAGATTTGCTGATAAAGACTCTAACTCTACATAATTTGGCATATTAACCAAGCTTTTATCATCTCTGTTTACTTTAAGCTTATTAGCAACAATTAGAATAAATTTAAGCATTGATAAATAATTATTAAATTCATCATTAGTAAGTTTTGATAATATATTTGATAAATTTATTTTATCATCATCTAGATTATTTGATAAAAGACATTTGATTGATAATTGGAAAATATCCAAGAAATCATTATTGTAATAAAGAATAGCAGTTCCTGGTGAGCCATATGTTAATTCAAAGTAAAAATTTATCTCTTCATTAGATATTTCATCGATATTATTTTTAATGATATTAGTAAAATTAGTTAAATTATGAGTATTAAATTTAATTTTCAAACATCTTGATCTGATTGTTGGCAAAAGTAATGAAATTTGATTTGATATTAAAAAGATATAGGTACTTTCATTTGATTCTTCTAAAATCTTGAGCATACTATTTGCTGAACTGATGTTTAAATAATCAGCAGAATCAACGATAACTATTTTAGAAGAATTTTGCATTATTGATGTTGAGTTTAAAAATATTTTTAATCTTCTAATTTGATCAATTGTTATATTAGATTTTATTTTTCCAGTTTTGCTATCAATCTCTTTTTCAATTATTTTTATATTTGGATGTGTATTATTATTAAATAAATTTAAATGATGATCCACATTATTATCTTTAAATTCTATATTTAAAATATTTTTAACTAATTTGTTAAGAAAAGTTCTTTTACCTATACCGCTTAATCCATGAATTAAAATTGAATTTGGAAGATTATTTGATTTGTATCTTTTAAGAAGATCGTTATATTCTTTTTCAAAACCTATTAATTCAACCATTTATTATAACTTTAATTTTTTAATAATATTTTTGTGAATTATATCTTTAGATAAAGAAGCATCTACCGTTATATATCTTTTAGGGTTTGATATTTTTTTATATCCTTGAATTACTTTTTGATGAAATAATAAGTTAGATTTATCATATTTGTTTTTAACTTTCCTCTGTTTTAATCTTTTGATTATTTCTTTTGGACTGATTTTAAAAATAAAAGTATAGTCAGGAAAGAAATTGTTTAGAAGTTCTTTATGAAGTTTTTGAGCTCTTTTAATTCCAAATTTATTTACATATCCTTGATAAACAAATGAGGAATCTGCATATCGATCTGAAATGACAATCTTTCCTTTTTTAAGATTAGGGATAATTACTTCATTGATATGATTTGATCTAGCTGCCATAAGAAGAAGCAATTCTTCTAAATTATTAATTGTAGATTTATTATCTAAAATTAATTTTCTTAATTTTTCTGCAAAATCAGTTCCTCCTGGTTCTCTAGATATAATAAAAGGAATTTTACTTTTTTTTAAATATTTTGATAAAAGTAATATTTGAGATGATTTTCCACTTGCCTCAGGTCCTTCAAAACTAATGAACAAACCTTTATTTAATTTCATCTAAACTTCTTCCAAAAATTAAATATTTTGCTGCAGCAAAAATTTTAAATAAAGGATTAACTTCATTTATATCTTTTTCAGCAATAAGCGGTACTTCTATTTTTGGCTTTCCATCTATATTTATAATTAATTTTCCTAATTCATCACCTTTTTTTATAGGAGCAGAAATAGGGTTTGTATATACAATAGAAGAATTCATTAATTGAATTTGATCAAATGATAATGTTGACACTAATCTTTGTGCACTAATTAAATTAATACTACTCTCACTACCCAACCATACATCTATTTCTTTAATAAATTGATTTTTTTCAACTAATGTTTGTTGCGAAGTTTGATTAAAAGCCCAATTTATTAAATTAGATGACTCATTTAACCTTGATCTTGAGCTATTTGTACCATTTATAACAACTGTAATCCTTCTATCATTCCTTAACGCGGTAGCCGCTATTCCCCACCCTGATTCTTTTGTAAAACCTGTTTTTAGTCCATCAGCTCCTTGAACTTGATATAAAAGTTTATTCCTATTGGGTTGACTAATGTCATTATAAGTAAATTCTTCCATTTTAAAATATGTATATAGCTGAGGAAAATCTTTAATTATTGAGTTTGAAAGAATTCCTAGATCATAAACAGTAGAATAGTGATTATCATCTGGCCACCCAGATGAATTAATAAAGTTTGTATTTGTCATTCCTAAGCGTTTTGCATAAACATTCATAAGTTTAGCAAAATCTTCTTCAGTACCACCTAAACATTCTGCTAAAGCTATAGAAGCATCATTTCCAGATTGAACAATTATTCCCTTTAATAAATCATCAACTGTTACATTATCATCTATTTCTAAAAATGTTCTTGAACCTCCCATTTTGTATGCCTTAGGAGAAACTCTACATTCATTAGAAATTGCAAAATTGGAATTCTTTATTCTATCAAATGCAACATAAACGGTCATGATCTTAGTCATTGAAGCAGGTATAACTTTTGCATTAGAATTTTTTTCAAAAAGGACTTCATTTGTATCAAAATCAATGACAACTGCTTGCTCTGCCTTTGTATCAATGGCGTAAAGTTTTAAAGATATAAAAATAAATAAAAAAAAGCTAAAAATTTTTACCATAAATATTAATAATTCTTAATTATGACCTTTATTTGTTATTCAATAAGAATTTCAGTTTCCTTATAACCTTTTGAGATAAAGTATGAAACCAAATTATTTGCTTCTGTATTTTCTAAGGGGCCAATAATTATGTCATATTTGGAATTATTTTTTTCAGCAGTATATTTTAGATTTTTATCATAATTATCTAATATTGATCGAATACTCTCATATTTTTCAAACCCTATTACTTTTAAAAATAATTTAAAATCAGTTATTTTTTCTGATTTAAGTTCAATTGGTTCTTCAATAATTGTAGTAGCTTCATCAATAGTTTCCACAATTTCATCAATTTCTTCAATAGACACAATATCTGTTGGTGCAGATGAGATGGTTTCATCAAAATTTTCTTCATTTAAAGAATTTGCAACACTCTTCCATTGCTTACTAGCATCAGAAAGTATTTCTACTTTAACAGTAGCTATTTTAGATTTATAAAATCCAAGAAGTTGTGCAACTTTTCTTGAAACCTGAATAATAACTGCATTATCATCATGTCTATCTATTATTTTTACATTTATAGAAAGTCCATTATCCAAGTTAGTGACCTTGACCATACTTGGAATAGGTAAGGTTTTATGTCTACCAAGTAATTCAGTAACTTTATTTGAATCATTATTTATAGTTCTGATATTGTGTAATTCCTTACCGTAAAAAGAAGAAAGTCCAATTTCTGAATAATTATAATTTTCTTCTGGAGTATAACTAACCCCTTCAATAAAATAGGTTTCACCAATATAATAAAAAATATTATCTTTTGTTTGTTTATTGTTTGATTGATTTTTTTCTTTTTTATCTTCTTTTTTATTATCAATTATTTCTTCTATTTTATTTGTGCTATTTTCCACTACGTCAGAAACATTATTAAGATTTAATTCATTACAAGAAAATAAAAATAAAATAATTATAAAACTAATTAGATATTTTATCACTTAGGAGACCTACTGATACAGCATAATATGATGAACAATTATAATAAAGAATATTTTTGTAATTAGGATAAACTATGAACATCCTTCCATCTATCCCATCTGGCATTATTAATCTAGCCTCTAAATCATCTCTTATTGGTAAAGGATCTCCATTGGTTTTTGCAAATCCTAATTTTGACCATTCGGATAGAGTTTTTGGAATTGATCTACGTTTTACTGCTCCACAACCTTTAGGGTTAATTTGCTTAATAGAGTCAAAAAATGATGAAGAAATATTTTTTGGAGGGAGTACTTCTCTTCCCCATGTACTATCATTAGACCAAGGATTTTTATCTAACGAAGTTAGATAATTTGCGGTACTAGCAAAAGCATCTGCATAGCTATTCCATATATCTATTCCATCGCCATCCCAATCGTAAGCAGTTTCTAAAAAAGTTGTCGGTATCATCTGAGTCATCCCAACTGCCCCACCCCAACTTCCTTTTAGTTCTCCGTTAGGGACGAGATTTTTATCTAAAATTTCAAGTGCAGCAAATAATTGTTTTTTATAAAAATCACTTCTCCTTCTATCAAATGCAAGAGTTGTTATAGCTATTATAGAATTTATTTTTCCTTGATTTCTTCCATAATAACTTTCCATACCTAAGACAGCTACTATAAACCTGGGTTGTATTTTAAAATAATCACCAATTTCTTTTAATAAATCTTCATGTTTTTTTATAAAATTTTTTCCGGCAAATATTTTATCTTTTGTAATGGTATAAAATAAATATTCATCTAAAGTCATTGTTGATGCCGGTTGACATCGATCGCGCATAATAATTTTACTTTGTGGCTTAACATTGTTTAAATGCTTTGAGATAGTATTTTGACTGATACCGATATCTAAAGCTTCTTTTTTAATAGCTGTAAGCCAGCTATTCCACTCATCATCAGTTGGCATTTTTGGTTTTTCACAATCAGTTGAATAGGTATTAAATGAAATAAATAAAAATATTAATACAAACCTAAAAATCATTATATAAAATTACCAAAACTATCGTCAATTAGGAAATAATATCTACTTAATATTTTAATATTTTTAACATATATCTACAGTACCTGGTTTAAAAAATAAGCAACTAAATAGTTTAAAGTATTGTTCTTTAAAATCATTTAAATTTCATAAAAAAAATAAAAATTTATAATAAAAAATATACTAAATTTTTTGAAAATTATCTTACTTTTCTTGACTTTCTTTAGTAAAATCTTCTTTAAATTTTTTTAATTCTTTAATTGCAGCTTTCATATCGGAGCTATCAAATATTTGAATATCAACATGTTTTCCTTTTTTGGAATATGATTTTTTTGTTTTGCTATTATTTTTATTTTTAAAACTAATTACCTTGTAGGTGTTTATAGATCTTACAAAACCTTTAGGAGTAATTTCTTCATACTCTTCGCAATTAATTTGATTTTTGACTAAATTATATGTTGTATCAGAGATTATAATTTCATTTTCTGGAGCAATAGATTGCAATCTAGAAGCTAAATTTACAGAAGAACCTATAGCCGTATAATCACTCATTACACTAGATCCAAAATCTCCAACATTTGCAAATCCAGAGGAAATACCGTATCTCACTCTCAATCCATCTTTGACGCCTTGTCTAATCCAAAATGATTGGAGCTCATCAACTCGTTCTTTCATTTCCAATGCCATGCTTATACAATTTATAGCATCATTCTCATCTCCCAATGTTTCAGGAGCACCATGAAAGGAAAGAATTGCATCACCTATAAATTTATCAATTGTAGCATTTGAATTTATTGCTATTAAACTCATTTCACTTAGATAATTATTTAAGATTAAAGCAAGTTTTTCTGCTTCTAATGAATCAGATAAATCAGTAAAATTTACAATATCAGAGAAAAATATTGTTAAATTTTTCCTTACATAGTTTTCTTTTGTTTTTTTACCTGACTCTTCTTCATCAAAAATAGACTTATATACTTGTGGGGATAAATATTTTGATAACCTATTAGCAATATTTTCTAATCTTTTATTTTTTTCTTCTATCAATTCTCTATCTTTTAATTTTTGATCAAGTAATTCTTCCTTCTCCCTTCGAAGATTATATTCATCTGTTCGATCAACAAATTGTCCTTGAATACCATTTAAAAAAGGGAAATCTTTGTTTTCAGTAAAAGCAGAAAGTAAAGAATATACTCTAATTTCATCGCCAATTTTGATTTCTATTTTAGGAATAATAACAAAACCATTTTTTTCTAAATTTTGTTTAAAATTTTTAATATATTCATCCCCAACTCCAAGTTGTTCTAAAATGCTAGTAAAGGGAATATTATTGACAGTTTTAAGAATTGGAAAAAATTTTTTAAAATTTTTATTTACTCGCAAAACTTCTAAGTTACGGTTGGCAAAATAAGCTGCCGTTACAGCATTAGAGAAATTAAAAAAGCTTAAATCTATGACAGTTTTTTCATCAAAAAACTTATCAAGTTTCATTTTTTATTTAATTATGGGTGATGTTTAGTAATTCCGCTAATATAATCCATTATTGCTATAACTAATCCTGATAAAATAAATACAGCATGAATAAATATCATTAAGTAAATTTCTTCTGATGTTTTTGAGCCAACATCAATAAAAGCTTCTAGCAAACCAATACTTGAAATAGCTACGATTGAAGCAATAAGTTTTAATTTTAATCCTGAAAAATCTAGTTTACCCATCCACTCTGGCTTATCTTCAGACTGATTTGCGATATCAATTTTTGAAACAAAATTTTCATATCCTGCAAATATCACCATTAAAACTAAATTTCCTACAAGAGCTAAGTCGACAATATGTAATACAAATACAAGAAGTTCATTTAAAGTTAAGTCATTTAAGTGTGTAATTTCATAAATGAATAATGCGATAACTTTGTATGTAATAACTAGAAGAGTAAGACATAAAGCAACATAAACAGGAGCTAACGCCCATCTGCTCGAAAACATTGCTCTTTCAAGTAATCCTTCAAAAACTCTACGCATAAATAATAAGTAATTTTTAAATAATATTTGTCAATTAAATTTTACTATTTGCCCCATTTATAAGTCAGTAAATCATATCTTTTTGCAAAATTTAATAATAAATTTTTTGTATCTTCATCTAAAGGTTTAATTGGATCTCTACAAAAATCTGATTTTATTACCCCGCCCTCTTTCATTACTGTTTTTGTAGCTCTGAAACCACATTGTCTATTTTCAAAATTTATTAAAGGAAGAATACTATTGTAAACTTCTTCAGCTTTATCTTTTTCATTATTCCAAAAATGATCAATTACTGGAGCAATTTTTTCTGGAAGTAATGCTGAACTCATACTGCCAGAAATTCCAGCTTCTAAGTCCGCATATAAAGTAATACTTTCTTCACCATCAAAAGGTGCATCTAATCTAGAACTGCAATTTTTTATAAGAGCTCTTATTTTTGATGCTGCATTAGCACTTTCAATTTTAAAACATGTTAGTTGCTCAATTTCATTAATCATTTTTGTAAGAAGAGGCACTGAAAGTTCAATTCCAGATAAAGGTGCATCTTGTATCATAATTGGTATACCAACTTTAGAAATTTCATTAAACTGTTCAAATATTTGATCAGGATTACCCTTTAACAATGAACCATGATAAGGAGGCATCATCATTATAATATCAGCACCCAGAGATTTTGCTAATTCTGCTCGAGGTCGCACAATGTCAGTAGCAAAATGAGAAACAGTAACAATTGTTTTAACTCTACCATCAATTTTTTTCATACAAAGTTTTGTTAATTTATCTCTTTCATCATCTGAGAGTAAAAATTGTTCAGAGTAATTAGCAAGAATGCATATTCCCTGAACTTTTTGATCAATCATACATTCCAAAACTCTTCCCATCCCATCATAATCTACCTCCCCATTATCGTGAAATGGAGTGGGTGCTACGGGCCACATTCCAAAATATTTATATTTCATTAACCCAAACTAACATTTCATTTTCTCCTCTATTAGACCATTTATAATATGGAATAAATTTAATATTTTTTTTAGAATACTTAGGTTTATCATTTAAATATAGTTTTTTTGTATCTTTATATAAATAACCCTTTGTTAATAATGAAATAATTTTTTGTGAATTTATATTTATATTTTTTTCAGTTATATTATTTGAAGAATCCAACATGTATTTATTTAAGTTCTTTCCATTATCTTTTTCCTCTAGACAATAAAGTACTGGGCCTCTGAACAAGCAAGCTTTTCTTATATTATATCTAACATTTGGATTTGTTCGAACTAGTCTTGGTTCAAAATTAAAAAATAACTCAATTTTATCTCCTTTTTTCCAAAGATATTTAATTTTTGCGTAACCATTAAATATTTCATACTTTATTTTTTTATTATTAATAAATATTTTCATATTTTTGTCCCATGAAGGAATACGAAAATAAATATAAGATTTTTTGTTATTGGATTGTAAAATATTAATTTTAGAATAGCCTTTTTCAGGAAAATCACTTATTTGATTTAATTTCAATCCTTGCTCACCCTCTAATATATTTAACTCAGATGAAATATACTGATCCACAACTAGACTATTTCTATATTCATTATAAATATACATGTCCATACTTGCTATAAATCGAGTAATATTTGGTGGGCAGCAGGAACAGGTATGGTATTCATCTCTAACACCGTGTCGTCTTTGTTGAAAATGCAAATAGCCAGGGTTACATTCTAAGTAATTATCATAAAAAAAACCTTTTCCATCTTGAGATGTGCTAGCTAATAATAAATTGTATAAACTATTTTCAATTATATCAGCGTACTCACTATTAAGTTCAGTTTTTGAAAGTCGATTTGCAAAATAAATTAATGCAATTGTTGCACAAGTTTCCGCATAGGCCATATCGTTTGGTAAATCATAGTCAAAACTAAATCTTTCTCCAATATGTGCACTACCTACGCCACTATGGATGTACATTCTTTTATCAACAATATTTCTCCATAAAGTTTTACAAGTTTTAAGCAATTTTTTATTTTTATTTATTCTTGCTAAATCAGCCATAGCTGTAAACATATATAGAGCTCGAACAGAATGACCCTCTGCAGTATTTTGATTAATTGGCTCTAAATGTGATTGCCAATATTCTAAATCTCTAAAAACACTTCCTTGTAAATCTCCTAACTTACCTGATGTAGTACCATGAGGATCTGGACCAAAATTTAGTAAATCCCTAATTGATGCAGGCAAGTTTGATGGATCAAAATCAACCTCTTTTTTTAAAATTTTTTTTCTTTCTTCTATAAAGTAATGTTTATTATTTTTATTATCGATCCCTCTCTCCTCTATAAAATATGTAGCTAGATCAAGAAACTTTTTCTTTTTTGTAAAATTATATGCTTTTATTAGAGCTAATTCGATTTCTTGGTGTCCAGGATATCCTCTTTTTTTTCCTTTTGCTTTTCCAAATATTGAAATTATATGGTCTATATATTTATCTATAGAATTAAAAAATCTTTTATCACCAGTAGCCTTACAATGTTCAATTGCAGACTCTAATAGATGCCCAGCACAATATAATTCGTGCCTATCTCTTAAATTAGTAAATTTATTTTTAGGCTCATGAAAAGAAAAATAAAAATTTAAGTAACCATTCTTCTCTTGATTAGAAATGATTTTATCTATTATTAAATTACAAATTTCTAATAATTTTTTATTTTTTTTTTGTTGTATTGTAAAAAATGCACCTTCCATTAATTTTGCTAAATCTGACTCCCAAAATATATGCGGTTTTTCATTGCTATAATGTTCATTTGTTAGTGCTCGAATTCTTCCAGATTTTTTAAAAGAATTTAATACTGCATAAAATGATGAATTAATGTTTAAATCTTTACGTTTTTTCCAAAAGCCATGATTAATTCTTACTTTGTCAAGTTCCATAAATATTCTAATATTAAATACTATTCTACAGAACTTAAAATATTTTTTTTATTTTTTTCTTCTTTATTTTTTTCAAAATAAGTTATTACTAAAACAGAACTAAAAACAACTATTCCTCCTATCCAAGTCCAAAAATCTGGTATTTCATTAAAAACAAAATAACCAAATCCTGAGCCAAATATTAAACCTGTAAACCAAATTGGCTGAGTTACAGATAAGTCTGCATATTTATAAGCCAATCCAAGACATAAATGCAGTATTGTTCCCGATGCTGCAGCAATAAATACAAGTAATATAGATATTAAGGATGGCATTTGCCAAAAATAAATTGCTAAAGGAAAAGCGAAAATAGTCATTAAAGTGTATTGATAAGTTACCATTGTAATAGGAGAATCATCTTTAGATACAAATTTTGATAAAATAATTATAAATGACCAAAAAGTTAATGAAACTAGAATCATTATAGTACCAATATTAAAATCAACATAACCAGGCCTCACAATAATTAACATTCCTAAGAAACCAATTATTAAAGCAAAAATTCTAAATCTATATATTTTCTCTCTAAAAATAATAAAACTCAAAAGTACAACAATTATTGGACTTAAAAAATGCATAGCTTTAAATTGCTCTAAAGGAACATAGACTAATGCACCAAAACCTAAGATCATCACAGGTATGTTAAAAGCACCTCTAATAATGTAAAACTTTAAATTTTTAGTTTTATATGTGTTAAATTTTTTGGTTACTAAATAAGGAAGAATTATTAAAAAACCAAAAAAAAATCTAAAAAAACCTATGGTATATACATTTGAATCATATTGTGCCGCTTTAATTAACGCCTCCATCAACACTGCAAAGAATGATGCTGAAATTGTTAATAGAACAGCTTTGATATTATTATTCATAAATTTTAAAGCTTAACTGGAATTGATTGCTTTGCTATATCTTTTTTTAGATAATTTTCTCTATAAGTAATAATTAGTATAGATGAAAAAATTATTAATCCTCCAATAATTGTCCAAATATCAGGTATTTCATCAAAGATTAAAAAACCAAATAATGATGCTATTAATAATCGAGAAAAGTTAACTGGTTGTAAAACAGAAAGATCTGTTAATTTATAAGCCGTATTAATACAAAGATGTACTATTGTTCCAGCTATACCAGCAAAAATTAAATAAATTAAAGTTTCTGATGATGGTGATTGCCAAAAATATAAAGCAATTGGAAATGATAAAAATGTTACCAAAGTGTATTGGTAAGATAATATTGTGAATGCACTGTCAACTCTAGCTGCAAATTTGGTAATTATAACAACTACTGACCAAATTGAACAAGAGCATAAAACTAAATATGCTCCTACATTAATAGGAACAATACCTGGTCTTAAAATTACAAAAACTCCAATTAAACCAATTAACAACGCTCCAATACGAATTAAATAAATTTTTTCTTTTAAAAATATAACACTTAGAACAACAACAATTATAGGAGTAACAAATGAAATAGCTTTAATTTGTTCTAAAGGTATAAATTGAAGTGCAGAAAAACCTAACAACATCATAGGTATATTTAAAATACCTCTCGTAAAATGAATTTTTAAATTTGGTGTCTTAAAATTTTCAAATTTAGAATAAAAAATAAAAGGAAGAATTAAAATAAATCCAAAAAGAAATCTTAAAAATCCAGCAGTAAATACATTTATATCCTGAAGGGAAAATTTAATAAGAACGTTCATTGTTACCCCTGATACAGAGGCAACTAAAGCTAAAATAATAGCTTTTAAATTATTATTCATAAGTTATACGAATGGAATATCGCAAATTTCTCCTTTGTATTTTTTATTTTCAATAATGATATCAAATTGATCTTTAGTTAAAAAGTATGGTTTATTTATCATTGCAATTCCAATAACCATATTAAATGTAGGTGAAAAGACTGCAGATCTAATTTCGCCAATTATTTTATCACCAATTGTTAAGTGGATTGCTGATCTTAAATTAATTTTATCAATATTAATCTTTACTCCCATTAATTTTTTATTAATTCCATTTTCTTTAATTTGAATTAAATTTTCTTTTCCAAGAAATTTAATATCATTTTCTAGATTAACAAATTTATCTAATCCACATTCAAATGGATTATCATTTATATCCATATCGTTACCATAAGAAAGTAAAGCACCTTCAATTCTTTCAATTAAATGAGGACAACCTGGTTTAACTTTAAGCTCTTTACCTTCTTCAAATAATAAATCGTATAATTCTAAACCTGATTTAGTATCTTCCACATAAATTTCTACTCCGCCCTGTTTTGACCAACCAGATCTAGCAATTAAATGTTTGGTATTTTTAAAATTAAAATATTTAAAATTATAAAATTTTAATTCTAAAATTTCTTTACCAAAAACTTTCTCTAACAAATCAAAAGCCTTAGGACCTTGAACAGCCATAATATTTACATCAGGTTCAGTAATAGAAACTTCAAAATTTTTCCCTATAGCAAGACCTTTAGCAAATAACATTACGTCTGAATCAGCAATTGAAATCCACCATTTTTCATTATTAAATTTAAGCACTACGGGATCATTAATCATTCCGCCATTTTCATCAATTATTGGACAATAATAACATTTACCTTCTTTAGCCTTACTTAAATCCCTACAAGTCATTAATTGAACTAATTGATAAGCGTCCTTACCTTTAATTTCTATTTGTCTTTCAGCTGCTACATCCCATATTTGAACATAATTTTTTAAATGGTTATATGTTTCTTCAAGACTTCCCTCAAAACCTGCAGGAAGTAACATATGATTGTATATTGTATAAGAAGTAACACCCTGTTTTTCAATTCTGGAAGAATAAATAGTACTTCTCAACCTTCTTGATTTAGCTACTAATTGATTGGGCATGGATGACTCGTATAAATATTTGTATTAAATTAGTCTACATCTAAATAAATTAAATTTGATTTAATGAATCAAAAAAAATAATTGTAGGCAAAGTAAATAGATAAAACAACCAATACTATAGCTACCCAAATAGATAAATTTGTAAAAAAAGTTTTTAGATTATCATTCGAGCTTAAGAAAGACGGTAAAACCAATAAAAGCACCCCAATCATATAAATAATTGGAACAAGCTTATCCATTTATTAATATTTTTCCTTATCGATTAATTCACTCACTAGTAAATCTCCAAATCCTTTTTTTGAAGCTTGTTTGTAAAATGATTTTGCCATTTTTGAGAGTTTATTGGCATTTGGTAAATCTGAAACAAGGTCATTAATATAATTTAAATCTTTGTATGTATTATCTACAGAAAAAACATATCCTTTATAATTACCTTTTATTGCTTTATCTGCAATTCTATCCAAAGCTCCTGAATTTCCTGAACCCAATCTAGCAACATCACATAAAAGTTTAATATTAATATCTAGTTTTTTTGCAGATTTAAAAAATTCAATAACACTAGTGGTAGTCATTAATGATAAAAAGTTAGATAATAATTTTGCAGAAGATGCCTTTGATACATCACCAAAATTAAAAATAGACTTACAAAAAGAATTAAGAAATTTTTTACATTTTAAAAAATTACTTTTTTTACCTCCATAAATTCCACCTAATATACCCTGCTCACTTTGAACTGGACCTCCCATTACTCCACAAAAATTATAATTTATTTTTTTTGATTTAAAAATTTTATCCATTTTTAAAGCACCATTTTTATTATGCGTTGTTAAATCGATTACAAGTGTTTTACTATCAAGTTCTTTTTTAATTTTTTTTGCAACATTTAATGCTACTGGTGTATTTGTTACACATATCATTAAACAATCAAGTTTTTGTTTTTTGATTTCATTATATGATTTTAATTCTATAGCCCCAATCTTTTTTAATTTGTTTATAGGTTTTCTATTTTTATGAGCAAAAATAAATACATTATGTTTTTTTAATAAATTTTTAGCCATTCCATAGCCCATATAGCCAACACCTATAAAACCTATATTGCTCATAATAATAACTATAGTGAAAATTTTATTATTTAAAAGTGAATTATCAAATTTAATTATTTCTTGATGAAATAAAAGAAACTACTAAAACAATAATTAGTAGAGGAACACATAAAAGATTTATAACTGTCCAATTTGAAAAATATAAAAGAAAACCAGCTGATAATGATCCTATGCCTTGAGTAGAAAAAACGATAAAATCATTTAGACCTTGTGCTGTAAATTTATCCTTTTCTTCATAAGAAACAACTAACAAACTCGAGCCTGAAACAAATAAAAAATTCCAGCCAATACCAAGTAGTATTAAACCTAGCATATAAGAATAATAGAAATCAAAGAATGTATTGGTTAATATACTTAACAACAAAATAATTACTCCTGCATATATAATATTTGTATTTCCAAACCTTTTAATTAAATCTCCAGAAAATAAAGAGGGTAAAAACATACCAATGACGTGAAGTTGAATTACGATACTTGTTTCAAACAAAGTAAATTTATTAACAAGATGCATATGTAAAGGGGTAGCAGTCATGATTATAGCCATTGTAAAATAACCAAGACCAGCGCTTACGATTGATTGTATAATTTTAATATTTTTTAAAAGTTTGAAAATAGTTTCAATTTCAAATTTACTTTGATTAATAGTATTTTTTGTTTCCTCATAAAAAAATAGAACAAAAAAAGGAATGATTGCTGTAAAAGATAAGAAAATATAACTACCAAGAAATAAATAACTTGGAAAAAAATCTTTAAAATATTCTGCAAAATTAGATGAAAGTAATGCAGAAACTATACCTAATAATAATATAATTGATATAGATCTTGGAATAAATTCTTTTTTGACTGATTCAGACGCAGCAAATCGATACTGATGAATAAAAGCTTGTGAGCTGCCTATTAAAAAATTACCTAATGCAAAAATAAAAAAATTTTCCAAATAAATTGCAATTGAACAAATAATTAAAGCTAAACAACTTAAAAGAGATGAAAATAAAAATCCTTTCTGCCTACCCCAGATGCTCATAAACCTAGATGCAATAGGCGCACTTATTGCTATACCTATAATCATTAATGTCATTGGAACTGTTGCTAAAGAATCTTTTAACATTATTTGGGATGTAATGATTCCACCTAATAAAACTACAGCCATAGGTGGGAAAGCCGCAATTGTAGAAGAAATACAAATAATAATAAAATTTTTATTAATCATTATAAAAGATAATTTCTAATTGGTTATATTAATTTGATCACATGTCACTCTTTGATTTCCAATAAAAGTTAATAAAATTATTGAGTAGACAATATTTGCTATTAAGATAAAAATAATTATGGTTTCAAGTCATGATTTTGTAGATGATAAAAGAAATAAAAATATTAAAATTTATATCAATGGTAAATTTTATAAAAGAAAAGATGCCAAAATATCAGTCTTTGATTCATCTACAATGCTTGGAGATGGTATCTGGGATTCGTTAAGATATCATAATAATAATTTCATTTTTCTAAAAGAACATCTAGATAGGTTATATAAAGATGCAAAGCTTATCGACTTAAAAATACATTTGACCCGTAAAAAACTTTCAGAAGCACTAATAAAGACTATCAAAATAAATAAAATGAAAACAGATGTTCATTTAAGAATAATTGTTTCTAGGGGTATTAAATCAACACCCTATCAATCACCTAAAGTTACAATATCCAAACCAACCATAATCATAATACCTGAATATAAAAAACCAGATATTAAAGCTTACAAAAAAGGATTAAAATTGGTTACAGTAAAAACTATTAGAGGGCCAATCAATGTTCAAAATCCACAAATAAACTCACTTAGTAAATTAAATTGTATTTTAGCATGTATTGAAGCTAATAAAAAGAATGCTGATGAAGCACTAATGTTTGATATTAATGGAAATGTTGCTACAAATAATAGCACTCATTTCTTCTTTGTGAAAAATAATACTGTTTTTACTTCAACAGGGAAATATTGTGTTACAGGAATTACAAGACAGAAAATTATAGATCTATGTAAAAAAAATAAAATAAAAGTAAAAGAAAAAAATTTTAAATTAAACGAAGTATTAAATGCAGATGAAGCCTTTTGTACAGGATCTTTCGCAGGAATTGTACCGGTAAATCAAATAAATAAAAAAAAATACTCATTAAAGAATAATCCTATTACTAAAGAATTAACTAATTTTTATAATAATTTATTTTAAATGATTAATTTATTCGTTTGGTCTGGACCAAGAAATATTAGTACTGCATTGATGCGATCTTTTGAAAATAGAAAAGACACAAAAGTTTATGATGAACCTTTTTATGCATATTATTTAAAAAAAACTAACTTAAATCATCCAATGAAAGATGAAATTATAGATCACTATCATACAAATGAAGATGAAATTATTAATTTAATCACTAAAGAAGATAATAAGTATAAAATATTTTATCAAAAACATATGACTCATCATATTTTAGATGAAACACGCTTAGATTGGATTAACAAAGGTATAAATTGCTTTTTAATCCGTGATCCTGCTAAAGTAATTGTCTCATATTTAAAAAAAAATACTTTAAAATCAATTCAAGATGTAGGTTTTAAAAAACTTTATGAAATTTTCAAATTATTAAATTCAAAAGAGCCCATAGTAATAAACTCTGATTATTTATTAGCAAGTCCTGAAAAGTATTTAAAAATTTTGTGTCAAAAATTAAATTTAAATTTTGATCAAAATATGCTTAATTGGCCAAAAGGCTATAGAGATACAGATGGTATTTGGTCTAAAGTTTGGTATCAAGATGTAATCTCCTCTACTACTTTTAACACCAAAAATTCTAAAGAATATATTGTGCCAAAAACTTATGAAAATATTTATAAAGAATGTTTAGACATATATGAAGAAATTAATAAGTACGCAATTAAAGTATGAATAAAGAAGATATTCAAGAAGCATCAAAAATTTTATTTGAACATAGGTTAAATAAAACTGGTTTAAGTTCTTTAAAAAATCTAGAACCTCAGACAATTAATGAGGCTTATGCAATTCAAGATAATTTAAAACTAAGATACTTAGAACTGAAAGATAATTTCTGTATTGGAAAAAAAGTTGGATGCACATCTGTAGCTGCACAGAAACAAATGAATATAAAACAACCCTTCTATGGAAATTTATTTAACCGATACAGTTCAAAAAATATTAATTTATTAAATTCTAAAAATTTCTTTGAACCCTATGTTGAGCCAGAAATTAGCTTCAGAATAAAAGATGATATAAATATTTCTAAAGCACCTTTCATATTTAAAGACTTACATAACTTATTAGATGGTTTATTTTGTTCAGTTGAAATAGTTGATTTTAGATTTAGAAAACCATTATCAGAGATTGGCGCCTTAAATGTAATATCGACTAATGGAGCCTCAGAATTTTGGATACGTGATGAAAATTTAATTAAAATTAAAGATGTAGATCTTAACAATTTTGAAGTAAGTTTATTAATAAATGACACAATTGTAGATACTGGAAATACAAAAAATGTATTGGATAATCCATTAAATGCAGTTCTTTGGCTGATAAACAATCTTGCAGAAAAAGGCGAGCCAATGCTTAAAGGTCAGTTTATTAGTTCTGGATCTTGCACTAAAGCATTTAGGATTTATCCTAAAAGTAAAATTAAAGCTGAATTTAATCAATTAGGTTCAATTGAATTTGAATATATTTAAGTTATTTAATTATTATGGAAACAAAAGTTTTTTATAACAAATCATGCAGTATTTGTAGTTTTGAAATTAATCACTATAAAAAAACTAAGAATAATATTGAGTGGGTAGATATAAATAATGTAAATGAATCAAAAATAGAAACAAATAAAAATGCAAAAGAACTTTTAAGACGTCTACATACAAAAAAAAATAATAAAGTTTTTTCAGGAGTTGATGCTTTTATTGAAATGTGGTTAGAGATACCAAAATACAGGTTTTTGGCAAAAATTATTAGAAAACCAATTATATATCAGATTTCTTGGGTTATTTATGAAGCTTTTGCATTAATTCTATTTTACAAAAACAAGAATCAACTAAATAAATTAGAAAGAATTTAAATGAATAATTATTTTGAGTTATTAGAGAAGTTAGTACTGTCAGTACTTATTGTTTGCACAATCATAGCGATTGGAATGGAAATCCAAGGTATGATTGCAAATTACAAAGTTACACTTGCAGACATTCTCTTGTTATTTATTTATATTGAAATTATTGGAATGATCAAAGAATACTGGGTTTCTAAAATGATAAGAATGAGCTACCCTCTTTTCATTGCAATGACAGCTCTAGCCAGAATGATAATTATGCAAAGAAAAGATGTAGATCCATCTGCATATGTGTATGAGTCTGTAGCAATATTGATATTAGCAATCGCAATTGTAGTATTAAGAGTGCGTCACATGGAAATACTTAATAGGCGCTCAAAAAAATTACCTGACGATTAATTAATATTAAAATGTTAAAATCAAATATCAGCTTTGCTGAAGAGCAACTCCTATCTTATTTGCCTAAAACTGGAAAATATTATGAAGCAAATAGAAATTACAGTGAAGACAGATCTAATAATAATACTACATCTCTATTATCTCCATTCATAAGATATAGACTAATTTCTGAAGAACAAGTTTTGAGGGAAGTCTTAAAAAAATATGATCTTAGAGAATGTGAAAAATTTATCCAAGAAATTTATTGGAGAACTTATTGGAAAGGGTGGCTTGAACATAGACCTTCGGTTTATTCTGATTATTTAGAAGATAGAAATAAATTAATTGAAGAATTTGGTAATAAAAAATTTTATTTAAATGCAATTTCTGGAAATACAAATCTATCATTTTTTAATAATTGGGTAAATAATCTTAAAGAAAATGGATACTTGCATAACCATGTAAGAATGTGGTTTGCCTCAATTTGGATTTTTACTCTTAATTTACCTTGGCAACTTGGAGCAGATTTTTTTATGCAACATTTATTGGATGGCGATCCAGCATCTAATACTCTATCATGGAGATGGGTTGCCGGTATACAGACTAAGGGTAAAAATTATTTGGCAAGAAAAAGTAATATAGAAAAATATAGTAATATTGAAATATCAGATAATGAAATTTTAAATGAAAATGCAAATCCTTTAATTGAAGAAAAAATTTATAATGTAAATGAACTAAATTTAAATTCTGATTATAATCTTGAAGAGATAAAATATATTTTAATACCAACTGATGAATTAAATATTCTAAAAGATTTAAATCATAAAAAAGTAAATGTTTTTACAGGTTTGCCACTAGAAGATTATAATGATCACTATTTCTCTGAAAAAATAATTAAACATATAAAAAGTATTTGTATTTCATGTTTCAGTGATGATGATTTTTATAAAAATATTAAAATTGATATTCAATTTGAAAGTTATTTTGAAAGTTTAGATAAATGGATAGAAAAATTTCAAATTCAAGAAATTTATTTACCCTATGTTACAAAGGGAAATTGGAAAAAAATTTATAAAAAAATAATTACAAAATACCCATCAATTAATTTTATAATTTTTAATAGAAAATATGATCTTAATAGTTGGATTTTTTCAAAAAAAGGTTATTTCAAATTTAAACAAAATATTCCAAATCTAATTACAAAAATTTAAATTATGAAGAATATACTTGAGATAAATAATGTAACTAAATTTTATAAAAATTCAGTTAAAGCATTAGAAAATGTAAATCTTAATATTAAAGAAGGAGAAATATTTGCTCTACTTGGACCAAATGGTGCAGGAAAATCAACACTGATAAACTCAATTTGTGGAATTGTAAATTTTAATACAGGAACGATAAAAATAAATAATATGGATATTATTAAAAATTATCGAACTACTAGAAAAATAACAGGTATTGTTCCTCAAGAATTAAATCTTGAATCTTTTGAAACTGTCTGGAACAATGTTAATTATTCTAGAGGTCTTTTTGGTAAGAAGCCTGACCATAATTATATAGAAAAGCTTTTAAAACAACTATCCTTATGGGACAAAAAAGATAATAAAATTAAAGAACTATCGGGTGGAATGAAAAGAAGGGTTCTGATAGCTAAAGCTTTATCTCACCAACCTAAATTATTATTTTTAGATGAACCAACAGCTAGTGTGGATGTTGAATTACGAAAAGATATGTGGGATGTTGTAAAAAAATTAAATGAAGATGGAGTAACAATTATTTTAACAACACATTATATTGAAGAAGCTGAAGAGTTAAGTGATAGAGTGGCAGTTATAAACGATGGTAAAATAATTTTAGTCGATGAAAAAGATAAATTAATTAAAAAACTTGGAGAAAAAACAATTAAAATTGAATTATTTGAACCTATAGAAAAAATAAATGGTAATTTATCAAAATATAATTTTACTTTAGATCAAACAAATAAAATCATCTCACATACCTATAATTTAAACTCAAACACAACTGATATTACTGAACTATTAAATGATGTAAAAAAAGATGGTTATGAAATAAAAGATATTAATACTGAGCAAAGTTCACTAGAAGAGATTTTCATTAAACTAATAAAGGAAAATAATAATGAATTGGTACGGAATTAAAGCAATATATATTCATGAAATGGAAAGGTTTAGAAGAACCTTATTTCAAAGTCTTGCCTCGCCAATAATCACAACTTCTCTTTACTTTGTAGTTTTTGGGTCTGCAATTGGTTCAAGAATTACAGAGATAGATGGAATAAATTATGGCTCTTATATCGTACCAGGAATGATTATGTTAACTATCTTGACTCAATCAATTTCAAATGCTTCTTTTGCTTTTTATTTTCCAAGATTTACAAATACTATCTATGAAATACTTGCTGCACCATTATCATCATTTGAGATAGTACTTGGTTTTGTAGGAGCCGCAGCATCCAAATCATTAATAATTGGATGTGTAATTATTCTAACAGCTAATTTTTTTGTAGATGTAAGAATAGATCACCCTCTTCTCATGATGTTTTTTTTAATTTTAACATCCATTACATTTGCTTTATTTGGCTTTATAATTGGAATGTATGCCGAGGGATTTGAAGGGTTACAAATTATTCCAATTCTAATAATTACACCGTTAGTTTTTTTAGGTGGAAGTTTTTACTCTATTAATATGCTTCCAGAATTTTGGCAGAAAATATCCTTACTTAATCCTGTTTTATATTTAATAAGCGGTTTCAGATATAGTTTTTATGAAGTTTCTGATGTATCACTACTTACAAGTACATTAACTATCCTAACAATTCTAATTGGATGCATAATATTTATCACATATACATTTTCAAAAGGATATAGAATTAAAGATTAAATGATTGAAAAAAATACTAGTAATGAGTTTCAGAATAATGGAGTAGTATTACTAAAAAGAATTATTGATCAAAAATGGATTGAAGAACTAAGAAAGGGTGTTGAACATAATTTTAAAAACCCAAGTAAATATAAATGTGTTTATGAAGAAGAAAATAATCAAGAGATATTTTATGATGATTATTGTAATTGGCAAAGAATAAAAGAGTATAGAAATTTTATTTTTAATTCTAATATTGCAAAAATTGCTGGCTCATTAATGAAATCTAAAAAAGTAAATTTATTCCATGAGCATGTTTTAATAAAAGAAAAAGGATCTAAAAAAAGAACACCGTGGCATCAAGATCAAGGGTATTACTGTGTACAAGGAAGAGATAATGTAAGTATTTGGATACCACTTGATAAAATTGATATTAATTCATCAATGGAATTCATACTAGGGTCACATAACTGGGATAAAATATTTTTACCAACAAAATTTAAAGGTTATGATTATGATCATAAAGATAAAGAATTTGAAAAAATTCCAGATATTGAAAATAATAGAAAAGATTATGAAATAATATCCTATGAATGTGAGCTAGGAGATGCCATAGCATTTAACTATGCAACAATTCATGCTGCATATGGTAATAATTCAAATACTAGAAGAAGAGCTTTTTCAGTGAGATTTACTGGTGATGATGCAAGATATATTAAGAGGAAAGGTGAAATGTCTCCCCCATTTCCAAATATTAATCTCAAAAATAATGAGGTTTTAGATAGTGAAACTTTTCCAGTCTTAATTTCTTCTTAAGAAATATATTAATGGCAGAGCTGTTGCATACATTATTAAACTATAAATAGCAGCAGGTATCAAATAAACCGTACTTGCAAAGAAAGTATTAGCTACAACAATTGCTAAAGTTCCATTTTGTAGCCCAACTTCCATCAACCAACATCTGAATGTTTCTTTGGAAGATTTAAATGTATTAGATAATAAATAAACAATGATCATCATTATAATATTTAAAAATAACATAACCAAACCTGCTTGAGCAAAGTAAGTAATAACATTTTCTCTTTGAGATAATATTGCTCCAATAAGAACTAAAACAAATAAAATTATTGATATATTTTTTGCTATTTTTTCAAATGAAGATAGTAATCCACTTAATAAAACTCCAACAATAACTGGTATTGTAACAATTAAAAACATTTGTGAAGCAACACTAAATAACGACTGTCCCTCATTAATACTTCCCATGTCAAGAACACTCAATGATATCATTAATATTAATGGAACCGTAATTACGCATAAAATACTGTTTATTGCCGTCAAAGATATTGAAAGAGCAATATTTCCTTTTGCAAATGATGTTAAAACATTACTGGTTACACCACCAGGTGCAGCTGCAAGAATCATCACTCCAATTGCAAGCTCTGGAGATAAAGGCCAAAACATAACAATTAATAATGCAACTATTGGAAGAATAATAATTTGAAAAAATAATCCGATAAGAAAATCTCTTGGTTTAAAGAAAACTCTAGTAAAATCACTGAGACTTAAACCTAAACCCAATGAAAACATAATGAAAGCTAGAGAAAGAGGCAGTATTACGTCAGTTACAATTCCCATAAAATTTATTTAACATTTGTTTGCTTATAAAAAAATATATATTTATTTAGATTTTTGATAATTGCAATTTATCAAGCATTTCAATAGGCATTTTTACAATTTTACCTTTATCATTTACAGGAGTTATTAAAATCTTCGAATCAATTAATAAATTTTTTTCTCTAAATATAGACTGATTAAAAATTATTTTTACTTTTGAAATTTCGTGAATTTTTGTTTCAACATCTAAGATATCTTCAAAATATGCAGGTAATTTAAAATCAATATCGATATGTTTAACTACAAAGTAAAAATTAAGTGATTGGAGTAGGTTTTGATGATTATATCCCAATTTATATAAGAATTCTGACCTACCCCTCTCTAAATATTTTAAATAATTTGAATGATATACTCTGCCTGATGCATCGGTATCTTCATAGTAAACTTTAATTTTATAATTCATAATATTGATTTAGGTAATTTTTTGACATTTCAGAAAGATTAAAACCGATACCTATTGATGAATTTAATAAAAGATTACCATCTCTTATTTTGACAGCAGGTTTCAAAATATCAGTTCTGAGTGCATTTTCGTTAATATCATATTCTAAAAAACCACTTTGATTAATTGCAGACATTAAATGCGCTGAAGTAACCAAACCTACAGCACCACCTAAATAATGTAGATATAATTTATCAGTAACTATTTTATCTTTTAAACTTATTATTTGAGAAATACCTCCATACCTAGCAATATCTGGTTGTAAAAATTTAATTGAAGTATCATCATTTAATTTAACAAAGTTATTCATTTGAGTAATATTTTCACCAAAGGCTAAATTTTTATGATTATTTATTAAATTAATAATTTCATTTAAAGAATTATCAGCACTAATTGGCTCTTCTAACCAATAAAATCTGAACTGATTTAATGCTTTAATATTTGAGTGAACTTTATCTATTTTCCAAGCTTGATTTACATCAATCATATAATCTTCAGAATCACTTAAAATTTTTTCAATTGATGCTAAACTTGAAATATCATCATTTAAATCATAACCAATTTTTATTTTAAATTTTTTTATTCCTAATTTTCTTGCTTCACTAATTCTTTCTTGGTGCTCGTCTCTATTAATTCCACTAGCATAAACTTGAATCTTATCTGAAGAATTACTATTAATTAATTTGTTTAAAGGTATTTTTTTATTTTTTGAAAATAAGTCCCAACAAGCACAATCTATTCCGGAAATAATATTACTAAAAGCTCCATAATCACCACTTTGAATTTTTATTGAATTAAATTTTTCATAAAAAAAATCATAAGGATCACTAGGTTTTTCAAAATTAAAATTTTTAAGTAAATTTACAAAATAATCTTTGAAAATTTCAAATCTATATCTACCAGCATGATTTGGGAAATTACACCATATTTCACCAAATCCACTGTTGTCATTTTGATCAATTAATTCAACTACTAACGATGATCTAAAAGTCATTCTGCCAAATGAAGATAAAACTGGATTTTTATTCTTGTACTTAAATAAGTGAATTTTGATTTTATTTACTTTAATCATTAAATTAACAAATCATATATTGATTATCTTTTATCTACATAAACTATCAATAATTGACATAATTAAAATCATAAATTTTAAAGAGAAATCCTCGTTACATTGAAAAAAATGCAATAATCACTAAATAGCATTACGAAATGACTGATTATTTAGACTCAATAATTAAAAGAGATCCAGCTGCAAGAAGCAAGCTAAGTATCGTGCTTACATACCCAGGCGTGAAGTCTGTTTTCTTTCATAGAATAGCAAACAATCTATGGAATTTAAATCTTTACACTCTAGCAAGAATAGTTTCTCAATTTAGTCGTTTTTTAACAGGAATTGAAATTCATCCAGCAGCTAAAATAGGTAAAAACCTATTTATTGATCATGGTATGGGAACTGTAATTGGAGAAACAAGCATAATTGGAGATAATGTTACTTTATATCATGGTGTTACACTTGGAGGAATTAGTCCAGCAGAAAATTCCAATGATCAAAGAGATACAAAAAGACATCCAACAATAGAAGATAATGTAATCATAGGATGTGGAGCAAGTATTCTTGGTCCAATTAATATTGGGAGTTGTGCAAGAGTTGGAGCTAATACAGTAGTATTAAAAGATGTTCCCCCTTATGCAACAATGGTAGGAAATCCAGTTAAAAATATTAATATTAATAAGGATACTTCATTTAATCCATATGGTGTAAGAGATATTGATGATAACAAATAATGTTACTCAATTAATTGGTAACACCCCCCTTATAAAATTAAAGTACCCTTCAGAGATTTCAGGTTGTGAAATATACGGTAAAGCTGAATTTATGAATCCAGCTGGTTCAGTGAAAGATAGAACAGCACTTGGTATTATCGAGGATGCAGAAGAAAAAAAATTATTGGAGCCAGGTGGAACAGTCGTTGAAGGTACTTTTGGGAATACAGGAATAGGCTTAGCATTAGTTTGTAATGCAAAAAATTATAATCTAGAAATTGTAATGCCTAACATAACCGTTCAATCTAAAAGAGATATACTCAAAAATATGGGAGCAAAACTTCATTTAGTTGATGCAAAACCATTTTCCGATCCTGGTAACTATCAAAAAGTCTCGCAGAAATTAGCTAAAGATATTGAAAAACAAACAGGTAAAAAAACTTTTTGGGCTGGTCAATTTGAAAATTTAGCTAACTACAAATTTCATGAAAAAACAACATCTGCAGAAATTTTTAAACAAACAGATGGTAAAATAGATGGTTTCACATGTGCAATTGGAACTGGAGGAACTTTAACTGGCGTGAGCGTTGGGTTAAAATCAAAAAATAAAGAAATTATTATCGCTTGTACTGACTCACAAGGATCATCAATGTTTAATTATTTTACTAATGGTAAACCAGAAAAAAAAGGAGAGGAATCAATTACAGAAGGTATTGGACAAGCCAGAGTAACAAAAAACTTAGAAAATTGTCTTGTAGACCAATCATTTTTTGTTTCCGATCAAGAATGTATGGAAATGCTATTTAAAATTATGAAAACAGATGGATTATTTCTAGGATTAAGTTCTGGGGTCAATATATGTGGTGCAGTAAAACTGGCCAAATCAATGGGTAAGGGGAAAAAAATTGCGACAATACTTTGTGATGATGCAAATAAATATTATGATAAAATGTTTAATAAAGAATATTTGATTTCCAAAAATTTACCTTATGCCGATTGGATGTAATAATGAAAACAAAAAAATTTAATTCTAAAGTAATTCATTCAGGTCATGGCGCTGATGAAAGTACGGGTGCAGTAATGCCTCCTATTCATCTTTCGTCGACTTTTAAGCAAAATTCTCCTGGTGACTTTACTTATGAATATGCAAGAACAGGAAACCCAACAAGAGATATATTAGAAAAGTTATTAGTTGAATTGGAAGATGGTAAATTTGCTTATGCTTTTAGCTCAGGTATGGCCGCAATTTCTGCATTATCAGATGCTTTAGGTAAAAATTATTCAATTATTTGTAGTGATGATGTGTACGGTGGAACAAGAAGAATATTTGATAAAATTAAAACAGTGAATCAAGATGTGGAAGTAACATATACCGATCTTAGTAAAGAAAATAATTGGCAAGGTCATCTAAAAGAAAATACCAAAATGATTTGGGTTGAGACGCCCTCTAACCCATTACTTAAAATTATAGATATAAAAAAAATTAGAGAAAGCTTAAAAGATGATAATATTATTATAGTCTGTGATAATACTTTTGCATCACCTTATAATCAGCAACCATTAAATAATGGAGCTGATGTTGTTATACATTCGTCAACCAAGTATCTTGGAGGTCATTCAGATATAATTGGAGGTGCATTAATTATAAATGATAATAAAATTTTAGCTGATAAAATTAAATATATTCAAAATGCAGTTGGTGCTGTTCCCAGCCCCTTTGATTGTTATTTACTCATTCGATCAATTAAGACACTTGCTGTAAGAATGGAGAGGCACAATAATAATGCCTTAGAAATTGCTAATTATTTATTAAAACATCCTAAAATTAAAAATGTATTTTACCCTGGACTAGAAAATAACCCAAGTTATGAAATTGCAAAAAAACAAATGAGTGGATTTGGAGGAATATTATCAATTGAATTAATGGGTGATATTAATTCAGCAAAAAAATTTCTTGAAACAATTCAAATATTTACACTAGCAGAAAGTTTGGGTGGAGTTGAGAGTTTAATTGAACATCCAGCTATAATGACACATGCATCAATAGATAAAAAAATTAGAGATGAATTAGGAATTTCTGATACCCTAATAAGACTTTCAATTGGGATTGAAGATATTTCAGACTTAAAGAAATCTTTAGATGATGCTCTAAAAAATATTTAAATTATTTTTTTCAAATCTGGAGGTGAATAATTAGGACCCTTCATAACTTTACCAAATTCGTTATAAATTGGCTTGCCTTCCTCTGAAAGTTTACTCATATTACTACGATGAACTTCGTTAAAACATTGATCTAGATCTATACCAAAAGCAGCACCCGCACCGTATGTTACAACTAAAATATCAGTTAATGCATCAGCAACTTCAACGATATCATTATCATTAATTGCATCTTTTAATTCATTAAATTCTTCATCAATCAATTTTTTTCTTAATTCAACAATTTTATTTTCTGGAAATTCGGCACTAGTTTTTACTTCTTGACCAAAAGTTGTCATAAATTCTTTTACTTTTTCAAAATTTGTCATTTTATCTCCCAATAATATTTATTTATAAAAAATATCGTTGTAAGTCACAACTATAAAGAGAAAAGATATTATTGTTATCCCCACAGCCAAATAAACTCTTGTAATAAACTCAGGAAGAGAGTTCGAAAAAATTCTTCTAATAATAAAATAGATTATATGACCACCGTCTAAAAGAGGAATAGGAAGCAAATTAAATAACCCTACAAATAAAGAAATTATTATAAATAAAAAAAGTACTCCCCTTACTTGATCAAGCATCATTTGATCTGCATTTTTTACAATTCCTATAGGTCCGGCTAACTGATCTCCTAATGTATTTTCTTTATATGATTGTTGAAGGAAAGAAAATGAAGCTATATAGTATGTGGGAATAAATAAAGAAGAATTTTTAATTGAATCAATTAAATTATATTTATCAATAATAGGATCTTGAGGTGAAGATATTCCAATAATATATCTATTTAATTCTGAATTAAATTTTAGATCAAAGTTTTTTTCAATTATCTGATTATTTCTTTCAATTAAAATATTAATACTTGGATTATTTGCAATTGCTTTTGGTATATCAGAAAACTCTTCAATACTAATATTGTTTATCTCAAGTATTTTATCACCTTCTCTAAGATCATTTTCAAAAGCAGGAGAATTTTCACTGACTGATCCAATAATTGGCATTAAACTAACAATTCCAAAAAAGAAAAATATACAGAATAGAGCAAACCATGCACTAAAAATATTAAAAATACTTCCTGCTAAAAGAACCAATATCTTTTGAAAAAGTGTAAGAGATTGAAAGGATCCCTCCTCATCATTAGGGTTTGGTGAAAATATATTATCAAGTCCCTTGATTTTTACATATCCACCCAATGGAATAGGAGATAATTTCCATGTAGTGCCATTTTTATCAGTAAATTTTAAAAGTGGTTTGCCAAACCCAATTGAGAAGTCAGTAACTTCAGCGTTAAATAATCTGGCAACTATATAATGACCATACTCATGGATTGCGACCAAGACTAAAAAAACTAAAATAAGGTTAATATAAATCATAATTGTTATTAAATAAGTATTTTAATTTATTGATAAATAATAATTATCCAGTTTTAGCCTCTTCGTATTCATCAATTGGAGGGCAAACACAAAATAAATTTCTATCACCATATACATTATCAATTCTGCTGACTGGACTCCAGTATTTATTATTTATTAAATAGGCATGGGGGTAAGCAGCATCTTTTCGAGAATATTTATGATCCCAATTATCAGAAGATACTTCTTCAATTGTATGTGGGGCATTTTTAATAGGATTATCTACTTTATCAAATTTTCCATCTCTAATCATAGTGATTTCATTATGAATAGAAATCATTGCTTCACAAAATCTATCTAGTTCCTCTTTTGATTCACTTTCAGTAGGCTCAATCATAAGAGTACCAGGAACAGGAAAAGACATTGTAGGTGCATGAAATCCATAATCAATTAGTCTTTTAGCAATATCTTCATCTGAAATATTTAATTCTTGTTTAAATGGCCTGATATCAATAATAAATTCGTGAGCCACCATATTATTCTTACCTGTATATAAAATGGGGTAATAATTTTTTAATCTTTCTTTAATATAGTTAGCATTTAATATTGCTACTTGAGTTGCTAATTTTAAACCATCGTCACCCATCATAGATATATAAGAATATGAAATGGGTAAAATAGATGCACTGCCCCATGGAGCTGCAGAAACTGCCTCTTGAGTCGTTAAACCTATTTCATTTTTAAAAATAGGATGTCCAGGCGCAAAATCTGCTAAATGTTTTTTTAATCCTATAGCCCCAACTCCAGGCCCACCTCCTCCATGAGGTATGCAGAATGTCTTATGGAGATTCATATGGCATACATCAGGTCCAAATTTACCTGGTTTAGCTACACCAACCATTGCATTATAATTAGCGCCATCTAGATACACTTGCCCACCAGCATCATGAATTTTTTTACAAATCTCAACAATACTTTCTTCGAATACACCATGTGTTGATGGATATGTAATCATTAAAGCAGACAGTTTATCGCCTGCCTCTTCTATTTTTTTATCTAAGTGAGTTAAATCTACATTACCTTTGTCATCACAGTTTACAATTAAAATATCCATGCCGCACATCTGTGCACTGGCTGGATTAGTTCCATGAGCACTTTTTGGAATTATACAAATATTTCTTTTAGTATCTGAATTTTTCTCATGATATTTTTGTATAGCTAATAAACCAGCAAACTCACCTTGTGCTCCTGCATTAGGTTGAAGTGAAACTGCATCAAAACCAGTAATATCTTTTAACATCGATATTAATTCACTCATCATTTCATTATATCCCTCACGTTGATGGGGCTCTAAGAATGGATGCGCATTTGAAAAACCTGGTAAAGTAATTGGAAGCATTTCAGATGCAGCATTTAATTTCATAGTACAAGATCCAAGAGGTATCATTGATCTATTTAAAGCAACGTCTTTATTTTCCAATTTTTTTAAATATCTCATCATTTCTGTTTCAGAATGATAGATATTAAATACAGGATGAGTTAATATTTTGTCTTTTCTATCTAAATCATTTTTGAAAATCGAATCTTCAATTTTACTTTCAATTTCTTCTGCGTATATTTCATTATTGTTTTCATTAAAAAATTTAATTAAATTATCTACATCTTGTAGTGATGTAGTTTCATCTAAGGAAATTGAAAAGTGATCGTCATTTACAAATCTAAAATTTATACCATTGTCTATAGATTTATTTACCCAGTATTTAGATTTTGTATCTTTTATTAATAAGGTATCAAAATAATTTATAGATTTTACTTCAAAATTTAATATCTCTAATGATTTTTTTAGATATCTAGACTTATAATGAATGTCCTCAGCAATATTTTTTAATCTAGTTGGACCATGATATATTGCATATGAGGCAGATATAATTGCTAATAAGGCCTGTGCAGTACATATATTACTTGTAGCTTTTTCCCTTCTAATGTGTTGCTCACGCGTTTGAAGAGCCATTCTGTAAGATCTTTTATTAGTACGATCAACTGATACACCAATTAGTCTCCCAGGTATCATTCTTTTATATTCATCTAATGTTGCAAAATATGCTGCGTGTGGACCTCCTAGACCCATTGGAACCCCAAACCTTTGAGTACTTCCTACAACTATATCAGCTCCAAAATCTTTTGGTGATTTCATAACTACCAAACTCATTATATCAGCTGCTATGATTGATAACGCATCGTGAGATTTATTTATATTTATTAAATCGTTGAGATTTGCAATTTCTCCGTATGTATCTGGATTTTGAATTAAACAACCAAATGTATCGTCATCTGGATTATCAAAAATAATTTTTATACCTAGGGGTTTAGCTCTTGTTTTTAAGACAGATAGTGTTTGTGGATGACATTTATTTTGCACGCAAAAAGTAAACTTTGCACTTTTTTTAATTTTAAAAGCCATCATCATAGCCTCAGCTGCCGCAGTACTTTCATCAAGTAAAGATGCATTTGCAATATCCATTCCAGTCAAATCAATTATCATTTGTTGAAAATTCATTAACATTTCCAACCTGCCCTGACTTACTTCTGGTTGATAAGGTGTGTACGCAGTGTACCATCCTGGATTTTCAAGAATATTTCTTAAAATAACACTAGGGGTAATAGTGTTGTAATAACCCATACCAATATAAGTTTTTTTGAAATTATTTTTTAAAGATAAAAGTTGAGTATTAATTTTATTAAACTCCTCAGACATACCAGGTCTGAATTTAAGTTTATTTTTAAAAATGATATGATTAGGTACAGTTTTTTCAATTAATTCATCTAATGAGGAGCAGTTTATTAATTTGAGCATTTCTCCAATATCTTCATTTCTAGGTCCTATATGTCTGCTAACAAATTTATCTATTTCTATCATCTATTGTTCCAAAAATTGTTTATACTCATCTTCTGACATAAGTTCAGAATATTGATTTGAATCAGAAATTTTCATTTTAAAAATCCATCCCTCGTTTTCTGCATCTTGATTAATAATAGCAGCATCATTTTCTAGATTATTATTCACTTCAATTATTTCACCATCTATTGGAGCATAAATATCAGAAGCTGCTTTTACAGATTCAACAACGCATATTTCATCTTTTGCTTTTACCGAATTTCCAACTGAAGGTAATTCAATAAATACAATATCACCAAGAGATTCTTGGGCATGATTGCTAATACCAATTGTAGCAATTTCATTTTCAATTGAAACCCATTCATGATCTTTTGTGTATTTTTTTTCACTCATATATGCTCCCATTTTTTTTATAATTTTTTTTTACAAAAGGTAGATTATTAATTTTTACTAATTCTAATTTTTTTCTAATTTCACAAAAAATTGGATTATCAGTATTGAATTCAGATATTATATAACCAATAGCAATAGATTTATTTAGATTGGGAGAAAAACATCCACTTGTAATTTTGCCAATTTCATTATTATTATTATCGAATAATGTCATTCCATCTCTTAGCATTGATTTACTGGTAGAAATTAAACCTATTTTTTTATTAGATAGTTTATTTTTTAATTGATCGGATAAAACTTTATTTCCATTTAAATTTTCATCTTCTAATCTTTCTTTGTCTAAAGCCCATGATAAACCAGCTTCAATTGGTGTAATTTTTTCATTTAATTCATGACCATATAAACTTAATCCAGCTTCGAGTCTTAATGAATCTCTAGAACCTAACCCACAAAGCATTGTATTTTCATTTTTAAGTAAAAGATTAATTAAATTTTCTGCACTTTCATTTGGAATAGAAAGTTCAAAACCATCTTCACCGGTATAACCTGATCTACTTACTATTATTTCATTTTTATCGTGTTTACTTATTAAAATATCAAAAAAATTCATATTATTTGGAATATCAATAATATTTTTTAAAACATTAATAGAATCAGGTCCTTGGATTGCGAATAAACAATTTTTTTCATAAATTTTTTCTGCATTAGGAGCACAAGAAATAAATATTTCTTCGTCTTCTTTTTTTCGAGATGCATTATAAACAATATATAAATATGACTTATCTTTAATATCAATATTTGAAATAATTAGATCATCAATAACACCTCCATCTTTATTGAGCAAAAATGAATAATGCGATCTATTTTTAGTTAATTTTTTTAATTGTAATGGAATATATTTTTCTAATTTATGTAAATAAGATTCATTATTTTCTATTAAAATTTGCCCCATATGACTAACATCAAAAATACCAGAATGATTTCTAACGTTTTTGTGTTCATTAATTATTCCAGTTTTATAATTAATAGGCATATTAAAACCTGCAAATGGCAATATCTTTGCGCCATTATTTTGATGAAAATTTTTAAGAGGAATGTCTATTGGTAACTGGTTCAAATAAATTCTCCAAGCTACCCCTCTGTCTTTTTACCTGAGAGCTTTTCACCTTCGGTAGAGCTAAATGCTCTTTTCCAGAGTTTTTTTTTAACGGTCCATTGTGCCTGAGAGTTTCCGGGTCGTTGCTCCTTCGGCTCTGAAATTTCAGTATCTCCCGTTAATCATTTGTATACTTTTTTTTATAATTTAACAATTAATTTAGAGGTATTTTATTATCAATTTTTGATTTTTGATAAATTTCTGACATTTTTTGGTACTCTTCTTTGATCTGATAAATTTTATCTAATAATGAGTCCTCTATGCCTAATCTTTTAATTTCTGATAAAATTGAGTAACTCTCCCAATAATCATTATTAATATTGTATTTACCATCTTTGATCTTAAACACCTCCGTCAAAATTTTAAGATCGTGCGGAATATGAAAACCTTCTTTTGTGTCAGTATAAGAAAAAAAATAATAAAAATTGTCAAATCCGGCCCACGTTATAGCTGATAAACACATAGAACAAGGCTGATGTGTACTTATGAAATAATAATCTTTTGTATTAAACAGTTTTTTTTCAAATAAATTAAAAAGAGTTGAAATTTCCCCATGAAATAAAGGATTTTTGATTTCCTGGTTTGTACCCAGACAAACAAGACTTAGGTCAGATTTTTTAACAATAAATCCACCAAATATTTTATTTCCTTCATTAATTGAAATTTTTGTTAATGGTATAAGATCATCTAAAATAATATCTAAAATTCTTTCATAATTTGTTATCATTATGAATGTCTGATACTTTATTTATTAGATTTGTCTATAAAACAAAAAAAAGGACCCAGCAAGCTAGGTCCCTTTTGTGTATCGTGCATTTCCTCCCGATACAATTTAATAATCGTTTCCTTTTATTAAATTGATTATTACCTTTGCGTGTAATAATTAAAAATAATTTATCTATTAGTTATTTATCAATCAATAAAAAAATGTATTTTTAAAACTAATTAATCTTTTTTTGTTGATATGTTTGTTAATAAAATGTGTAAAATTAAATTTGATTAAAAATGAGTAAAAATTCAAAACTTAATGTCTTAGGAGTTATGACAGGCACGTCAATGGATGGTGTTGATATCAGTTTGATTAATACAAATGGGACTGACTTTGTAAAAATTAAATGTGAAAAATCATATAAATTTGATAAAAATTATCAAAATACAATAAACAATCTAATATTAAATAAACCAAAAACTAATAATAAAATTAAAGAATATTTTTTAAAAAAAGATGATTTCGTTACAGATATTTTAGAAAAAAAAATAATTTTATTTCTGAAACAAAAAAAAATTAATAAAAAAAATATCGATTTAATATCAATTAGTGGACAGACTGTTTACCACGACCCATCAAATAAAATATCAATTCAGTTAGGAAATGGAAAAAAAATTGCAAAAAATCTTAAAGTTAAAACTATAAGTAATTTAAGAGATAATGATATTAAAAATGGTGGTCAAGGAGCACCAATTGGATCATATTATCATAAGTTTTTAATACAAAAATTTAAGGAAAAAGCGATTATAGTAAATCTTGGAGGTATAGCAAATTTTTCAACTGTAGTTTCAAGAACATTATTATCATCGGATATAGGGCCTGCAAATTGCTTAAGTGATGATCTTTGCAATTATTTTTTTAAAAAAAAATTTGATAATGATGGAAATTATGCAAGAAAAGGTAAGATTAATAATAAATTAATCGAAAAATTCAAAAAAGACAAATTCTTTAAAAAAAAGTTCCCAAAATCATTAGATAGAAATTATTTTAGAAATTATTTTAATAAGCTAATTAAATTGGACAAATATGATGCGCTAATGACTGCTAACTACATGACATATATTGGATTTAAAGAATTATTAAAAAATAAAAAATTTAAGATTGAAAGAATTTTACTTACTGGAGGAGGAAGAAAAAATAAATTACTGAAAGAAATATTAATGAATAAACTGAATAAAAAAATTGAACTTATTGATAAATATAAAATAAATGGTGATTTAGTAGAAGCTCAAATGTTTGCATATATTGGCATGAGATCATTTAAAAATTTAGATATAAGTAATATAAATACTACAGGTGTGAAAAAAAATTTAAGTGGTGGTATTTTATATTTTCCAGATTAATTAGTTAAATCTTTCCAAGTTTTTTTATCAATATTTGAGCCACACAATATCACCATTGTATTTTTGCCAATAAGCTTATTATTAATTTTATATTTTAAAGCAGCAAGTCCAGCAACACATGCGGGCTCAAGAAATAACTTAAATTTTTTATAACAAAAAACCATAAATTTTTTCATTTGATCATCAGAAACAGTTACCATTTCATCAATTACTTCTTTTGCTACATCAAAAGAATATTGCATATGTAAAGGTGCTGAAAGGCTGTCAGCAATACTATTTACATTAACATTATTTAGTGGTTTGTTAGCTCTTAAACTTTGATTTAAACCATTAGCATTTTCAGGCTCAACACCAATAATTTTAATCTTAGGATAAAATTGTTTTACATACGATGAAACGCCACTTATTAATCCCCCTCCTCCAACTGAAATTAGTAAATTGTCAATTTTAGTATTAATTAATTTTAAATATTCTACAATTTCTAATCCCAAGGTAGCACTACCTTGTAATGTCAATGGGCCGTCAAAAGGGTGAATAAAATAATAACCTTCATTTTTAGCATTTTCAGCATCAAGAAAAGCTTGTTTTGGATTTGTAAAAATAATGTTAGCACCATAATTTTTACAAGTTTGAACTCTATATTTATTTGCACTTTCGTATAAGAAAATTTTATTTTTCAATTTAAATTGATTGGCGACAAATGAAGCAGCGATCGCATGATTTCCAGCACTAACTGCTGTAATTCCTTTATTAAATTTATTCTGATCTTGAGAAATTATATTATTAATAGCACCTCTTGCCTTAAATGAACCAGATTTTTGTAAAAATTCGCATTTAAAAAATAAATTTGTAGAAAAATAATTATCAATATCAACAGGACACTTTAAAAAAGGGGTTTGATTAATAAATGGTCTAATTTTTTTATAAATTTTACTAATATTATCGACAGATAAATCTTTAGGTATCAAGAAATTCCTCTAATTTCTTTAATTTTATCGTAAGCAATATTAATTGCCGCTAATTCTTTATTAGATTGTTTAATAAATTCTTTAGGCATACCTTTGGCAATTAAATTATCTGGGTGATGTTCTTTATTTAATTTTATCCATTTTTTTCTTATCTCATTATCAGTGCTTGATCGATTCACACCCAATATTTTGTAAGGATCAGATTCACTATTTTTTAAATTTGATTGAAAAATTCTTTGAAAATCTTTTTCACTAAATTTAAACGATTTAGAAATTGATCTTAAAAAATCTATTTCACTAATAGATACCTTTCCATCAGATGCAGCAATATAAAATAAATTATTTAATAATTCTTCCAATAAAATTTTATTAGCTGAAAATAAATCTCCTACTTGATTTGCTATTTGTTTATAACCATACGTATCTTTTTTTGCCTCATTGAATATTTTTGCAACTTTAGGAATTTCAGATTTTGGAACTTTAAATTTTTCTTTAAATGCTCTTATTTCATCATCTGATACAATGCCATCTGATTTAGCTAATTTTGCAGCTAGAATAATAAAACTTAATGTAAAAATTTGTTGTTTTTGATTATTATTTATTCGATTGAAGTTAAATGATGATTTTGATTTAGATCTTCTGTCAAAAGCACCACCAGCCATTACACCTAAGATAGCCCCTATAGGTCCTCCTAAAGCAAATCCTGCTGCTCCGCCTATAACTCTTCCCCAAATACTCATCTTAAAGTTTCAATTATGCCTTTTAATTCATTTATCTCATCTTGAGAAATTTTATTATCTTGATTCAGATCTATAATTTGAAAGAGTAAATTTAATGATTGTTCAATTTCTTCATAGGAAATAACTCCATCATTATTTAAATCAACAAAATTAAAGTACATTTCTTCTTCTTCATTTAATTCAGAAGAATATGCAATTGAAGAATATAAAAGTAAAAATAAAAAAAATATTTTTATCCAAACCATCTATACATTCCTATAATACCTGCACCAGCGTAAAAAAATTGTAAAAACAATATTCCATTGTGTTTTAATTTATAGGCCCAGATTCCAATTAATACTGCTGATAGCAATAATAATGAAAAGCCAATAAATTCTAATCCAATGTTAAATGCAACTAGTAGGGAATAAAGGATTGCTGTAGTTACGCCAATCCATTCTAAAAGTTTGTTTGAATTCAATTAAATATTATTTTTTCTTAATATTAATAGCGTTTTCTTTTCCACGGTTTTCACCGATTTCAAATTCAACTGGCATACCTTCTTCTAAAGTATCAATACCAGCAGCTTCTAAAGCTGAAACATGAAGAAAAACATCTTTTCCTCCATCATCATTTTCTATAAATCCATAACCTTTGGTCGGATTAAACCATTTAATTTTACCACTTGGCATATTGTATTCTCCTTATTTATTATTGGGGGATTAAAATTATTTAACTTATATAAATATTGTATATTGATTAATTTAATACTTTAAATAACTAATAAGAAATTAATTTCAACAATTTTTTTTATTTTTATGCTTAGCTATAAACACGGATATCATGCTGGAAATCATGCAGATGTTATGAAACACATTATAATGCTTTACTTATATAATCTTGAAAAAAAGGTAAATAATTCAATAAGTTATGTTGATACTCATTCTGGTAATGGAATTTATAAATATATATCAAAGTATATGGATAAAAATAAAGAGTATAAAGAAGGAATTAAAAAGATACAAAATTACAAAGGTAATAATGTTTTAATTAGAAATTATCTTTCAACTATTTCTAAAATTACTGGAAAAAATAATTTTTATCCTGGATCACCTATATTTATTTCGTCCATAGCTAATGAAAAAGATAAATTATTTTTTTGTGAACTACACAATAATGAATATGAATTATTAAAAAAAAACTTAAACAAATATACCAATGCTAAAATTTTAAATGCTGATGGATTTAACTTTATATTTAATAAAGTTAATAAAGAAAATAATTATTTTGTATTTATAGATCCATCATATGAAATAAAGGATGATTTTGAAAAAGTAGAAGAAATTCTAAATAATATTGATAATTTATTTTCAAATTCCAAAATCATAATATGGTATCCAGTTTTGAATATTTTGGAAAATGACTCCTTTATTCAGAATATTAGAAAAAAAGGTATAAGTAATATTATCAATGTTGAAGTTCCTATTATGAAATATGGAGACAATGTTGGAATGCAAGGAAGTGGCTTATTATTAATAAATTTTTCAAATAGATCTATAATGAAAAACCTCAAAGAGGTAATACATGAAATTCAAGATATTTTAAAACAAGAGGAAAATAGTACTAGGTTTAAATTAAGATATTTATAAATATGAAAAAAATTAATTTACTTGATGAAGATATCTATAAGTTATTTATAAAAATTGCTTTGCCAGCCTCAATTGGAACTATATTTAATAATCTCTATTCTTTAGTTGATACTATTTTTGCAGGTAGAATGATTTCTGAAACAGCTTTAGCAGCTATTGGTCAAACATTTCCTGTATATTTTATAATTATTGCACTTGGAATAGGACTCAGCATAGCTACAACAAGTAATGTTGCTAATTCTTTAGGAGAAAAAAATATTAAAAAAGCAAGTCATGCATTTTCACAATCTTTTGTTGTAACAATTTTAGTAGGCTTAGGTATAACTATTTTTGGACTTTATTTTGGGAACATAATTTTAGAATCTATAAATGATGATCCAAAAACCCTAAAACTTTCGTCATTATATATGAACGTAATTTATTTAGGATCAGTCATAATTCTTTTACTCATGGTATGTAATTCTTGTTTATCAGCTCAAGGAGATACAAAAAGTTATAGAAATGTTTTAATTTTTAGTTTTTTTCTTAATATAATTTTAAATCCAATATTAATTACAGGAAAAATAATTAATTTTGAATTATTTATGCCAATGGGTATAACTGGAATAGCAATAGCTACCATACTCTCTCAAATAATTGGTCTGTTATATTTATTATATAAAATTTATAGAACAGAGATTTTTGAAAACTTTAAAAATAATTATTTAATTCCTAAATTAAGTTTAATTAAGGAAATTTCATTTCAGGCTATTCCAGCGGCATTAGGATTGATGATGATTGCTCTCGGATCATATATATTATTATTTTTTGTCAGTCGTTTTGGTAATGATGCAATTGCAGGTTTTTCCTCAGCTGGAAGATACGAACAACTGCTTTTCTTACCCTTGTTAGGATTAAGTACAGCAGTAACCGCAATTGTGGGTCAGAATTTTGGTGCTAAAAACTATGAAAGAATTTTAGAAACTTATAATAAAGCTATGATTACTGGTGTAATAATATTAACTATCGCAGGATTAATTTTATTTATAACTGCAGAAGATTCAATGAGATTATTTACTGATGATAAGGAAGTAATTTACTATGGATCAATATATCTTAAAATATACGCACTTGGTTTTCCGGCTTTTCCATTCTTCTTTATTTCTAATGCTTCATTCCAAGGCCTAAAAAAAGCAATAATAGTAATGTATATGGCCATACTTAGGTTTGTATTAGTGCCTATAATTGTAATATTATTTGTAAATAATTTTATAGAAGAAAACTATATCTATATGTTTATTGGGTTAACTCTTGTTCATTGGATAATTGGTATCTTATATTATTTTTATTCTTCAAATAAAATTCGAAATATTCAAAGTAGCTATACTACACCTTGAAGATTTGGAACAAATAAAACATCATCATATTCTTCAGTAATAATTTTATTATTTTGTTTTATATATTTTACAAGTATTTGCTTGTTATTTTTAACAATAGGACAAACAATAATTCCTTCATTTTCAATATGAGAAAAAATTTCATTATTTATTTTTTTTGATGCTGCTGTAAATATTATTCTATCAAAAGGTATTTGTTCAATCCAACCATTATTACCATCATCGTATTTTGAAACAATATTAGTTAATTTTAATTTCTCAAAAATATTATTAGAACCTTCATGTAAATTTTTAATTCTTTCAATAGTGTACACACGCCTTGCCAAGATTGATAATACTGCACACTGATATCCACTACCAGTGCCTATTTCTAATACCTTGTGGTTACTTTTTACATCAAGTAATTCAGTCATCCTTGCTACAACGTAGGGTTGACTAATTGTTTGATTATTTTCAATTGGTAAAGCTATATTTTCATAAGCTTGATTTCTGTAAGCTTCACTAATAAACTTTTCTCTTGGAATTTTTTCAATTGCAGAGAGAACTTCAGCATTACTAATACCTGACTCTCTTAACTCGAGTATTAATCTTATTTTCCTTACATCAAGCACTAGATAAGAGTATCAGAATTATTGAAATATTTTTTCAAAACTTCTGGAATTTTAATATTTCCATCTTTCATTTGATAATTTTCAAGAATAGCAATTAGTGTTCTTCCTACTGCTAAGCCGGATCCATTAAGTGTATGAACAAAAATATTTTTATTTTCTAATTTATATCTTGTATTCATTCTTCTAGCTTGAAAATCATTACAATTTGAGCAGCTTGAAATTTCTCTATAAGTATTTTCACCTGGAAGCCACACTTCAATATCGTATGTTTTTGATGCTGAAAAGCCCATATCACCAGTACACAAAGTCATAATCCTATAATGAATATTTAAATCTTGAAGAATACTCTCAGCGCTTTCAAGCATTCTTTCTAATTCATCTTGTGAATGCTGCGGCTCTACTATTGAAACTAATTCAACTTTAGTAAATTGATGCTGTCTTAACATACCGCGAGTATCCTTACCAGCAGCACCAGCCTCTGATCTAAAACATGGGGTATAAGAAGTTACTCTCATGGGTAATTGATTTTGGTTAAGTATCTCCTCTCTAACCATGTTTGTTAAAGGAACTTCAGCAGTTGGTATTAACCAATGATCTTCCCCAGCAGTAAATAAATCTTCACCAAATTTAGGTAATTGCCCTGTTCCAAAAAGAGCAGAATCTTTAACCAAAAAAGGTAAATTATATTCAATATAACCATTTTCATTCGTATGCTTATCTAACATAAAATTTGCTATTGCTCTTTCCAGCTTAGAAAGTTGATTTTTTAATAAAACAAATCTAGATCCTGATAATTTAGATGCAGTTTCAAAATTCATTAAACCTAAATTTTCCCCTAATTCAAAATGAGTTTTAGGATTAAAATCAAATTTTGGTTTTTCACCCCATTCTCTATATTTTGTATTGTCTGCTTCATTGCTTCCTATAGGTACAGTCTTATCAGCTATATTTGGAAGTCTTGAGAGGATAGTTTTTAGCTCCTCATCTTTAATATTCTCAAGTTCCTTTAAATTATTAATTTTATTTTTAATTTCATCAACTTTATTCATTTCTGATGAAGCATCTTTATTTTCACTTTTAAGTTTACCAATATTTTTAGAAATAGAGTTTCTTTCTGCTAAAAGGTTCTGAAGAACAGTCTGAGTTTCTCTTTTAACTTTATCTAGTTCTAATATTTTATTTGATATTGGATGCTCACCTCTTTGTTTCATATAATTATCAAACTCTGTTGGATTTTCTCTGATAAAATTAATATTATGCATTACTTATCTTTATTTTTTTGTATTAGTTTTGCAATATAAATTGAAACTTCGTATAAAAATATAATTGGCAGAGCTAAACTTATTTGACTAAATGGATCAGGTGGAGTTAAGAATGCTGCCGATAAAAATGCTAGTACAATTGCATATTTTCTAAATTTTTTAAGTGATTCATAAGTAACCATCCCTACTCTTGCCATTAAAGATAAAACAACAGGAAGCTGAAATGCTAAACCAAAAGCAAAAATAAATCGCATCATAAGGGATAAATATTCTCCCATCTTAGCTTCTAATCGAATAGGAACTCCACTAGAACCAAGGTTTTGATAAGATAGGAAAAAAGACCATGCCAATGGCGCAATAATATAATAAACCATTGATCCACCTGCGAAAAATAAAATTGGTGTCGCAACTAAATAGGGTAAAAAAGCTCTCTTTTCCTTTTTGTATAATCCTGGCGCAATAAATCTCCATATTTGTATTGCAATTAATGGGAATGAAAAAAATAAAGCAAAGAAAAAAGCTATTTTTAATTCTGTAAAAAAAGCTTCTTGTAAAGCTGTATAAATAAAACCTTGACCTTTATCTTTATCAAATAGTTCTACTAGAGGACTGGCTAAAAAGGCAAATAATTCATCTGCAAAGTAAAAACAAACAATAAAGATTAATAAAATATATAAAAAACTCCATAGTAGTCTTTTTCGTAACTCGGTGAGATGCCCTATTAGAGACATTTCTTCAAATTTTTCTTCAGCCATTACAAAAATAATAAATTAATTTTTTTTTGAAAATTCATTCTCGGTCATTTTCACTGTTTCTTGAACTTCTTTAATCTCGTTTTCAAAATTTTTTTTGATATTAATGCCGTCTTTTATTTTTTTTACCTCTTTGACTGATTTAGCTAATTCTTTAATTTCTTCCTCCTCAGCTATTTCATTTATAGATGACTTAAATTCAGAAGACATTTTTTTAATATATTTAGTAAAAGATCCAACTTGTTTAATGAATTTTGGAAGATCTTTTGGGCCAATAACAACAACAACTATTATCCCAATTAAGAAAATTTCACTCCAACCAAAAGTAAACATTATATTTACTTTTCTTCGTCGTTTTTATTCTCTAAATTTTTATCTTCTTTTTTTTCTTCGTCAGACATTCCTCTCTTGAATGATTTGATTCCTTTTGCCATATCACCCATAAGTTGAGGTATTTTACCTCTACCGAAAAGAAGTAGAACAATAACGAGTACGATTAATAATTGCCATATACTAGGTGTCATAATGGGCTTATACGGAAACTATAGGAAAAAAACAAGAAGTAATAAGTTAACTAAGTATTTTGAATAAAATCATCAATATTATTTTCATCATCCTGTTCAAAATTATCATTACTTTGTAAATTTTCATCATTTTTAGCAAGATCGCTTATAGTTGCAATCGCAGCACGTTTATCTAGAAAACCACTTGCCTTTAGCTCCTCTTTATTAGGTAAATTAGATAAACTATTCAATCCAAAATGTTCAACAAACAAATCTGTGGTAGACCATAAAGTAGGTTTACCAGGTATACTTTTCCTACCTGAAGGACGTATCCATCCTATTTCCATCAAATGATCTAGAGAGCCTCTACCCATTTGAACACCTCTAATATTTTCAATTTCTGATCTTGTTATTGGTTGTTGGTAAGCAATTATAGATAATGTTTCTAGTGCTGCTCTTGATAATTTTCGTTTCTGTGTTTTAAAAATAGTTAATTCATCACTGAGATCTTCAGCAGTTCTAAAAGACCATTTGTTGCCAGTTTTGATTAAATTAATACCTCTATTTTTATAAAAATCTTTAATTTCTAGTAATAGCTTACTTATATTATTTTTATCTTTAATTTTTTCTTTTAAATCATTTTCATCAAGTGGTTCTCCTGATGCAAATAATATTGCTTCTAAAATTTTAATATCTTTATTATCCATTTTGATTAAATTTTATATAAATATTACCAAAACTTTCATCTTGTTTTAAATCAATAAGGCCATTTTTTGATAATTCTAAAGAAGCAACAAAATTAGATGAGATAATGGATTTATTAATTGTTTTATTAGTTTTAATTAAATTTGGAATTACATTTAAAAAATTAGTCCATTCAGTAATATTTCCAAAAATACCTTTTAATCTTTTAACTGCTTGATCAACTGAATAAAGTTCTGAATACTCAATAGTTAATTGTTTTACCTGTTCATTCGATTTAAGTATTTGACTATATGATTTTAGTAAGTCGTATAAATTAGAAGTATAATTTATATTATATTTAACTTTGAGACCTTCAGATGACCCCCCATAAAATACATCTCTATTAATAAGAGGTCTAGAATATATGATTTTAGAAATATTTTGAAAAGCCTCTAGTCTCTGTAATTGATATTTTAAAGCCTCTTCTAACTCATCGGCTGTATAATCATCTGTTTTTTCTTCTTTTGGCAATAGTAATCTTGATTTCAAATACGTTAGCCATGCTGCCATCACTAAATAATCTGCAGCTATTTCAATATGAATATTTCTATATTGATTAATAAAATTAATATATTGATCAGCTAATTCAGATATAGATATATCAGATAAATCAACCTTCTGTGATCTAGCCAAAACCAACAAAAGGTCTATAGGACCCTCAAAATTGTCTAATAATAGGTTAAATTGACCTTCTTTTATTTCTGTATCTGGAACATTTAACACAACTTTTTATATAAAATTATTGAGATTCTCTCAATATTATTAATTTTGTAAATTAAGTATTATGCAAGTCTTAACAATAGTTAATAAATCACAAGCTTCAGAAGCGTTATTCTTAGAGATGTAATTTTTATAGGTAATAAAATATTGAGTACCTATTTCAGTTTTTTTATAAAAAACAAAAATATCTTCATGATCTATAATTTCTTTTTTATTTTCTGATAAATTGTTCAAGTATTTATTAATATTTTCAAAATTATCATTGCTATATAATTGAATTGTAAAATCAAGTTCGTCTATATTTTTAAAATCAAAATCTTGAATTTCATTATCTATATTATTTAAACTTTTCTTGTCTAAATAATCAACAACCTCACCTTCTTTATTAGTAGGAATAACAAAATATTTATCAGTAAATTTATGTATGACAAAATACTCCCTATTACTAAAATAATAAAATGAGATAAGATAAAGAATAATAATAAATAGCAATAATAATAAAGAATATTTTAAAATGTAATTATTTTTTCTTTTAAAAATAATTCCTTTAGTCATTACATTGTTTCAGGTGCACTTATATCAATAATTGAAAAGATATCTTTTAAAACAACTCTAAATGACTCCAACCAAAATATTTTTGAAATTGTCTTTTCTGCATTTTTTTCATCTATAAAACGAAGTGATTCATTATCTTTACCTTTATTCCAAATTGAATGGAAATCAGCCGATATTTCTTCTAAGTAATTGATTAATCTATGTGGTTCATTATAATATGATGATTGATATAACAAATAAGGATAACAAATTAACTTTTTGATTAATTTTACCTCCTCTTCAGATAGATTTTGTATTACAGAAAAATTAAAATCATTTTTGATTTTTATACCTAATTCGTTTGCTTTATTAATTACTGATGAAGCTCTAGCGTGTGCGTATTGGCAGTAAAAAACTTTATTATCTTTATTTTTTTCAACAACAGCATCTAAATCAAAGTCTATTGCTGTCTCATTTTTAGTAGAAATCATGTAGTACCTTATAGGATCTTTTCCAACTTTAGAATGAACATTAGCTAATGTCACAAAATTTCCAGATCTTTTTGACATTTTAATTTTTTGTTTATTTTGAATTAAACTTACAATCTGGCAAGTTAAAATGTTTAAATAAGTTTCATCATCTTTAATAGCTTTAATTAACGAATTCATTCTTGGAATATAGCCAATATGATCAGACCCCCAAATATTTACTAATCTATCAAAATTTCTTTTACATTTATCTAAATGATATGCTGCATCATTAGCAAAATATGTCCATTCACCATTTGATTTTTTTAATGCCCTATCTTCATTGTCTAATAATTTAGAAGATCTAAATAATAATTGCTCTCTAGGCTCCCAATCAGAATCATCACCTTTTGGTTTTTCTAAAATACCTTCATATAGTAATTTTTTTTCATCTAAGATTAAAAAAAGTTCATCAATAATTTTACTTTTTTCTATTTCAGTTTCGTGAGTAAATTTATCAAATCTTATATTTATTAATTCTAAATCTGATTTTATGCTTAAAAGTATATTTTTTAATGCAAAGTTTTTGAAATGTTGAATAGTTTCTTCTTGCTGAAAGTTTAACCACTTATCAGAATCTTCATTTTTAATTTTTTTTGCAATATCTATTAGGTATTCACCAGGATACTCATCTTCTTCTAACTCAATTTTTTTATCAAATAATTGTAAATATCGTTTTAAAAGAGAGTTTGATAATTTATCAATTTGAGAACCTGCATCATTTACGTAATACTCTCTGGTAACATCAAAACCTGTTTTAGCATAAAGAGAGCTTAATACATCTCCAAATACAGCACCTCTTATATGGGCTATATGCAATGGTCCAGTTGGATTAGCTGAAACAAATTCAACATTTATTTTTTTACCTGCACCATAATTAATATAATTTAAAAAATTTTTACTATAAATTTCCTTTAAACTTCTTAATACAAAATTATCTTTGAGAAAAAAATTTATAAAACCATTTTTTGAGACTACAAAATGATCGATAAATCCAATTGATTTAATTCTTTCATTTAGTTCTTTTTCAATATTAAAATTTTCATTAATAATTTTTCTTTTAACAATTAAATAAAAGTTAGTCGCTAAATCACCTTGTTTATTACTTGAAGAGTAATCGATGCTAATCTGTTTTTTATTGATTGGAGATATAAATTTGTTACTCTCTAAAAAATCTGTAAAATCAAATAAAAAATCTGAAAGGTCTTTTATAAAATTATTCACTAATCTCCTTATACAAATTTAGAGCAAATCTATCCGTCATTCCTGAAATATAATCACAAATTAATCTTTCAATTTCAATATTTTGATTTCTCCAATCTACTGGTAGTTTATTATTATTTTTTACGAAATAAGTAAACAAAGTAGATATAACCTTTTTTGAATACTGTCTCTTATCTGATAAATGACTGTGATTATAAACTTTATCAAATAAGAATTTTTTAATTATGTCACAATTTTTCTTCATTTCATTTGAAAATGAAACAACGAAATTATTTTTTTTACGTATATCATCAATAGAATTGATATTATTTTCAATTAAATTTTTTTTTGTAGTTTCATATATATCATTTATCATATTAGATATGGAGTTTCTTAAAACTTGATACACTAGAAGTTTATTTGGAATATCTTTGTAGTGATCCTTTAAGTTAATTATAATTTTTTCAAAAAAACTTAACTCTGCAATATCATCTAATGATATTAAGTTTGCTCTAATAGCATCCTCTACATCATGATTATTATAAGCAATATCATCAGATATACTTGCTATCTGTGATTCTAAATAAGGCTGATCAGTTAGATTTAGATTGTGTAATTTTGAATAATTATCTAAGTGATAAGGTAAATGATCACTCAAAATTCCATTATGTTTTATTATTCCCTCTAAGCTCTCCCATGTTAGATTTAATCCATCAAAATCAGGGTGTCTTTTTTCTATAAATGTTAAAACTCTTAAGGTTTGATCATTATGATTAAAACCCCCAAACTTTTTCATTGAATTATCAAGTGCATCTTCACCAATATGACCAAAAGGAGGATGGCCTAAATCATGTGCGAGAGCAACTGTTTCACCTAGATCTTCATCTAATTCAAGTAATCTACAAATTGATCTTGATATTTGGGCAACTTCCAAAGAATGAGTTAGTCTAGTCCTAAAATAATCACTCTCGCTTTCAATAAAAACTTGGGTTTTGTGTTTTAATTTTCTAAAAGAATTAGAGTGAATAACTCTAGCTCTATCTCTTTCAAATGGATTTCTCAAATCTTCATCTAGCTCATTATATAATCTTCCATTTGAATTATCTGGATTGGAAGCTAAATGTTTGAACATAAGAAAATTTATATTATAGTTGTAAAAAAATAACTAATAACAATATTTAGATAAATGGACAATATAATTGAAGTAACTGAAAGTGCTCAGAATCATATCAACAAGATACTTCTCTCTGAAAAATCTAAATATTTCAGAATTACCGTATTAGGTGGTGGTTGTGCTGGATTTCAATATAAATTTGAATTTTCTGATAAACCAAGTGATGATGATTTAATCTTTAATTATAGAAATGCTGATGTATTGATAGATAAAACTTCAATTGAATTAATAAAAGGATCTAAAATTGATTATGTTAATGAATTAATTGGATCGTCATTTAAAATTTCTAATCCGCTAGCATCTTCATCATGTGGGTGTGGTACTTCTTTTTCAATATAAATGAAAATTACTACATGGAATGTAAATTCAGTTAATGCAAGAATAGAACATTTAATAAAATTTATAAAAAAAGATCAATCAGATTTATATTTAATTCAAGAATTAAAATGCACAAATGAAAGTTTTCCTAAAGAGGAATTAGAAAATATTAATTATAAATGTTATGTAAATGGGCAAAAAGCTTGGAATGGGGTAGCCATACTCAGCAAAGAAAGTATTGAAATTTCAAACTTAAAAATTCCTAATTACCAAGATGTAAATTCCAGATTTATTGAAACAGAAATATCCTTAAAAAATATAAAAAATAAAATTAAATTAATAAATATTTATCTTCCAAATGGAAATCCAATTGAAACAGAAAAATTTGATTACAAAATTGATTGGATGATAAATTTTAATAAATATATCAAAGAATTAATTGATAATAATCAACCAATTATTATAGGTGGAGATTTTAATGTAATACCTAATGATGAAGATGTGTATTCACCAGAAAATTTTAAAAATGATGCTTGTGCTCATCCATTAACAAGAGAAAAATTTAGAAATCTTTTGAATTTAGGTTTTGTTGATACAGTTAAATATTTTGTTGATGGAAATACAAACTGGACCTTTTGGGGTTATAGAGGTGGAAGTTGGCAAAAAGGCAATGGTCTACGAATTGATCATTTTCTTACTACACCAGAAGTAACTGATTTGATTAAATCAGTTAATGTTAATCGTGAACCAAGAGGATGGGAAAAAGCTTCTGATCACACACCAGTTACGATTGAATTAGCTAATTAATATTAAATATCAGCGTATGTATGCGTTTCGTCTTTTGCTCCTGGTTGAGTAACAGCACCCTCATAAGCTGGCCCAACAGTTTGAGAATATTTCCATATAGATCCGGAATTATGATTAGTTTTTCTTGGCTTCCAATCTTTTTTTCTCTTTTCTATTTCTTGATCTGAAAGCGTAACGTTGATTTCGCCTTTAACAGCATCAATAATAATCTCATCGCCATCTTTAAGTAAACCTATCATACCTCCTACAGCTGCTTCTGGTCCTACATGACCAATGCAAAATCCTCTTGTGCCGCCTGAAAACCGTCCGTCTGTAATTAAAGCAACAGTTTCACCTAACCCTTGTCCATATATTGCACCTGTTGTTGAAAGCATTTCACGCATACCAGGTCCTCCTTTAGGACCTTCATATCTAATTATTACCGCATCTCCTGCTTTAATTTCATTTTTTAAAACTGCGGTTAAAGCATCTTCTTCTGAATCAAAACATTTAGCTTTTCCTTTAAAAGTTAAATTTTTTAAACCTGCTATTTTTGATATACATCCATCTGGAGCAAGATTACCCCACAACCCTACGACTGAACTATTTTCACTAATTGGATTATTACAATTATAAACAACATCTTGATTTGTAGGAAATATTACTTCCTTATGATTTTCAGCTATTGTTTTTCCAGTAACAGTTATGCAGTCTCCGTTTATATAACCACCATCTAATAAAGATTTTATAACAACTGGCACACCTCCTACATCATATAAATCTTTAGCAACGTACTTTCCACCAGGTTGCATATCACCAATATAAGGAGTTGAATTATAAATTTCTACAACATCTCTTAATGTAAATTTTAAACCCGCTTCATTAGCTATCGCAGGAAGATGGAGTGCTGCATTAGTTGAACCTCCAGTAGCTGCAACTACTCTTGCAGCGTTTACTAATGAATCAATAGTTACTATATCCCTTGGTCTTATATTCTTTTCTAATAAATTCATTATAGCTTTACCACTCTTTTCACCATAAGCTTTTCTTTCTTCAGTATTTACTGCTGGAGGCATAGCTGAATTTGTTAGAGCTAAACCAACTGCTTCAGAAATACATGCCATTGTATTTGCTGTAAACTGACCTCCACACGATCCAGCAGATGGGCAAGCAACTTGTTCAATATCTTTTAAATCTTGATCTGAGATAGTTCCAGCAGCATGTTTTCCAACTGCTTCAAAAACATCAATAACGGTAACATCTTTACCCTTGTATTTTCCTGGTAATATTGAACCCCCATAAATAAATACAGATGGTACATTTAATCTAACCATAGCCATCATTAAACCTGGCAAAGATTTATCACAGCCAGCAAGTCCAACTATTGCATCATAACAGTGACCTCTCACAGATAATTCAATGGAATCTGCAATAACCTCTCTGCTAATAAGAGAGGATTTCATTGCCTCATGGCCCATGGCAATTCCATCTGTTACTGTTATAGTTGTAAATTCTCTTGGCGTTCCTCCAGCATCTTTGACACCTGTCTTCACATGTTGCGCTTGATCCTGAAGAGTAATGTTGCAAGGAGCTGATTCATTCCAGGTACTAACAACACCAACAAATGGTTGATAAATTTCATGTTCTTTCAGACCCATAGCATAATAATAAGATCTATGAGGCGCACTTTTAGGCCCTACACTAACATATCTACTAGGTAGATTAGATTTTCTATTTGAACCCTTATCTTCCATTCTATTTGATAGTATTTATTATTTGATCAATTTTTTCAATAGAAGATTTATAAATATTTGCCTCATTTTTAAATTTATTAATAATTTCTTCTGAAGCTTTATTCATGAAGTTATCATTTTTTAATTTGTCATTAACTTTATTAAATTTTTCTTGCTCAACTTGCTTTTTCTTATTTAATTTTTTTAGTTCTGCTACTGAGTCAATAATACCATCTAAAGGGATTAAAACTGATAATGATGTTAACACAATTAAAGCTGAATTCTTATTAGGTTGAATTTTATCAAAACTAATATTTTTGGTTTTTAAAAAATTACTTATTTCATTTTTATAGGATATTAGAAAATTATTAAGTTCTTCATTTTTTGCTTCTATGGAGATATTAATTAATTGTTTATAGGGTATATTTAGTTCTGATCTCAAATTTCTTATAGATGTTATGAATTCAATAAATATTTCGAAGTTTTTTTTAGAATTATTAAAAGAATTATTTGTTGAAAAATTTTGAAAAACTTGGTTCATTAAATATGATTTATCATCAACTAAAGATCTCCATAATTTTTCACTTATAAATGGCATTATTGGATGTATTATCTTTAAAACTTGAATAAATGTCCATCCAGAAACTTTTTTAATTTCATCAGCAAATTTTTCATTTTCAAAATTTTGTTTAATAATTTCAATGTACCAATCACAATAAGTATGCCATACGAAATGATAAATTTTATTGGCTATTTCATGAAACAAATACTTTTTAGTTAATTGATCAAGTTGAGTGTTCAAATCATTCAATTCTTTTATTATCCATTTGTTTGCATCAAAAATAATTGAATCAATTGATATATCATCTATAAAAATTGAATTATTCAATTGTAAAAATTTTCCAGCATTCCAAATTTTATTTGTGAATGATTTATATCCTTTAACTCTAGCTTCAGATAATTTTACATCTCGTCCAGGATTTAATAGTGCAGTTAGTGTAAATCTTAATGTATCAGCGCCATATTTATCTAATAACTCTAAAGGATCAATTATGTTTCCTTTTGATTTAGACATTTTTTGTCCTTTTTCATCACGTATTAAAGGATGAATATAAATATCTTTAAATGGAGTTTCCTTCATAAAATAAGAACCCATCATCATCATCCGCGCAACCCAAAAAAATATGATATCAAAACCAGTAACCAAAACGTTACCAGGATAAAATTTATCTAATTCATACGTTTTATTTGGCCAATCTAAAGTAGAGAATGTCCATAGGGCAGAAGAAAACCAAGTATCTAGAACGTCTTCATCTTGTCTAAGCTCAACATCCTTTCCATAAAATTCTTTTGCTTGATTTTGTGCTCCTTCTAGAGTTTCATTAACAAAGTATTTATTATCAGGACCATACCATGCTGGAATTTGATGCCCCCACCATAACTGTCTTGAAATACACCAAGGTTGAATATTTTCCATCCAATTATAAAATGTATTTTCCCATTGTTTGGGAATAAATTTTGAACTATTATCTTTAACAGCTGATATTGGATCAACTGATAATTTTTTTGCATCACAAAACCATTGGTCTGTCAGCCATGGCTCAATAACAACACCTGATCTATCACCATATGGTATGACCATTTGCTGTTTTTCTTCTTTAATTAATAAATTCATTTCATCTAATTTTTTTAATATTAATTTTCTTGCTTCAAATCGATCTAAATTTTGAAATTCTTCAGGCACATTTGAGTTCAGTTTAGCATTTTCATCAAAAATATTAATAAATTCTAAATTATGTCTCTTTCCTACCTCAAAATCATTAAAGTCATGAGCAGGTGTAATTTTTACAGCTCCAGAACCTTTTTCAGGATCTGCATATTCATCTGCAATTATTGGTATTTTCTTATTTGAAATTGGTAAGTTACAAAATTTGCCAATTAGATTTTTATATTTTTCATCATCTGGATGAACGGCAACTGCTGTATCGCCTAACATTGTCTCAGGTCTTGTTGTTGCAACAATTATATGATTATTTTCATCTATAGGATATTTAATATGCCATAAACTTCCTTCAGTATCTCTTTGCTCAACTTCTAGATCAGAAATAGCTGTTAAAAGTTTTGGGTCCCAATTTACCAATCTCTTATCTTTATAAATAATTCCATCATTAAATAAATTAACAAAAACTTTCTTAACTGCATTAGAAAGTCCTTCATCCATAGTAAATCTTTCTCTTGACCAATCTGCAGAAGCACCAAGTCTTCTTAATTGATTACTTATCTGACCACCCGACTCTTTTTTCCATTCCCATACTTTTTCAATAAACTTTTCTCTACCTAGAGATCGTCGATCTAGGTTTGACTTACTTAATTTTCTTTCAACCACCATCTGAGTAGCTATTCCTGCATGATCTGTCCCTGCTTGCCACAATACTTCCATACCTTTCATTCTATGGTATCTGATTAATATATCTTGAATTGTGAAGGTTAAAGCATGACCCATATGTAAGCTGCCTGTAACATTAGGTGGTGGCATCATTATAGAATAAGGCTCACCTCCTTTTTGTGGTTTAAAACAATTCGATTGCTCCCATTGTGAATAAAGATTTTTTTCATCTTTTAAAAAATCAAAAAATTTATCAAGCTTCATCGTAACTATTTTGAATCGAAATAATTTTTTAGTAATTTTGGGATTTTTTCATCAAGTATTTTTTCAATTTTATTTTCCACAAGATAGGAGAGTTTTTGGTCTATAATATCATTAATTTCACTATTTATTTCTTCATCTTTTTGAAGTAATTTTATTGTACCATCACTGTTAACCTTTTGATTAAGTATTAAAATATTAGATGAAGAATGTTTATTAGAATCGCTTCTTTCATCTTCAAGCGCTCTTCGTATGACTTCAAGAGATTCATTGATAGAATTTTTTGTATTCATATAGATATTATAAATGTTTAATTAAATTAATAAAACTCTAATTATAACTAGGAAGATACTCCTCAAATAATTTAATCAGTGAACCATCTAAAGCTAGTAAATTAAAATAATTAATAAGATAGTTTTTATTTGCATTAAAATATTCAACATTTACGTTTAAAAGATTAGTTTCTGCTTCTATTAGATCAGTGATAGATTTTGTCCCAAGGTTGTATTCCTCTTGAGTACTTTCTAGAAGAGTATTTGCATACTCTATGGTTAATAGCGATGTATTTAAATTTGATTTACTAACTAAATAGTTTTTATAATAGTTTGATACCTCAATATTTAAACTTTCTTTAAGATCTTCTAACTCAACTTCAGTTTGTAAAATTTGAGAATTTATTTTTCTAATGTCTGATTTGTCAATATTTTGCTGAAATATAGGAATTGTTAAAGTTAACCCTAATGTTGCATTGGTATTCTCACTTCCTGCATCTATTCGTGAACCATCCGAATACTCAGTAGAAGCTGTTATATCTAAGGTAGGTCTATTTGAACCTTTTTCTTTTGAGAGATCAAGTTCTTTAATTTTAATATTATTTTGAGCAATTAAAATATTAAAATTATTCTTATAAACTTCAGAAAGTATGTTGTCAAAATTCAAATCCTCTTCTATGTTTACATAATCTTCTAAATTAATAGCTTCCTTACCAACAATTGATTTAAATGTTTTTAAACTGACTTTGTAATTTTGTTCGGCTGAAAAAAGATTTGTTTCAGCAATTGAAAAAGCACTCTCAGCATTTTTCAATTCAGTTATTGTTGCTGATCCCAATTCATATTTTAATTTTACTTCTTCTAAAAATCTTGAAACAGAATCAAAATTTTTTTTTGAAGCCTCTAATGATTTTTCATAATTTATTACTGTTAAATAACCTTCTACGGCTGTTAGCGATAAATCTTGAACTGTTTTGTAAAAGTTTATAACTGCATTTTCGTAAATAATTTTTGATCTTTCTATTTCTAAACTTTTTTCACCACCATCATACAAATTTTGCGTAATACTAATTTTATATTTATCTGTAAAAGTCTCCGGTGTTGTTGATACACCAGCTGCTGATGTTGTATCACTATTACTATATGTACCAGAAATTGTGCCAGTAACTGTTGGAAGTTTTTTGCCTATAGCTACCTCAATAGTTTCTTTGCTTTCATTCAGTTTTTCAAAAGCAATTTTTATTTTCAAATTATTTGCAATCGTACTTTTTACAGAATCATCAATTGATAGAGCAAATATAGATTTAGAAAAAATAAGTAATAACAATAATATAAATATTCTCATTTAAAATTTAAAATCCTCTTGTTGCTCTTGAATTTGATAACTACTCATTACATCAAATAAATACTCAGATGAATACAAATCTTCATTTCTTATAATTTTATAAGCTTTACCCAAATTATCATATATTTTTTTAATATATATTAACCTTCCACCATTCACTGCTAGTTGATTCTTTAACTTATTAGTTATTTTAAATATAGGTCCATCAATAATAATTAAGCTAAATGGAGCTTTGTCAGATAATCCATCTAATAAATTATGATTAAATAAACTAATATTAGTATTATCAGTATTGTTAATATTATGTTCTAATAATTTAAATAGTTCTCTATTTTCTTCTACAACATGCAGTTCTTTACATAGTGAGCTAATTAGAGCAGAAAAATAGCCCGTTAATCCTCCTATATGTAATACCTTATCATTAGGTAAAATTTTCGAATATTTTATAATTTGAGCTAGGTGTAAATTTTTAAGATATCCTCTTTTCTCAGTTATATCTAAATTATTATCTAGGTAACAATTCTTACCTAAGCTGACATCCAAATAATTTTCTTTAGGAGTATTTTCAAATATTTGTAAGATATTTTCTTCATTAATTTTGTTTGGTCTTAATTGATTAACAACCATATTTTTTCTTGCAATTTCAAATGTTTCACTCATTTCTTAAAGGATGCTTTATATAAACCTATTATATAATCAATTATTTAAATTATATTATTAATCTTTAGAATTTTTTTTCATTAATTGACTAGAAATAATATAGTGATAATTGTCATTTTTTTTAGGCTCGGTGGCAGAGTGGTGATGTAGGGGCCTGCAAAGCCTTGCACAGCGGTTCGATTCCGCTCCGAGCCTCCAAATTTTCCTTGTTTTTTAATTTTTTTTTATTATCAACAAAATTGTGTTCCTCGGTAGCTCAGTGGTAGAGCAATCGGCTGTTAACCGATCGGTCGCTGGTTCGAGCCCGGCCCGGGGAGCCATTTTTCTAAGCCTTAACTTCCACCAATTCTTCAAAACGTGTTGTGTAACATGGGGACACGTTTTCTCTTTTCATCTTCCATATTTTTTCTATACCTTCAGAGGCTATCTTTAATGTTGAACTTCCATATCTAGAATTAATATTATCAATAGTATTCATTATTCTATCTGATGTATCACGGTCATAATCAAGCAATCCTCTAGTTACATTGTGCCTGCTAAGACCACATAATATAATTCCAGCTTTTTTATAACGAAATCCTGGTCGATATATTTTTCTAATTCCTTCAAGAGCTCTTTTAACAATTTTTATGCTATTATTTGTTGGAAAAGGTAAATGTAGTTTTATTGAATTTGAATATTGTTTCTCTCTTCTATTAAAATGATTTGTCAAAACAAAAATACTCATCGACTCAGCGACTAACCCCTTTTCCCTTATCTTCTCTGATACTCTTGATCCATAAGTTGATATTGATTCCTCCAAATCAAATAATTTTTCTATTGGCTGACTAAATGATCTTGAAACACAACAACTTTGTTTATCACTTGGAACCAAATCAAGTTCTAAACACGATACACAATTTAATTCTAAGTATGTCTTCTCTCCCACTACACCCATATTTTTTCTTATCCATCCTCTGTCCATTTGTGAAAATTGATAAGCATTATGAATATTATATTTTTTCAGGAAAAGAGATAATCTTCTTCCAATGCCCCATACTTCTTCAATAGATGTTAATTCTAATGCTTTTTTTATTTCTATTTTATTTTTTAGTATGCAAACACCTTTATACTCTGGTTGTTTTTTTGCTAAATGATTAGCTATTTTTGATAGTGTTTTTGTTGAGCCCACTCCAATACTAACTGGAATACCAACCCAGCTCTTAATTGTTTGTCTAATATGTCTGCAATAAGTATTTAGCTCATAGTTCTTAAAACCATTTAAACCAAGAAATGCTTCATCTATAGAGTAGATTTCTACCTCTGAAGAGAAACTTGATAAAGTCTCCATTACTCTCTGAGAAATATCACCATACAAAGAATAATTAGATGAAAAAACTTTAACATCATTTTTATCAATAATATTTTTTGCTTTAAAATAAGGTTCGCCCATTTTTATCCCTAATTTTTTTGCTTCTTTTGATCGTGCAATAATACAACCATCATTATTGGAAAGTACGACAATTGGTTTTCCTATAAGTTTTGGATTAAATATTCTTTCACATGACGCATAAAAATTATTGCAATCTATCAATGCTATAGATTGATTTACTGAGTTATGATTTCTATTAAGTAGTTTTGTGTATGACATATGTCACTACCCCCCATATAAAACACTCCATTTCTTCTTTAACTTGAATACTAGGATACTCACTATTGGCAGAAATTAAAAATAGTGACTGATCTTTCTTTTTCAGTTTTTTAACTGTTAGGTCACCAAAGATGGAGGCTATAACAATATTGTCGTTACGAGGTGTAATACTTCTATCAACAATAAGTAAATCACCTGATAATATGCCTGCATCGGTCATAGAAGGGCCATTAGCTTTAACGATATAGGTTGCTGTTGGACGTTGAACCAAATATTCATTAAGATCAAGTTTGTTTTCCATATAATCACTAGCTGGAGATGGAAAACCTGCAGATACTGTATCAAGAAAATAAGGCGTTATTTGATCTCCTTTGAATTCAGCTTTAAATATTAAGTTTTCTACTTTTTTAGACATAATATTAGAAAAAATATTTAAATAATTGATAAATAATAATTATATTATTTATAAAATTATTTGTTCTACTTTTGTTCTAATTTATTCAGAATGAGAAAAAAGTCAATATAATATTTTTAAAATACTGGTAAAAAAACGCTATGACAAAATTATTCGAAGATGATGCATACCTTAAAGAATTTAAAGCAAAAATTATAGGTATTGTGAAAGAAGAAAATCGTATTGAGTTAGATAATACAGCATTTTATGCAAAAAGTGGTGGTCAACCTGGGGACACAGGTACAATAGAAGCTGAAAGTATAAAAATACAAGTTTTAGATACTATTAAAGAAAATAATAAAATAATAAATGTTGTAGATGATCTCAAAGATCTTGAAGAGAATGTTGATATAATTGGAAAAATAAATTGGGATTTACGATACAAGTATATGAGAATGCATACTGCACTGCACTTGTTGTGTTCTATAGTCCCTTTAGGAGTAACTGGCGGTCAAATTGGTTATGAAAAAAGTCGATTGGATTTTAACGATCCAGATAAACAAATAAACAAAGAAGAATTGGAAGAAAAAATAAATTTGTTGGTTGAAGATAATCATACCGTTACTAGTGAAGTAATTGAAAGTAGTATATTGGAAGAAAAACCTGAGCTAGTCAGAACTATGTCAGTAAAACCTCCGCAAGTAGATGGTAAAATAAGATTAATTAGAATTGGTGATATTGATTTACAACCATGTGGTGGTACACATGTGAAATCAACTAATGAGATTGGTAAAATTCAAATCGGCAAAATAGAAAACAAAGGTAAAATGAATAGAAGAGTTAATTTATTGTTATATTCTTAAATTATTGATGAAGAATCTGACTTAAAAATAACTTTGTACGATCACTCTCTGGATTATTAAAAAACTTATCTGGGCTAGCTTCCTCAACAATTTTACCTTCATCCATAAACACCATTCTATCAGCAACTGTTTTAGCAAAACCCATTTCATGCGTAACAACAATCATAGTCATTCCACCGTTTGCCAAATCAACCATAACATCTAAAACTTCTTTAATCATTTCAGGATCTAGAGCTGAAGTTGGTTCATCAAAAAGCATGATGTTAGGATTCATTGCAAGAGATCTAGCAATTGCTACTCTTTGTTGTTGACCACCAGATAATTGACCAGGATATTTGTTGGCCTGTTCAGGAATTTTTACTATTTCTAACTGTCTCATAGCCAGTTCCTCTGCTTCTGCCTTTGGCATTTTTTTAACCCAAATTGGAGCAAGTGTTATATTTTCTTTTACAGATAAATGAGGGAATAAATTAAATTGCTGGAATACCATACCAACTTCTTTCCTAACATTATCAATATTTTTTAAATTTCCAGTTAACTCAATTCCATCAACAACAATTGAGCCTTCTTGATGTTCTTCCAATCTATTAATGCATCTAATCATTGTAGATTTACCAGAACCAGAAGGGCCACAAACTACGATTCTTTCTTTCTTCTTAACTTCAAGATTTACATCTTGTAATACATGAAAATCTCCAAACCATTTGTTAACATTTTTTAATGAAATTATTGATTCTTCACTCATTTTAATCAGCCCCCATATTAATACCTGTTTTTAATTTCTTTTCCAAATACAAACTGTATCTAGACATTCCAAATGTGAATATAAAAAATACCAAACTAACAAAAAAGTAAATTTCATAAGATAAGCCTAACCAATTAGTATCTGCTAAAGTACCTCTCCCAATACCTAATAAATCTAATATTCCTACAATTATAACTAAAGTTGTGTCCTTAAATAAACCTATGGATGTGTTGACAATTGGGGGTATAGAAATTCTAATAGCTTGAGGAAGAATAATTAATAAATTCATTCTCCAATAAGACATCCCTAGTGATTTAGCAGCTTCATATTGACCAGGAGGTATTGCTTGTAGCCCTCCTCGTATAACTTCTGCCATATAAGCTGATTGGAATAATGTAACAGCTACTAGAACTCTTACTAAACCATCCATATCTATTCCCTCTGGTAAAAATAAAGGTAGCATTACCATTCCAAAAAATAACAAAGTAATTAGGGGAACCCCTCTGATAAATTCAATAAACAATGTACACATCATGCTTATAACTGGTAATTTAGATCTTCTCCCTAATGCTAGCATAATCCCAATAGGAAAAGCTAAAGCTATTCCAGTACAGCCTAGGACGAGTGTTACTAGAAGACCGCCCCATTTGTTAGTAGATACTTCAGTAAAGCCTAATCCACCATTAAGTAAAAAATAAGCAATAACAGGAAAAATGTATGTAAAATATAAGAAGTACTTTCTATATGGAAGTTTTGCATACAAAAGAGGTAACAATGCTAATGCTAACATTGCATAAGCTATATTTACTCTCCAAACTTCAACCTTTGGATAAAATCCATAAATAAATTGATAAAACCTTACATATATAACAGCCCAACAAGCTCCACCATTTTCAGGATCTAAATTTCGTGAACACATTTCTTGGTTAGTAATTTGTTCACCAAGATAATTATATTTGAAATCAGCTGAAAATATAGTCCAATCTAAAATCCAAGGAATAAACTGATACAAACAATAAATAACAAATAAAGTTATTAATGAGTTTGTCCAATTAAAGAATAAATTTATTCGTAACCAACCAATAATACCTGTTGTTGCTACTGGTGGTTTTCTAACTTCATTCATTTCGTTCATTACTTTTCCTTAAATTGTATACTTCTATTATAAATGTTCATAAAGAAAGATATTGTCAAACTAATTGACAAATAAGTTGCCATAACAATTGCCATACATTCAATAGCTTGACCAGTTTGATTTAAACTTATTCCTCCAAAACCATGAACAAGGTCAGCATATCCAACAGCAATTCCTAATGAAGAATTTTTAGTTAAGTTTAGATACTGACTTGTTAGTGGAGGGACAATCACTCTAAGAGCTTGAGGTATAATGATTAGTCTCATTATCCATGTTTGTTTTAATCCTATAGCAGCAGATGCCTCTCTTTGTCCTTTTGAGACAGACATTATACCTGCTCTAACAATTTCAGAAATGAAGGCTGCAGTGTAAATTGATAATGCTAAAAACATTGCTATAAATTCAGGTCTAATAACTAAACCACCTTTAAAATTAAAACCTTTTAATTCTGGATGCTCAAAAGACAAAGGTGAACCAAGAATAAAAAATAAAATTAATGGAACAATGAATATTAATCCAATTGAGCTTGAGAATACTGGGAATTGTTGGCCTGTCTTATCTTGTCTTTTTTTTGCCCATCTATTTATTAAGAAACTTGAAATTAAAGCCAATACAATTGCAATTAATACATATGAAAATCCACTTTCAAATATTGGTCTTGGAGAATACAATCCTCTGTTTGAAATATAAAATACATCAAGAACTTGTAATGATTGCTTAACACGAGGAAGTTGAATTAAAATACTATACCATAAAATTATTTGAAGAAGTAAAGGTACATTTCTTGAAAATTCAACGTAAATATAAACTAGTCGACTTAATAACCAATTTGAAGATAGTCTTACTATGCCCAATATAAAACCTAAAATGGTAGCTGCTATACAACCTGTAATTGATACCAAAAGAGTATTTAAGACTCCAACAAAATAAACTTTTAAATGTGTATCGGTTGATTTAAATTCTAAGAAAGGTGAAAAACTTATATCAAAGCCAGCTGGATTTTGAAGAAAACTCCAACCAGTTGCGATATTTCTTTTTTCTAAGTTGTAAGAGGTTGTGCTTATTACAAAGAACAAACCCAACGCAAATAAACCTACAACTAAAGTTTGAAAAAAAATGGATCTAAATTTTTCATCAGAAAAGAAACCTAAGTTAGATCGCATACTATTATATATACAAAAAAAATGGGGGGTTTAAAACCCCCCGTTTTAAATTTAATTAAGATTTATCTGAATGGAGGTGCGTATAAAATACCACCTTGAGTCCATAGAGCATTTAAACCTCTTGCAATTTCTAGAGGTGTGTCTGGACCTACATTAGCTTCGTAAGATTCAGAGTAGTTACCAATTTGTTTGATAATTTGGTAAGCCCAATCGTTACTTAGCTCAAGCATTTCTCCATAGTTACCTTCAACACCAAGAAGTCTTAGTACTTCAGGAACATTAGAGCTTTTTTGAGCATCAACGTTTTCAGATGTAATACCTAGTTCTTCAGCAATAATCATTGCATTTAAAGACCAACGAACTACGTCACCCCACTGGTGATCACCATGTCTTACAAGTGGACCAAGTGGTTCTTTTGAAATAATTTCTGGTAATACAACCCATTTATCTGGATTAGAAGCAGCAGCTCTTGTTGAAGAAAGACCTGAAGCGTCAGTTGTGTATACGTCACATCTTCCAGCAAATAAGTTTTCTTTACCTTCATCATTAGTTTCAATTGGAAGTGCTTCGTAGCTAATTCCATTTAATCTAAAGAAGTCAGCAAGGTTTAACTCTGTAGTAGTACCAGTTTGGATACATACAGTAGCACCATCAAGCTCAGTTGCACTTGATACACCAAGAGCAGATGGAACCATGAAACCTTGTCCATCGTAGAAGTTTACACCTACGAACTCAAAACCAAGATTAACATCACGGCTAATTGTCCAAGTTGTATTTCTCGCTAACATATCAACTTCACCAGAAGCTAATGTTGGGAAACGAGATTTACCTGTAGTAGTAATAAATTCTACTTTAGAACGGTCTCCAAAAACAGCTACAGCAACTGCACGACACATATCTGCATCTAGACCAGCCCATTCACCGCTATCATCTGGAGCAGCAAAACCAGCAAGACCAGTTGTTACTCCACATTTTAGAAAACCTCTATTTTTAACATCATCAAGAGTTCCAGCATGTGCTGAAAAAGCAAACGCTACAACCGCAAAGATAGATAATAGTTTTTTCATATTATTTTCTCCGTTTAAATAATTATTTAAATATCTTTTTTCAAAGATTGCTTCCCTATAACAAATTAATAAGTTAATCCCAATAATAGATTTGTTAAGCTTAAAATTGCCTACTATAATTTGTGTATAAAGATTTTGGCTTATACAATATTTAGTTGTTTATGAAAATAAAAACAAAATTAACAAAAATAGGTAGAAATCCTCTTAAACAAAAAGGGTTTATCAACCCTGGTACCTATAAGGGTTCTACAATGATCTTTAATACATTTAAAGATTACTTAAACGATATTAAAAATTTTGACGATAGAACAACATTTTATGGAATAAATAAAAATCCATTTCATAAGCAGTTAGAAGACAGTATTTCTTTTTTATATAACTGCAATGATACAGTACTATCACCATCAGGATTGGCATCTATAGTTATTCCTTTTTTTACCTTTTTAAAATCTGGTGATGAGGTTTTAATAAATGATAGTGTTTATAGTCCTACTAGAACTTTTTGTGAAAACATCCTGAAACAATATAATGTTAAAATAAAATATTTTCATCCAACAAAAAATATTAATAATTTTGAGAAATTAATTAACAGTAAAACAAAGCTAATTTATTTAGAATCACCAGGAACAGCAACTTTTGATATTATTGATATACCTTTCATTACAAAAATTGCTAAAAAAAATAAAATACCAACTGTTATGGATAATACTTGGGCCTCACCTTTATTTTGTAATCCAATTAAATTAGGTATTGATATTATTATAGATGCAGGAACTAAATATATAAATGGTCACTCGGATGTATTAATTGGTTTCGTTTCGTCTAATAAAAAATATTCCAAAAAAATAAGATCAACTTCAAAAACTTTAGGCATATGTCCTGGTTCTGAAGAAGTTTATTTAGCAATTAGAGGGTTGCCAACACTTGAAATTCGAATTAGAGAAATTGAAAAAAATGCATTATTAATGGCAAAATATTTATTAGAACATGATCTTGTATCTGATGTTTTCCATCCAGCATTACCGCATACAAAAAATCATAAAATATGGAAAAGAGATTTCTCTGGTAGCACAGGCTTATTCTCATTTATGATGAAAAAGAAATACTCAAAAAATCAAATTGAAAAATTTTTTAATAAACTTAAAATATTCAAATTGGGATACAGTTGGGGTGGATTTGATAGTCTCATTACCTTTCCTCCATTAGATAAAAGAGAGTTTAAAAATAGAAATACTGGAACTTTAATTAGATTATATTGTGGATTGGAAGACATTGATGATCAAATAAAAGATATTAAAAATGCATTAAAAATTTTAAATTAAATGGATTTATATTTTTATATTTTTGCATCATTGGGGGTTTTTGTATTTGGTTTATCTAAAGGCGGTGTTCCAGGACCTATCGCGATGCTTGCAGTGCCAGTTATGTCGTTTGCAATGAGTCCTTTGCAAGCTGCGGGAATATTGTTGCCACTTTTAATAATAATGGATTTTTCAGCAATCTATTTGTATTGGAAAAAATGGATAAACAGTATTTTAAAAATTGTAATCCCAGCATCTATAATTGGTATTTTATTTGGAACTTTAACTTTTGAGTTTACAAACGAAGATCAGATAAGAATAATGGTTGGTGTTATATCAATTATTTTTGTTCTAGTTTCATTTATTCAGAAAAATAATTATTTACTTAAACCAACAAAACTTAAAGGATACTTTTGGTCATCTGTTGCTGGATATACAAGTTTTTTAATTCATGCAGGCAATCCACCTATTAACTTTTATATGCTTCCTTTAAAGTTAGATAAAATTTCATTTATTGGAACAATGACATTGGCATTTATGGTTATAAATCTTGTCAAATTGGTTCCGTATTATTACGTTGGATTATTAGCACCTTCAAATCTTATGATTTCACTCTATTTACTTCCACTAGCTTTTATTAGTGTTTTAATTGGTTACTTTGTGCAAAAAAGAATTCCAGAAAAATTATTTTTTAATATTGTTTATATTTTGCTTTTTTTGAGTGGATGTAAATTAATATACGATGGAGTAATTTAAATTATATAGATAGCTAAATTTTTGTTTTATAATCAGCTCTTTTAGTTTTTCTAAGCCCAAAAGGACCAGGAATAAATAATGTCATGGTATTTGTATTTGGTTTTAAATCAACTCTATGTAAATGATCTGCTGATCTAAAACCAATGTAACCTGGTGGTCTCCAAAATTTACCTTTATTAGTAGTTTCCCAATAACCGCCTTTTAAAATAATTGTTATATAAGGACAAAGATGATTATGAACTCCTTCACCATGATCATCATCTAACATTTTATGAATTAAGATATTAAAAGGAAACCATTTGGGTCTTTTTCTAAATAACAAATAATATCTTTCCATCCATGGTTTGGCCTTATGAAATTCTGGATGTGATGGACCTCTGTCCAATACAATCTTTTTTCTTCCTAATTTTTCAAGTATTTTTAAAATCATATTTTTAATTGAGGATATATTTCAGAAAACAATTTAGCTCCTTTTGAACAATTATCAATCCAATCATTATTTGAATTTTCATTTGCATAATCAGAAATATATTTAAAACATTTAAATCTAATATTATGTAATTTGCATACTTTAGCAAAAGAGTAAGCTTCCATATCAACAATATCACAATCTATTTCTACTGATGATTGAACAAAACTATCTCCTGATGCACATATATACCCCTCATTAGAATATGTAATTTTTGATATTGGATCAAAAGGAGTTTCCCCTAATTTAAAGTTCATTAGACCTCTAGCATCCATATCTCTTTGAACAAACTTCGTGCATTCTACTAATCCTGATAAGTTTTGCTTTATTGAACCAGCTGTTCCATAATTGATTATTTCATTAGGTTGAAATTTTGAAATTAATTCCATAATTTTGATTGTAGCATTAATCTTTCCCACACCTGAATAGTGGAAATCTTTAAGATTTGGAGTTTCTTCTTTAAGTGCTGCAATAAAGATTTGTCCCATTAATTTGGGCCAATTTGTTTTATAATTTTTTTTGTAACTTTTGTTAAATCTTTAATCGTTGGTTTTAGTAATTGCAATCTATCATAAGTTTTAGGATTATTTTTGAGATTTTTTCTCAAGGATTCCCCAAATGTCATTCTAATTTCAGTGCCAATGTTTAGTTTTGCTACTTTTGTTTTTCTTGCTAGTTTTTTTCTTTGCTCTACGGGAATTCCACTACTACCATGAAGAACTAAAGGGATTTTTGTTTTTGCTTCAATTAAATTAATTTTGTTGAAATCAATACTAGCTTTTTTTGAAGTTTGTAAATGTGTATTTCCAACCGAAATTGCCATTGCATCAATATTACTTTGGTTTGCAAAAGTTACTGCATCTTCAATATTAGTACCTTCTGAAATTTTACCATTATCATAACCTACAAAACCTATTTCTCCCTCAATAGAAATATTATACTTGTGAGCTCTTGAAGCAATTTTTTTACTAATTTTTATATTTTCTTTTAAAGTTAATTTAGAACCATCAAACATTACAGATGTAAAGCCACTATCAATCCCTTCATAACATTCATCTAGAGTGTATCCATGATCAACATGACAACAAATGTTCGTTTTTGTTTGACTCGCTAAGTATCTAAACATTTTTCCTAATATTGGAATTGGCGTGTGCGCTCTGCATGAAGGACCAGCTTGTAATATAATTGGAATTCCAGTTTCATCAGCGGCTTGCGTAAAAGCTAAGGCGTCATCCCAGCCTAGTACAACTAAACCTGCTACTGCATAATTATTTTTATTTGCATCATTTAAAATTTTTTTTAAATTTACTGCTGTCATTTATTTGTATTTAGCAATCATATCCTTAATTCCTGGAATTGTTTCTACTTGATATGCGTGCTCAGGTTGAAAAAATTGGACAAGAGATCTTTGAGACAGTCCTCCAAGAATTGTAAAATAATACATCTCATACCCAGGTGCTACGACACATGGATGATAGCCTGTTCTAATCATAATGGTCGACCCATCAATTATATGTTCAGCTTTACCAACTTTATCATCAACTTGCTGAAACATCTGAAAACCAAATCCATTATTAGGTTTAAATCTGTAATTGTATGTTTCATCATGCCTAGTTTCATCAGGTAGACGATCTGTATCATGCTTATGAGGCGGAAACCCCGACCAACCTCCCTGCCCTACAGTATAAAGTTCATTACAAAGCAATCTTCCAACTTTATCATGATGCTTAGCACCTAAAATATGTTTAATTTTTCTATGAGTTTTTGTATCATCAGAACCGTACTGCACTAAATCAATTTCATTTGTTCTAACAGCAAATGGTTCAAGAGTTTTATCATACTTTGCGCCAGCAATAAAAATTTCTGAATTATCTACTAAAGATGTAAATTGAGCTTTTGTATTAGAGGGCACATAAACACCTTCTGGCTCTCCATCCCACACATCAACTGTTCTAGTCCCTAATGACTCAACTTTTATTCCTTCAATTTCTACATTAATTGTTCCAGTAGCAGGAACTATGCATGTTTCATAACCGGGTGTTTGATATTCAAAAGATTGATCTTTATTTAATTTTACTATGTTAAAATAATTTAAAGGAACTCTACTATCTTCAATATCTACAATTGGCTTGTTTTTATTATCAAATGGTGGAATATGCATATTATTCTCCTTCATTAATTTTATTATATTTCATAAATTCTAAAATTTCATTTAAATTTGGCATTGCTGGCGCACAACCAACTTTTGTTACTACAATAGCTGCTGCGGCTGAACCTATTTCTATAGATTTTTCTAAATCATTAGTCTTTAAAATTGATCCAATTAATGATCCCATAAATGCATCACCGGCTCCAGTTGGTTTCAAGGGCTTAACGGGAAATATTCCTTTTTTAATTTCTTTGTTCATTGCAAAAGTAATAGAGCCTTTTTCACCTTTTTTATAAATAATTAAGCTTACATTTTTAGCTAATTGTCTAGCATGATCCAAACCATTGTTGTAATCACCAGCTAATACTCCAAACTCATCATCATTTCCAATTACACCACTACATTTACTTGCTGCTAAATTATAAACTTCTTTTGCTTTTTTTGATGACTCCCAAGTATATGGTCTATAATCAATATCCATAATTACAGGAATATTATTTTTTTTTGCTATATCTAAAGCATATAAAGTAGCACTTCTCGAAGGCTCAGCTGCTAGAGAAGTTCCAGTAATTAATATACAATCAAAATTTTGTATATTAGCATTTTCAACATCATTTTTATTTAAAAATAAATCAGAGGCTTTATGTCTATAAATAATTGATTGATGATCTTTAATTGTAGTTTCAACAATTGCAAAAGAAATTCTTGATTCATTTTTTTCATACTCTACTAATTTGTTTTTAACACCATAATGATTTAGTTGTTTAATAGCTAATCTACCTAAAGCATCATCAGATACTCTCGTCAGTAAATTACAATTACCTCCAAATAAAGTTAATTGAACACCCATATTTGCAGAAGATCCTCCAAGATGAGTAACAAAGGATTTGGCGTTCTCAGTTTTAGTTCCCGGTGGATCAGGATAAATATCAATTCCTGCTCTTCCTATAAGTAAAAAATTATTTTTTTGAATTTTCGAAACTAAAAATTCAAACGACATAAAATTATTTATTTTTCATATCTATGAAGTCAGCTTTATATTTAAAAGGATCAATGGAATCTATACACCCAATATTTATTGCAGCCCCATTTGGATCACTTCTTCTGTTATGATGAGTATAGATGCCACAAATTTTACAGAAAAAATGTTCAGCAATCATCGTATTAAATTTGTAAGAAGTTAAGTTTTCTTTTCCTTTTAGAATATTTATTGCATCTTTAGGAACCATACACATTTTAGCATTTTTTCTAATACAAATAGAGCAGTTACACTGTTTAATGATTTCTAAGTCTGTTAAAACTTCTATTTGAACAGCTCCACAATGACAATTTAAATTATATTTCATTTTAATTAACTATATTATAATATTTAATATAATTAAAGTTAATAAAATATGAATGAAAGCATGATTCAAGGTCAAATTATTCGACCATTCTCGCCAGCTATAGGTAAATATAAATTATCAAGTGATACAATAAATATACTTAACAATCATATTGATGAAATATTAAAAGATGAAAATAAAATTGATGAATTATACCACGGCGAACAATTAGCTGGTGAAATTAAATATGAAGTTAGATTAACAAAAGAATTTCTTGATCAAAATTTAAAAGATGCTCTTTATAAATTTGTATTTAATTTTGTTAAATCAACATTACAAAAAGAAATTAAGAAATTTGATTTAAAATCTAGTTGGGCTGTTTGTCAATTTGAGAGTGATTATAATCCAATTCATTGGCATACTGGTCATTTGTCAGGAGTAATGTATACAAAAATGCCAAAGGACTTAGGCTCATCATACAAAGATCAAAATAAGAATGGAAAAATTGCATTTATACATGGATCAACACAGCTTTTAGTTTCTTCTGTGTATGATGTTAAACCTGAAGTTGGTGATTTATTTATATTTCCTAGTTATATGATGCATACAGTTTATCCATTCTTTTCTGATGAGGAGAGAAGATCAGTGTCTTTCAATGCATTTATTGATGAGGAAGCAGCAAAATTTTAATATTTGGCGCGCCCGAAATGATTCGAACATTTGACCTACCGCTTAGAAGGCGGTTGCTCTATCCACTGAGCTACGGGCGCATAGTTTGCATTTATCATAGTCTAAAAAATAAAGAAAGAAATTATACTTAATGTGTCCAAGGCTCTTTTCTATTTGTATCAAAATTTGAAGCATAACTTTTTGGTTTAATTTTTCTTTGCTTTGGTTCTTCGACAAAATATTGATAATTATTTTTTTTTGCCCAATCAATAGCTTGTTCTTTGGTATCAAAAAAAAGTTTAATCTGAGATTTGGTATCTAATGAACTATTCCACCCCATTAAAGAATCTTTTACTTTTTCTACTTCAGAAATATATTCAGCTAACCATAATTTAGTTTTTTTAAAACCCGATTGCATGGAAGTTTTTGATGGTTTATAAATTTTTATAGTCATTAGATTGCTGTTTCAAAATATTTATCATTATAATCATTATAGTATTTTCCACCAGATCTTATATTTTGACAAAGAACTTGTGTTTCACCTAATAATTTAGTTAAAAAGAAGTTACCAGTTTCTATTTTAGATTTATAAAAACTTTCATCATGCTTTTCTAATTTTGCTAATGAAATTTCTATATAGTGCAACCAAATATAACCTAGAGAAATCAAAGATGATAAATTTAAAAATTCTACAGCATGAGAATTAATCTCATTTTCATCATCTAATGATTTAATATATTCAAAAATACTTTTGTAAGAATCATATGAAGGCATAAATAAATCAATATATTTTTTCATATCTTGATTATTGGCAATTTTAACTTGATAATTATCAATCATAGTAAAAAATTCATTAAATAATGCACCGTTGTCAGTTTGTAATTTTCTTCCTATCAAATCTAGAGCTTGAATTCCGTTCGTTCCTTCATAAATTGTTGTAATTCTAGCATCTCTTACTAATTGTTCCATTCCATGGTCAGTAATAAAACCATGACCACCATAGATTTGCATAGCTCTATTTGTATTTTCTACAGATTTATCTGAAGCATACGATTTAATAATTGGCGTCATGAGTGCTATAAAATTTTCAGATAATTTCTTTTCTTTATCATCTGAAGAATTTTCAATATTATCAAAGTGATTTCCAGCCAATAAAGTTAAACCTCTAACTGCTTCATTTATGGATTTTATATATAATAAGTTTTTTCTTATTTCAGGATGAACAATTATAGGATCAGCTACCTGATTGCTGGAAGATAATTTTCCTTGTAAACGCTCTTTCGAATAATAAAGTGCTGATTGATAAGCAGTTTCTGATAAACCTAATCCTTGTATTCCTACAAACAAACGAGCTCCATTCATCATTATAAACATCGCTCTCATTCCTTTATTAAGATCACCTATTAGCCAGCCCTTAGCTTCATTGTAGTGCATGACACAGGTTGGACTAGCATGAATACCCATCTTCTTTTCTATTGATCCACATTCAACTTTATTTCTATCAACAAAATCACCACTTTCATTTGGTAAAAATTTAGGAACCAAGAATAAACTTATACCTTTTATACCAGGGGGCGCATTTGGTGTTCTTGCTAGTACTAAATGAATAATGTTATCACTTAAATCATGCTCTCCACATGTAATAAAAATTTTGGTACCAGTAATACTGTAACTTCCATCATCTAATGGTGTTGCCATTGTTTTACTTAATCCAAGATCTGTTCCACATTGAGGTTCAGTTAAATTCATTGTGCCTGTCCACTTACCGCTAGTTAAATTTGGCAGATAGGTATTTTTCAAATCTTCATTAGCACTCTTTTCAATTGCATCAATTGCATTGGCTGTAAGACCTGGATAGAGACCAAATGACATATTAGTAGAGCTTATCATTTCATCTAAAATCATATTCATAATATATGGTAAGTTTTGACCACCAAATTCTTCTTTTACTTTTAGTCCTTGCCAGCCATTTTCAGAAAAAGTTTTATAAGCTTCTTTAAATCCTTTTGGAGCAGTCACAACTCCATTATTAAATGAACATCCCTCACTATCTCCACTTTGATTAAGCGGGAGTAAGGTTTCTTCACAAAGTTTTGCTGCTTCTTCAATAATAAGCATTAGATCACTTGTTTCTAAATCTAATTTTTTTAATGTTTCACTTTCCTTAAGATTTAAAAAATCTTCAATTAAAAATTTAAACTCACGTAGGGGTGTTTTATAAATTTGCATAATATTTAATTAATATTTTCTAACACAGTTGCAATACCTTGACCTAAACCTATACATTGTGTCGCTAATCCATACTTTTTATTTTTATTTTGCAATAGAGTTGCAACTTTACCTGTAATCCTTGCTCCAGTAGCACCCAAAGGGTGGCCTAATGCTATTGCTCCACCATGTATATTTACTTTATTTATGTCCATCTTTAATTCTTTAATACATGCTAAAGATTGAGAAGCAAATGCCTCATTTAGTTCCACAATATCAATATCGGAAATAGATAAATTAGCTCTTTTTAGAGCTTTTTTAGATGCATTAATTGGGCCAAGACCCATTAATTCTGGTGGACAACCAACTACTGCTGTAGATTTTATACGAGCTAAAATATTTAGATTATTTTTTTTTGCATATTCTTCCTCACAAACAATTACTGCTGATGCTCCATCTGTTAATGGTGAGGCTGTACCAGCTGTTACTGTTCCATTTTCATCAAAAGCAAGTTTTAACCCATCTAAAATTTCATGTGAGGTGTTAGGTCGAATGCCACCATCTTTATTAATTTTCTCATCATTATTTGTGATAGACACTATTTCATTGTCGAACATATTTGATTCTCTAGCTAAATTAGCTTTGTAATGACTGCTAATAGCAAATTCTTGTTGTTGTTTCCGAGAAATATCAAATTTTTTTGCAACATTTTCAGCTGTAATGCCCATAGACATATATACATTTGGATTATCTTTACTTAATTGAGGATGAGGATCGTATGTTAATCCATTCATAGGAATAAATGTCATACTTTCTACACCACAACATAAAAAAACGTCTCCAGAGTTAATTGCAATAGCACCAGTTGCATCATGAATAGCTTGCATTGAAGAACCGCACCATCTATTGACTGTCATACCCGCCACATGTTCTGGCATATCTGTCATGAAAGAAACAATTTTAGCAATATTATTACCTTGCGCTCCTTCAGGATAAGCACAACCAGTAATAATGTCCTCTATGTCATTTTTATTAATTTGAATTTCATTCAGTAATTGATTTATTGTTTGTGATAAAATGTCTTCTGGTCTTATATTAGCCATTTCACCTTTACGAGCAAAGGTGAAGGGTGATCTTTTGTAACCCACAATAACTGCATTTCTCATTTAAAACTCCATTAAAGAATGTATCTCAATTCCTTTTTCAATTAGTTTTTTATCACCACTTAAATCTGGTAAATTTATTATAAAACCTGCACCAACAATATTTTTGTCTTCAAACTTTTTAATTAACTCTACTGCTGCAAGTGCAGTTCCACCTGTTGCTAAAAGATCATCAATAATTAGTAAATCTTTATGACCATCTAAGGCATCTGTATGAATATGCATTTCAGTTGATCCATACTCTAAGTCGTATGAGGTTTTGAAAGTATCAAATGGAAGTTTATGAGGCTTTCTCAAAGGAACAAATGCTGCATTTAAAAAATAAGCTATTGCGCCTGCCATAATAAATCCACGTGATTCTATGCTTAAAACTGCATCTATTTTTTTATTTTGCCATGGTTTTACCATGTCATCAATGACTTGTTTAAAGTGTCCTGCATTTTGCAACAATGTTGTAATATCTCTGAATTGAATTCCTTTAACAGGATAATCAGCAATTGTTCGAACGTATTCTTTCATTAGTTTTTTTCAATGTCTTTTATATCAAATAAAGTAACAGGTGCAAAATTTGAAGAACAATCGTATGTTTTAGTATAAGGGAATTTTAAAAATGATTTTGAGATTTGATTGCTAACATCTAATTTCTTTTCAAAGTGATTTATCAATAATTTATTTGGGTTTGCATGTGGTGCAAGATTACGAATATATTTAATTGTATTTTCAATATTAGTTTTGTTTTCTCTACATAGTAAATAAGTAGCTGTTGCCATTGATCTTGATACACCACACCAACAATGAATAACAATATCTTCATCATATGCATATGTAGAAGTAAAATTAGCTATTGAATTTACATGCTCTTCTGCTGGTAGAATTTGCGGTATTTCATCAGTATTCAATCGAAATATTTTATTATTGCTACTAATTTCAATAATATCGTCAAATCCTAACTTTAAATGATTTTTTACACCCTTAGGTGTTTCTGGTGCATATCCTGGATCAATTACTGATACAAGATATTTGGGCTGTATGCTTTCACACACATTAGTTAAATCATTTAGAGAACAAACAATTATCATAAAAAAGGGTGGTATAAACCACCCTTAATAAAAGTAAAATAATTAAACTACTCTGCAGTTGCATCTGCTAATATTGCATTAGCATCTTCATTTAATTGATTTAATGTTGAAATGATATCATCACCATTAATAATTGCTGCATAAGCTTTTTCAACCTCACCTCTAACTGAATAATAGCCAGGAACAGAAGGCTCACCTTTTCCGTATTGAACCATTGTTAATGATTTATCATATTGAGGTAATTCAGCTCTTTTTTCAGCAATTAATGGATGATCTGCAGAAGAGGTTCTAACAAAACCATATCCACTTTCAGTTGACCAAACTGCTGAGTTCTCAGTATTAGAAATATATTTCATCCACTGATATGCTGCTACCATTCTATTAGCATCACCTGAATTTCCCATAATTAAACCACCGCCATATAAGTTAAGCACTGGTTCACTAGTGGTGTATGATAATGGAGCTACATCCCAATTACCATTGTAACCCTCTTCAATGGCTTTCTGGAAATAAGTGATACCAGAAGTAGATCCTGCAGCAAATAAAACAGAGCCTTGTCCTAAGTATTGCTGGTCAGTGTATTTACCTCTTGCAACTATTGCGCATCCTTTATTAGCCATTCCTTGAATGAATTCCATAGCTTCAATGGCTTTTGGACCATTGTAAATATACTGACCATTATCATAGTCAAATACATCACCTCCATGCGCAAATACCCATGCTGCAAAGTTACTTGCATCTGTATCTATTTCATATCCATAACTTGGAACATCTTCACCCATCTTACCGCTATAATCTTGATTTGTTGCAGCACATGCTGCTTCCGCAAAATCAGCAGGAGTTTTAGGAGCATCTAAACCTAGTTCCTTTAACCAATCTGCATTGTAATAAAGGATCTCTATTGATTTTCCAACTTCATGTAATAGTTTTGGATTTCCGTCAAAATATGGTGAAAAGCCAACAGTCCAGTTTGCACCCCAATCTGCTATATCATCTTGAGAAACACCCCATTTTTTACTATTTGCTAAAATATTTTGATCAATTGAAGCGCCAATTAAGTACATGTCTGCAGCAGCGTTACCATAACCTCTTGCAACGTCTGCTATATCTTTTGTTCCAGCAGCAGACATCATAGCAGATTGAACTTTTCCGTAATGCCCTTTGTGAACAACATTAACTTTTATTCCTGTTTCAGCTTCAAATCTTTCAGCTCTTGCCATCATTGCATCTAATCTTTCATCTGAATATTGAACCCAGAATTCAACAGTTTGACCTGAAGGATCTGCATTTTCAATATCTTGTGCAGTAATTGCGAATGATTGCGAGGAGATAAAAAATAAGGAAGCTAAGAAGAAATTTAAAATATATTTATAAAATTTCATAATCACCCCGTAAAAATATTTATTAATATAGAGGTAAAATTAAAGTTTTGTTACAAAAAATTTACTGATTTATTCTTTTAATCCAAAGTTTGATATACTTTCTATGAATAACTTCTGAGTAAAAAAGTATAATACTAAAATTGGGAAAATTGCAATTAAGCAAGCAGCCATCAATAAATTAAAATTAGGTCCCACCTCTCTAACAAAACTATAGATAGAAACTGTTACAGGATACCAATCATCTCTTGTTAATATAAGTAAAGGCCAAGCAAAACTATTCCACGCTATAATAAAAGTAAATAAAGAGACTGTCACAATAATAGGTTTGCTCATTGGTATTACTACCTTGAGTAAAAAATTTAAATGAGAAGATCCATCAAGCCTTGCAGCATCCCATAATTCATTTGGTATCTTTTTAAAATATTGTCTTAATAAGAAAATTACAAATATATTTCCCATAAATGGAACTGTTAAACCTTGAAGACTATTCATCCAAGAAGGTCCAAATGGCAATGGAATAATTTCCCCTCTAATAATTAATAAATGAGGTAATAATGTAATTATTTCTGGAATCATTAATGAAAGTAACAACATGTAGAATATTATATTTTTTAATGGGAATTCTATTTTGGCAAAAGAGTATGCTGCTGGAATACTAGTTAATAAAACACCAATGACAATTATTGAACTTATTATTAAACTATTAAATGTATAACGTTGGAATCTATTAGATGTCCAAACTTCATAATAATTTTCAAACATCAATTTTTTTGGAAATAAATATTGATTTGAAGCTTCTCCAGCTGTCATCAATGATGTGGATATCATGTAAAAAAATGGGTAAATTGAAATAATAAAAACTATTAATAAAATTAAATAAGGTATCCTTGTTTCAGCATTAATAATTCTAGTCATAGCTTAACCTTTTTCTAAAAATTACATATTGCGATATTGCTAAAATATTTAGAAGTATAAATAAAATTACTCCTTCAGCTGCAGCATAACCATATTTCACTCTACCCCAAAAATGATCAAAAATTTCTATTGTCACAACATCCATTGTATCTCCAGCAGAAGACGTTTGCATAACAAAAATACTATTGAAAGCTTGAAAGGTATTTATAAAACCAGTCAACATTAGAAAAAATATAATAGGCATTAATAGTGGTATTGTAATCTTAATAAATGTTTGCCATCTACTTGCTCCCTCTGCTTTCGCGGCCTCATATAAATCAGATGGTATAATTGATAAACCCGCAAGTAAAATTATTGCATAATAGCCAGTATAAGACCATATTCCATATATAATTGATGACATTAGAGCTAAACTTGGTCCAGCAAGTAGACCTTCTATTTTGATACCAAATAAAACTTCGGTAATGGGTCTTTTATCAAATAACCACATTTGAGGTTCAAAACCAAATATTCCTATTAGTTGATTTAAAAAAGAATTTTCAGCTTTACCAAATATTAAAAAAAATACTGCAGCACCCATTACTGCTGGAGTAATGTAAGGAAATAATAAAATCATTTGAAAGAATTGTTTACCAGCTAATTTTTGATACAAAGCAAATGCTATTATTAATCCTAATCCAACCTCAAAAATTATAGTGAAAAACGAATAATAAAAAGTATAGATAAGAGAGTATAGATAGTCTTCATCACCTGTTAAAAGCATTTTTTCCCAGTTGATATTAATTAATATTATTCCAATAATTAATATTGCTATAGATAAAAATGCTAAATAGATTTTATTTTTTACTTTATTTTTAAATTCACTCCAAAGTCCATAGCTCAATATTAATAATAATAATCCTAAAACAAATAACCAAAAAGCTGGTATATCTCCAAGTATTCTTTGGTAATTCTCAAATCCTAAAAATCTACCTTTAAAAACTTTCCACTTGTGTATACTCATGTACATTCCAAAAAAAACAGGAAAAATTCCAAATAGACTGATTATTAAAACAGCAGGAAGAATTAATAGATATCCTGTAAGTTTTTCTGAATGATTTAATAAGAATTTATTCATTAATTTTTATAAGATCACCTTTATTTATATTACCATCATTTAAAGGATCTAAATATATTCCTAAATTAATATGGTTGTATATTTTTTTTAGGTTTAAAGGAATATTAAGATTTATATCAGAAGTTTTGGGCTTAATATTAGTTGCTGAACATCTGGGAATTTCTTTAATAACTTTAAATTTTATATCACTGATTGATAAAATTTTACCTACCAGCTTCCTTTCTTCCCATTTATCTAAATCTTCTACATATATATTTCCTCTAAAACGCTCATGTTCAACTTGATGATTAGATAGGTTTTCAAAGTCTTTAATACTGTTTAAATTTATTAATGATATTGATTTATTTGGCATTGTATCAAAAAAAGGATTCACTCTATCTTTTAATAAATTAATTTTATTTATATTTGGTAAAATATCCTCAAGTTTACTACATAAGATTTTTACTTCATGTTGATTATTAATATCTGTTTTTAAAATTATTTTATTTTCAAATTCTAGTATTAAAAAATTATCTTCTAATAAAAAATTATATTGATTTAATTCAGGATATTTTTTTAATGATAAGAATTTATATATTTCTCGTTTTAAAGGATTATTTTTAATTAATTCTATATCTTTAAGATCAAGATTATTAGTGAAAGCAAATATTCGATCATTTTTTATACCAATATTTTTAATTATCTCTAAGTTATCTACATTATTGAAAGAAAGAGATTTTACAGGTGAAAAATATAGGTTTTTAATTTTCACTTATATTAGCATTTAAGTTTTTTTTAAAAAATACTGATCTAAAAATGAATCTAACCAATTTGATATATTTTTATTATATTTGTAACGATAATAAAGTTGAACAAATATATTTTGAGCGCCTTTGACGAATAATTTTTTAGGATTTTTTAATAACACTAAATACAGCCATCTCATATGAAGTTTAAAATTTACTTCTGGATGAAATTGGAGCGCATAACAATTTTGATATTTAAAAGCTTGATTATTAAAAATATCACCCCTTGCTAATAACTCACAGCCTGTAGGAAGAGAAAACCCTTCAGAATGGAATTGAAAAAAAATCTTTTGAGAATAAAAAAGATTTTTTGAATTTTCAGTTGGTTCAATTTTATAAAAACCAATTTCTGAAAGCCCGTCTTTATTAGCTGTTATTTCTGAACCTAAACATTTAGCTAATAACTGTGCTCCAAAACAAATTCCAAGATAAGGAATGTCAGTTTTTATAACTTTGTTTATCCATTCTAATTCTTTATTTATATATTCATCTTCATCGTTTATGCTTCCTGGCGCACCAAATACAACTATAGCTGAGTATTGTTTAATATTTAGAGGAAGTTCTTCACCTAAAGGCGGTCTACATATTTCGGCAACATATCCCCTATCTCTAAATTTATTTCCTACATCTCCTGGAACCGAAGTTTTTTGATGTAATACAAACAAAACCTTATTCATACTAAATTATTAATAATAAATATTTTATTAATATGAAAATATTATTTCATAAAAATTATAACTATTTTGTATATTAATCTAGGTTGATACTTATGTGACAAAATAATCAATGTCTAAGATCTTTATGTAAAACATAAGAGTAAAATAACCAAAATTCATCATTACAACAAAACTAATAAGCATATTGATCGATTTAGGGAGTGAATTTCCTAAAAAATCATCCCAAAAAACCTTTTCTAAATATAGAGCTAATTCAAAGTATATAAGTGTAATGATTGCAGCATTGAAGATTATTAAAGAAGTCAATCCATTAAGACTCAATAAATAATTAATAAAAATTAATATCAAAAAAGAAAAAGAAGAAATAAATAAATTTAATAAGATTTTTTTATTTTTTGAAAATTTTTTGAAAAAAATAATGTATCTTGTGTTTAAAAATAACGAAATCAATATCGAGCTAAAAAAAGAAATAATTAATATTTTTGTTATTTGATATTCCATTTATATGTATTTTTTATATAACTAAAAAATATATAAGAAAAATAAGAAAATGAAATTTGATAATGAAACTAGTATTATTCAACAAAAAATAGCGAATGGTTATGCTGGAGTTTCACGAAGATTAGCTATTGTAAATGCCTTAAATTTAGAGACTAATGAAACTGTTATTGATATTGGATGTGGTGGTGGTCATTTAGTCGAAGAAATTTCATTATCTGTTGGAGAACAAGGCAAAGTAATAGGAATTGATCCAAGTCAAGATCAATTAGATGTTGCAAGCAATAAATGTAAAGATCAAACTAATGTGGAACTTATTTGTACGACTGCTGATGATATCAATATAGATGATGCATCATGTGATAAAATTACAGCTACACAAACATTAGAATATATCGAAGATATAGATACATCCTTAAAAGAAATAAAAAGAATTTCTAAAACTAATTCTAAATTTGTTAATGTCTCAATTCTTTGGGACTATTTTAGATTTTATGGACCAGAAAAAGAAATTAATGATCTCATTCATGAAGCATTTAGAGCACATTGTTTTCACCAAATGCTTCCGCTTGATTTAAATGGTAAATTAAAAAAACTTGGATATAAAAATATAAGTTCTCAAAATTTATCGTATTTAATTACAAATAGAGATAATAATTCACCAGCAATTTTTTATGAAACTATGTTAAGTAAATTTGCTTTAAGCCAAGGTGTTTCAGAAGATAAAGTAGATGATTGGAAAAAACAATTAAATAAATCTGAAAAAGTAGGTAATTTCGGATTTACAAGTTTTCCAGTATTAACTGCGGCATACTTAGGTTAATTTAAAAAATGAAATTAAAAGTTTATTTATCTGGTGAAATTCATACTAATTGGCGAGATGAGATTATAGATAAATGTAAATCAAAAAATTTAGAAATAGAATTTTCAAGCCCGACTACCAATCATGAATTATCAGATGATATTGGTGTAAAAATACTTGGTGATGAAGAAAAAAAATTTTGGCACGATAACAAAGGAGCCAAAATAAATGCTATACGAACTAGAAATTCGATTGAAAAAGCAGATATAGTTATAGTGCGTTTTGGTGAGAAATATAAACAATGGAATGCTGCTTTTGATGCAGGGTATGCATCAGCCTTGAATAAATCTCTCATAATAATGCATAGTGATGAACATCAACATGCTTTAAAAGAAGTTGATGCAGCAGCTCATGCTATAACAAAAAATACCGATGAAGTTGTAAAAATTTTACAATATAGTTTACAAGGTAAAATATAAATTAATTATTTTCTTTTTCTGACAGTCTTCTTAAGCTCTCTTTTGGCCAAGTTGTTTCTCGATCATACATGGCTTCATGGCAAATATCTTTGTTAATAATTTCAATCCAAGGATCTTTATCTTTCACAAAAATATGTGCTTGCGGTGTGATTGGTTGGTCGAGTGTAGCTGTTCTGATTGCAATTCGAGATTTTGCAACATTGTATTTACAAAATAAATAAACACCACAATTATTACAAAAATATGCTCGATAACCTTTTCCACTGCCTGTAGGGAGCAGTGTAGATTCAACATTACCATTTAATTCAAAATCATCTTCAAAAATCATTGTATGTATAACAAAAGAAGAGCCTGTAGAAATTTTACAGTTATTACAATGACAAGCTTGAGTGAACAAAGGTTTATCTTTTATTTTATAATTTACTGAACCGCACGCGCATTTCCCGATAAGAGTCATTTCAACTAAACGTTATATTTTGGAATTTAAAAAGCAAGAATTAATTATTTACCAAATATGCCAAGCTTAACACTATAATCTACAGCTATACCGTAATCAGGATCATCATCACTATCAACTATCAATTGACCTGTTTTTCTTAAAAGGCTGTGGCAGTCCTTCGTAAGATGTCTTAACTTTACTTGTTTGCCTAATTTGGAATATCTTTCTGCAATATCCTCAATTGCTTTTAAAGCAGATTGATCAATAACTTTTGAATTTGCAAAATCTATTATTACTAAATTAGGATCTTCGGAAGGCTTAAAAATTTCTAAAAAACTATTAGTGGAACTAAAAAAAAGAGGTCCTTCAATTTCATATACCTTAGCACCCTTTTCTGTTCTTGATTGTCTCTCAATTGCTCTAATTCTTGAAGCAGATTTCCAAGCAAATACTAATGCATTAATAATAACTCCAGCAACTACAGCAACAGCTAAATCTTCTAATACAGTTATTAAAGTAACTAAAACAATTACCAATGCATCCGAACGAGGAACAACAAATAATAATTTTAGTGAATTCCAAGCAAATGTTCCAATTACGACCATAAACATAACCCCTACTAATGATGCAATAGGAATAAGTTCAATTAAATTTGAAGTATAAAGAATGAAAATTAGTAAAAAAATTGCTGCTGATATGCCAGCAATTCTTGTTCTGCCTCCAGATTTTACATTTATCATTGATTGACCAATCATAGCGCAACCACCCATACCACCAAAAAAACCTGTGATACCATTAGCAACACCTTGCGCTAAACATTCTTGTCTTGTCCCACCCTTTTTGTTTGTTATTTCTCCTACTAGATTAAGAGTTAGGAGACTTTCAATTAATCCAATAGCTGCCAAAATAATTGCATAAGGAAAAATAATAAAAAAAGTATCTAAATTAAGTGGAACTGTTGGAATAGAAAAATTGGGAAGCCCTCCTGCTACACTTGCTAAATCCCCTACTCTTGGAACAGGTAAATCTAAAAGTAAAACTAGAAAAGTAACAAGAAGAATTGCAGCTAATGTAGATGGTATAAATTTAGTAACCCTTGGTAAGTACCATATGATTAACATGGTTAAGAAAACTAATACTAAAGAATATGTAAGCACTTCCCCTGACATCCATGTAAATGTTCCATCAAAGTTATATATTTGAAATTGATGTAATTGTGATAAACCAATTACTATAGCTAAACCGTTTACAAAACCTAGCATTACTGGTTGAGGAACCATTCTCATAAATTTTCCTAATTTAAAAATTCCTGCAAGAAATTGTAAGATTCCCATAAGTATTACTGTGGCAAATAAATATTGAACTCCATGTTCCGATACTAATGAAACCATAACAACAGCCAATGCTCCTGTTGCACCCGAAATCATTCCAGGTCTCCCACCAAAAATTGCAGTTACTAATCCTACAATAAAAGCTGCGTACAAACCTGAAAGAGGTGCTACACCTGCTACAAAAGCGAATGCAATTGCTTCTGGAACAAGAGCGATTGCAACAGTTAATCCAGATAGAATTTCAATTTTAAACAGTGAAAAGGAAGCTCTGCCCTCTGGAATATATTCATCTTTGTTTAACCCAAGAGAATTTGCAAATTGATTAACTGTTGATTTTATCATTAAGGTCTATTTTATTTAAATAGGTAAATTAAGTTATAAGTAAACAAAATCTACCAAACAGATTTGTATATATTAAAGGCGTCAGATTCTTCAATTTTACGCGGATTATTAACTAATAATCTAGTTTGTTTCATTGCTTCAGTAGCCATCAATTGGCAAGCTTCCTCAGGAATTTCTAAATCTCTTAGCCTATAAGGTAATTTAAGCTCCTTAGACAAACTTTCTAAACTATCTATAAAATTATTACACACAATCTCATCGCTTTTGCTGTTATCTAAATCTTTAAATACAAATGGTGCAAGATTGGCGTAATTTTTTTTTGTTTCTTTATTTATGGAATTGAATTTCATAACACTTGGAAGAACTAAAGAGTTTGAAAGTCCATGAGATATATTAAATAGACCTCCTATGGGATATGCCAAAGCGTGTACTGCTGCTACTGGAGAATTTGCAAAAGCTTTACCTGCTAACATTGATCCAAATAGCATATTTGATCTGGCATTTATATTATGTCCCTCAAATACAGCAGTTTTAATTGATGATCCGAGAAACTTGAGTGCTTCTATAGATAACATTTTTGAAATAGGATTGTTGTTAGGATTTATAGAAGTGTAAGCTTCGATTGCATGAACCATAGCATCTATTCCAGTTGATGCAGTTATATTTGGAGGTAGATTAATAGTTAAGGATGGATCTAAAATAGCAAGATCAGGTAAAATAAGTTTTGAAGAAACACCTTTTTTTTCTTTGTCATCCATCGTAATTATTGAAATTGGAGTAACTTCTGAACCAGTTCCTGCTGTTGTAGGAATTAGTACAAGTGGTATTCTTGGACCTTTTGCATTATTAACCCCCCATATCGTATCGATATTCTGATTAGACCCAAGAAGTAAAGATACAAGTTTTGCAACATCCATAGATGAACCACCTCCAAAACCTAAAACCCCAGTTGATTTAAAATCTGTTGCTTCTTGAAATGCTTTTAATAAAGTAGACTTTGAAGGATCAGATTCAACTTTATTAAATATATTTATATTTGAGTATGATTGAAGTTTTTTAATTGTTTTATCGTACAATCCTAATTCTGTTAATCCTTGATCAGTTATTACAAAAATATTTTTTCCTAACAAATTTAGAATTTGATCAGTTGAATTAACTGCTGTTTTATTACCAAAAATCAAGCTAGCTGTTGAATGAAAGTTAAACATTTATCTATGGTCGGGGAGAAAGGATTCGAACCTTCGACCCCCTGGTCCCAAATTATATTAACACTAATTTTGAAATTATAAAAGACCTCAGAAACGCTAGGGTTCTGGGGTCTTAAGAAATATCTGTTATTTTCACTTTATTGTATTTTATTAAGTTTTATCAAACTAAGTAAAGAATTTAGTCTATCACTAAGTATATCACTTACTTTGTATCTCTATAAAATTTTTTCCATTGATTTTTAGCTTCTTCTTCAGAAATATCTTCCCATAGTTCTGCAAGATGAGCTGGAATATATCTACTACATTTGGAACATTCATATTGTTGTAAAATACTCGACCAGGGATCATTTAGATCTGGATAGGTAGAGACACATAAATGAGATTTATACTCAGTAGAGTTACATTCTGGACAAATAAAAGATTTCATCTTTTCTCCTTTAGCGTTTTGTTTAGGGTCCCAGCAATTAGAGTATCTAAATCAGGACAATACTTTATTAACAGATTTTATATATAATTTAAATGGCTATTATTTTTTTGTCTATTGTAAATTATTTTTTATATATTTATCAGTTGAACTGTATTTGGAACAAATAAATCTAGCCCTTTAAAAATCTTCTAGGTAATTATTTATATCATTACATACTAACAAATCACCTTCTATCCATGTACCTTCAAAATATGCACCATTCTCAATCCAATTTTTAGAAAATAAATCTGTATACAATGTTTGAAATTTTAAACTTCCTTCATGAATATCATTAAATAGTTTATCTTGGGATATATTCTCTGCACCTTTAACAAATCTTGTAGCGTGAGCTCTAAATTTGGTTGATAAATATTTAAGACCCTCAGCTCCTTCAGGATTCTGGTCTAACAAATGATCCCAACCAGTTGCATACAAACCTGCACATCGTTGAAGCGTATATAGAATTGTAGTGTGGTCATTCATATCTCTTTTTTCTAAAACATCCATTAGTGGTTTTAGCTCTGCAGAATGAAGATTTGAGCTAAATAAAAAAAAAGATATAAAAAATATCCTAATCATAATTTTTTATATCATATTTTAATTAAACGGACACCTAATGTACGACTAGGTGTGCACATGATCAAAATTAAAGAAATACCTAGATAAATAAAAATCAAAAAAAATTAGAATTAAGTCTATCAAATAGTCTATCAAATTCGTTTTATGAAAAAGATAAATTATAAAAAAGGGCAGAAAACATGGTCGGGGAGAAAGGATTCGAACCTTCGACCCCCTGGTCCCAAACCAGGTGCGCTACCAGGCTGCGCTACTCCCCGAAAAAATTTGTTATATTCATAAATAACCTAAAAACAATCTTTTATGTTTGTTTTCTAAAATAATATTTATTATAATTAAACTAGGGGTGCTTAAATGCTGAGATTTATACCCTTTTAACCTGATCTGGATAATGCCAGCGGAGGAAACATGAAAACCATACTAATTTTTTTAACTACCTTATTTATTTCTTTCTCAATCTATGCAGAGAAACTAACTATATATACTTACGACTCTTTTGTATCAGAATGGGGTCCAGGACCCATCATTGAAAAAATATTTGAAGAAAAACATAATGCAGATGTAGAATTTGTTTCTGTAGACAGTGCCGCAACATTATTGAATAAAGTTATTTTAGAAGGTGATACTTCTACGGCAGATATAGTTTTAGGTCTTGATATGAATTTATTTGATTTAGCCGAACAATCTGAGCTTTTTACAACTCATAATATCAATGACATAAATAACTTAATTAATTTACCATTAAAATGGGAAAGTAATAAATTTGTTCCATATAATTATGGATACTTTTCTTTTGTGTATAATAAAGCAAATTTAGAAACACCTCCAAAATCTATGGATGAGTTAATTAATTCAACTAATGCTAGAATTGTAATTCAAGACCCAAGAACCTCTACCCCTGGTTTAGGATTATTAACTTGGATGAAAGCATTATATGGAGATAAAGCAGGGGATGAATGGAAAAAATTAAATAAAAAAATTATTTCAGTTACCAAAGGATGGACAGATGCATATTATAATTTTTTTATGGCAGGAGAAGCTGACATGGTATTAAGTTATACTACATCTCCAGCCGCACATATAATGTTTGAAGAAAGGTATGATATTCTTGCTACAACTTTTGAAGAGGGAAATTATATAACAATTGAATTTGCAGGCATTTTAAATAATTCACAAAATAAAGATTTAGCAAATAAATTTCTTAACTTTATGTTATCAAAAGAATTTCAATCAGTCATACCATCAACAAATATTATGTACCCTGTTACAAATATAAAAGATTTACCTGAGGCATTTGATAAACTAGATGTTCCTAACTTTATTCAAATGGATCCAAAAGAAATTAATAAAAATAAAGAAAAATGGATTGATGAATGGCTTAATGCCTCGTAAATAAATTGTATTATAAATATAACTATTCAGTATTATTTTTTTTTGGATTAATAATCCTATTGCCTTTCGTAGGTATTTTTTCAAAAATTAACTTTGATTTAGAGGTAATTTATAATTTTTTTCAAAATTCTTATACGCATCGTCTAATTTATTTCTCACTCTATCAAGCTTTTCTTTCAGCACTATTAAGTTGTTTTTTAGCTATTCCATTCGCATTAGCATTAAATAGACATAAGGATTTAAAAATTATTAAATTTATTATTTCTCTTTGTGGTTTTTGCTTTGTAATACCTACAATCTTAATAGTGTTTGCAGTAATTAAACTCTTTGGAAATAATGGTTTTTATAACTCATATTTTAATTTGTACGAGAATTTTTCGATAGAGACAATTTTTGGATTAAAAGCAATTTTAATTGCACATATACTTCTAAATACACCATTTGCTACCCGATTATTTTTTCAATCCTTAAATAGTATTCCTTTAAAATATTATGAAATATCTAGCTCTCTAAACATTACTTTTTTTGGCAATCTTCTAAAATTAGAGATGCCTTATATAAAACAAAATTTTTTTACTGTGTTCTCAATAATATTCTCTCTTTGTTTTTTAAGTTTTGCAATTGTAATGGCGTTAGGTGGTGGACCTATGTATTCTACAATTGAGGTGGCAATTTATCAATATGCACTTTTTGAACTAAATTTTAATAAAGCAATATTACTTAGTTTTCTACAAATTTTTATCTGTTTATTTTTTTTATTCATTGGTTTTTACAAATTAAAAGGTTCAAATTTTTTTGAAATAGATCAAATTAATTTTATTCATCCTCATAAAGAATACAAAGCCATAAAAATTTTAGATTTTTTAATAATTGTATTTTTTTCGATATTTCTTTTTTCTCCAATAATTTCTGTAATTTATCATTTTATAAATAATGGTATTTATTTATCTTTAATTAATAAAAAATTTTTAGGATCTTTTTTTAACTCTGTTATTATATCAGTTACTACAGGAATAATTGTTAGTATATCTGGGTTTATAATTTCATCCATACTTGTAATAAATTATAAAAATATGATTTTTCAGCAATCAATTTTTTTAATAAGCTCTTCAATAATAATTATTTCTCCAATTATATTTAGTCTTGGTTATTTTATTATATTAGGTGAATTAAGATATGTGCAATTTTTTAAATATTTTGTGATAGTTTTGATAAATTGTCTATTCATATTACCTTTTTCTATATTAATACTTTTTAATAACCTGAAAAATATTTTTTTAAATTTTGAAAATTTTCAGCAAACTTTCCGAATAAGCATAAGAAACTATTTTATTATTTTGCTACCAATGATTAAAAAAAATATAATTTTTGTTTTTGCATTTTCGACGGTTATTACTTTTGGTGATTTTACAATAATATCATTTTTTAAAGATCAAAACTTTGATACCTTGCCATCTTACTTATATAAATTGATTAGTGTCTATAAATTTAACGAAGCTTCTTTTGTTGCTGGTGTAATTTTAATACTTAGTATGATTATTTTTTTATTAATTGATAATTTAAATTACCAAGGCAAGTCAGCCATTAAAACGTGAAGATAAATACTTGCTACATAACCAATAAATATAACTGGAGTCCATTTTAAATGTCCAAAAAAAGTGTAATATCCTCTAGCTTGTCCCATAAGTGCTACACCTGCAGCTGAACCAATTGACAATAGGCTACCGCCCACTCCTGTTGTTAATGTAACTAGCAACCACTGATCAATTGACATTTCCGGTCTCATAGTAATTACAGCAAACATCACTGGTATATTATCTACGATAGCTGAAAGAACACCTACTATAGAATTTGCCATTGTTGGGCCAAGACCAATATATAAGAATTCTGAAACAACAGTTAGGTAACCTATAAATCCTAAGCCACCTACACTTAGGATAACCCCAAAGAAGAATAACAAAGTGTCCCATTCAGCTCTTGAAACTTTTCTAAAGAAATCAAATTTTTCGTCTTCAACAGATGGATCATGTGTAATTTGTAAATAAAAAGAATATAACCCAAGAAGACCAAGACCAAACATCATGCCAAGCATTGGAGGCAAGTGAAGAATATTATGGAAGTTTACAGCACTAAAAATTGTAAGCAAACCTAAAAAGATAATTACTCGTCCGCCTCTTTTCATATATTCTCTATCAGAACTAATTTGTAGTTTTTCATTTGGAATAAAGAAATACATAACTGCTGCAGGAATTATGTAATTAACCACAGAAGGAAAAAATATTTTAAAAAATGTAAAAAATTCGACAATACCAGCCTGCCATACCATTAAGGTAGTTATATCTCCAAATGGACTAAAAGCACCACCTGCATTTGCTGCAACAACTATATTAATACAACCAATCGATATAAATTTTGTATTACCTTTACCACAGGCCATTACTACAGAGCACATGACTAGTGCAGTTGTTAAGTTATCAGCTATAGGAGATAAGAAAAAAGTAATTATACCTGTGAATATAAATAATTGTCTAAAGCTAAATCCCCTTGATGTTAATTGGTATCTGACTACATCAAAAACTTTTCTTTCTTCTAAAGCATTGATGTAAGTCATAGCAACTAGAAGAAATAGGAAAAGTTCTGCAAATTCTAAGATATTATGCTCTAAAGCATACTCAATTTCTTTGGCATATTGCTTATCAGAAGAAAAATGGAAAGCTATAATACCCCATATTATAGCAGCTGAAATAATAACTGGTTTAGATTTTCTTAGATGGCTAAATTCTTCAGCCATTACAACAGCATATGCAAGAACAAATACAATAAGGCTTAAAATGCCTACATATGATGTTGTTAGATCTATTTCCATAGTTTTAAATTAAAGCCAATTACGTCTTTTTCAATCCCGAAATCATATAGATTATTGTGTATTGCTTCGTCAATAAAAACACTCTTTTTTATTACTTTTGCTTTATCATAAAGCTTAATACTGTGTTCATGCGGTACAATTTCATCCTTTTTTCCACTAATAATAAGTAATGGCGAAGTTATTTTATCAATTTTACTTAAGTTATCGAATTTATCTTTAACTAAATATTTTGTTGGAAATATTTTATATCTTTTTTTTGCAATATCATTGATAGATGTAAATGGCGCTTCTAAAACAATAGATAAAAATTCGTACTTTGTACCCATTTCTACTGCAGCACCAGATCCGAGTGATTCTCCATAAATCACTAATTCTTTGAATTTAAATTCAGTATTATTTTTAATCCATTTTAATACTGCTTCTGCATCTTTATATAAATTTTTTTCTGTTGGATTTCCTTTGTTACCTCCAAAGCCTCTCCAGGAAACTAAAAGTACGCTCCAATTTTTTTCGATATACCTCTGGATTCTGTAAGCTCTATCTCCAATATGAAAAGAATTACCATGAAAATAAACTAGTAAAGGGAGTGAATTATTCCCTTTATAATACCATGATAATAGCTTTAAGTTATCCTCAGTTTTAATATAAACTTCTTTTGTATTATCCAAGTTATAATCCTTTGGTGCGCCTGGATGTCCTGATTTATTAAAAACAATGCGTCTTTGAAAGATATACAAGAGAAAACCTAAAAAAAAATATAGAAAAATTGCAGAAAAAATGTAATTCATTACTTATTATAATATTATGAGAATAGAAAACAAAGTAATTGATCCTCTAAGTCCTTACAGCCGCGCACTGAAAAAAATAGAGGAAAGTGGTATAAGACCAACAAAACAAAGAAGAATTTTAGCTAAATTAATTTTTGAAAAAGGTGACAGGCATATTTCTGCTGAAAATCTTTTTGATGAAGTAAAAAAAGAAGATAGAAAAATTTCTATGGCTACAATTTATAACACTTTAAAACAATTTACCTCATTAGGATTAATAAGAGAAATAGTTGTTGATCAAAATAAATCACTCTATTGTAATAATAATAAATCTCATTATCATTTGTATATTGAAGATGAAGGTAAAATTCATGATATACCTACGAAAAATATTAATCTTGATATACCTTCTATTCCTGCTTGTCTCTCATTGCATAATATTGATGTTATTGTCAGAGTTAGATCTCTTAAAGAAGACCAAAAAAAGAATTAAATTGTTATGCACAACATAAAGTTGTGGTCTCCAAATAATAAAAAAACAAACCTCCACAAGTTTATTAATCAACTAGATAAAAGTTTAAATATAAAAAATTATGCTGACTTGCATAATTGGAGCATAAAACATAAAAATGAATTTTGGACTAATGTTTGGGATTTCACAAATTTTGTTGGTGAAAAAAAAGGTAAAATTTTTAAATCAGCACCTAAATTTACTAATAATAAATTTTTTGATGAATGTAAGATAAATTATGCTGAAAATTGTTTAACAAGAGATGATAATGATGATGCAATAATATTTCACTCTGAAAAAAAAATTAAAAGAAATTACTCTTGGAGAGAGCTTAAAAGTGCAGTTTTGAAATTTACAAATTATTTAAAAAATAATAACATTGAAAAAAATGATAGGATAGCTGCTATACTTCCTAATATACCTGAAACTGTAATTTCATTTTTATCTACAGCACAATTAGGTGCTATTTGGTCATCATGTTCATCAGATTTTGGTAAAAAAGCAATTATAGATAGATTTAAACAAATTGAACCAAAAGTATTATTATTTTCAGATTATTATTTTTATAACAATAAAAAAGTTGATACGACAAAAATTATAAAAGATGTTGTATATAATATCCCAAGTATAGAAAAAATTATTTTAATACCATATGAATTTAATGAAACAGATTATGAATTAGATTTTGAATACGATAATTTGTGCAAGATTTTACGACAAGAAATTGCGTATAGTAAATTTGAAAGGTTTAATTTTAATCACCCACTGTATATTCTTTATTCGAGTGGAACTACTGGAGTACCAAAATGTATTGTTCACAGTTCTGGCGGAGCGCTAATACAACATAAAAAAGAACACGTACTACATTGTAATATTAATGAAAAAGATAGAGTTTTTTATTTTACTACTTGTGGGTGGATGATGTGGAATTGGTTAGTTTCTGCTTTGGCATCAAAAGCAACAATAATTTTATATGATGGATCGCCTTTTATTCCCGATAATAAACATCTTTTTGAAATAGCAGAAGAAGAAGGCATTAATTTTTTTGGCACCGGTGCAAAATATTTAGATACTTTAAAAAATAATAAAATTAAAATTAAAGAAAGTTTTAAATTAAATAGTTTAAATACACTAGCTTCAACAGGATCTCCTTTGGTTAATGAGTCATTTGAATACGTTTATGAAAACATCAAATCAAATATTCATCTTGAATCTATAAGTGGTGGTACTGATTTAGTTTCGTGTTTTGTTACCGGTAATCCGTTAATGGATGTCTATAGTGGTGAAATTCAGTGTAAAGCTCTTGGAATGGATGTTGATGTATTTGATGAAAAAGGAAATTCAATTGAAAATCAAAAAGGAGAGCTAGTATGTAAATCTTCTTTTCCATCAATGCCTTTATATTTTTGGAACGATCATGATAATAAAAAATATTTTAATTCTTATTTCAGTAAATATGAAAACATTTGGTATCATGGGGATTATATTGAAAAAACTATAAATGGCGGTTATGTAATTTATGGCCGATCAGATGCAACTCTAAATTCTGGAGGAGTAAGAATAGGTACTGCAGAAATTTATAGAGTAATTGAAAATATTACAGAAGTTCAGGAAGCTGTTGCAGTGGAATATAAATTAAAAAATGATACACAAATTATATTATTTGTTGTCTTGAATAAAAATTTTGAATTTAATGAAAATTTAAGGTCTAAAATTATAGATGAAATAAAAATTAATCTTTCTTACAAGCATATTCCCTCACAAATATATGCTATTAGTGAAATACCAAGAACTAGAAGTGGTAAAATAGTTGAAATTTTAATTAAAAAATTAATTAATGGTGAAAGTATTGAAAATGAAGAATCATTGGCTAATCCAGAATGTTTAAAAGAATTCGAATTAGTGTATAAAAACTTAAAGAATAATTATGCCAAATAGAGTTGTAGTCAGTAAACTAGGTGGTCCAGAAGTTTTAAAATATGAAAACTATGACTTACCTAAAAATATTGAAGAAAATATGGTCAGAATTAACCAAACTTCAATTGGTATTAATTACATAGATACGTATCATAGAACAGGAATATATCCTTTACCTATAGAAATCCCTTTTTGTTTAGGAGTAGAAGCAGCAGGAGATGTTATAGAAATTGGAGATAATGTATCGAACTTAAAAGTTGGTGATAGAGTAGCTTACTCCTTTAGCCCTCCAATTGGTGCTTATTGTGAAGTTAGAGATTTTGATGCCCGAAGAGTTGTAAAATTACCAGAATATATTTCAAATGATGAAGCTGCTTCAATATTATTGCAGGGAATGACCGTCGAATACCTTTTTGAAAGATTGTATAAATTACATAAAGATGAAGTTTTTTTATTTCATGCAGCTGCAGGAGGTGTTGGCTTAATTGCTAGTCAATGGGCAAAATCCATAGGAGCTAAAATGATAGGTACCGTTAGTACTGATGAAAAAGCATCATTAGCAAAAAAAAATGGATGTGAATTCACTATTAATTATAAACAAGATGATGTTCATAGTAATGTTTTAAAATTAACAAACAATGAAGGAGTAAATGTTGTTTATGATGGAGTGGGAAAAGATACATTTAATATATCTTTAAAATGCTTAAAATTTAGAGGGCTAATGGTATCTTTTGGACAATCCTCCGGAATGGTAAATGATGTAAATCTTCACAGTACATTTAATCCTAAAAGTTTATATTATACTAGACCAACATTAATGCATTATATTCGTAATTCAGAAGAGCTAGAAGAGTGTAGTAACAAATTGTTTTTAAAAATTAAAAATAAAGAAATTAAGCCTAATATATTCAAAAAATTTAAATTATCCGAAGCTAGTGAGGCTCATGAGCTAATTCAATCAAGAAATTCAGTGGGGTCAATAATTCTGTGCCCCTAAATTAGTGGCATCCCCTAGGAGAGTCGAACTCCTCTTTTCAGGATGAAAACCTGATGTCCTAACCGATAGACGAAGGGGACACGTGGTTGGTATATAGTAGATATTTTGATTTTTTTCAAATTATTTAATTGATTACTTTCACGTCATGAATCAGTATTTGGGGCATCTGAGTATTTGAAAAGTTATCTTTTTTAATAGAACACAAGATATGAAATTTAAATTTATTAAACTTTATAAGATAATCACCAACTGGGGTGTTAATACTGTTGAATGAAATCCCCTTTATATTCTCACCTAAATCATTTTTAAAAAAAATTAAAATATGTTTATTTTTTAGATTTTTAACCTGATCGATTACCATATCTTTGATTAAAAATTGAGGTTCTTCATTTCCTTTGCCGTGAGGTTCTAATAATTCTAAATTATCTAAAAAATCTTTGTTTATTTGATTCACAGAAATTTCACTGTCATAAAATATTTTTTTTTCGAAAAAATTATCATGAAATAAATCAAATTTTTTAACTAAAAAATTATCTATTTTATCTAATTTTTTTTTATTTATTTTTAAGCCTACGGCCATTGTATGACCACCACCATCTTCTATTAAATTATTTGCCTTAAGTTCAAGAACAATACTACCAATATCAATTTGATCTATAGATCTACCTGAGCCAGATCCAATATTATTAATAAAAGAAAATACAAATGTTGGCTTGTTATAAAGAGCTACTAATTTACTGGCAACTATACCTAAAACACCTTGATGCCAATTCTCTTTATAGACAATAATAAATTTTTTATTTTCTTGTCCTTTTATTTGCTCAATTGCTTCATTGAATATATTTTGTTCAATTAATTTTCTTTTTTCATTGATTAAAAATAGTTTTCTAGAAATAGTTTCAATTTCAGAATCATCATTTGATATCAAAAGTTTGGAAGATAAAGAAGAATCATCAATTCTACTCGCAGCATTAATTTGTGGCCCTAAAACATATCCAATATCTTTGGATAAAGGCTCATGATTAATATTTGAGTTATCTAATATTTTTGTAATTGATTTATTTTTTCGACTTCTAATGAGTTCCAAACCCTTACTAACAATTGATCTATTGTAATTGTTAATATTGACAATATCACAAATTGTTCCAACAGCAACTAAGTCTAAATATGACATTAAATTCGGTTCTTTTATATTTGGAAATAAATTTAATTCTCTAATTTGCCTCCTTAATCCCATTAAAAATAGAAATGTTACTGCTACTGCAGCAAAATCTTTATAATTATTGTTTTCATCAAAACGATTTGGATTAATTACCGAATGGACTTTTGGAAGTTTAAATTCACTTAAATGATGATCTATTACTATAACCTCAATACTTTTGAAATCAGGCAAATCAATTGAGTTAAATGCTGATGTTCCACAATCCAGGGTAAACAAAAGTGTAGTATTTTCATTAAGCATTTCATTCATAAGCCTGACATTTGGACCATAACCCTCTGACAATCTATTAGGTATTTTGCAAACAAGATTGTTGGTATAATTATTTAAAAACCTATATAAAATTGACGCAGAAGTGGATCCATCAACATCATAATCAGCGATTATTCCAATCTTTTCATTGTTTTTTAAAGCCTCAATACATCTTTCAATTCCTTTTTTCATATCTTTAAGTTCAAAAGGATCTGGAAGATTATTTAAAAAATTAGGATTTATATAGTTATCATAATTATCTTCGAAGACACCTCTTGAAATTAGAAGTTTTGAAAAAATTTCAGAAATTGATTTCTTTTGTGAAAGAGCTTGAATGAGCTTAAAGTCTATTTCCTTTTCTTCCCAAAATTTATCAGATAGTGATTTTTCAATATTCACATTAATTAATTATCATGAATAGCAAGAACAGTAATTTTTTCTTTTACAAATTCTAAACCTTCAATTTTATTAATAACATTACTTAATTTTTCTTTCTGAATATTATGAGTAGTTATTATAATAGGTATAGGATTATCTGTTTCAGAACTCTCAGGAAGTTGTAGTATTTTTTTAACAGATATATCAAACTCACTAAAATAATTAGTAATTGATGAAAGAACGCCAGGTTTGTCTTCTGTCATTATTCTTAGGTAATAGCTATTAATTATATATTCTGCTGAATATTTTTCAAAAGTTTGTAAGTTATCAATTTTAAAACCCAAATTATCAAATTTTTCATTTTGAGATATATCATATAAATCAGACAAGACAGAGCTGGCAGTTGGCTTCCCCCCTGCTCCTTCACCCTCTAAAAATAAATTTTCTAGATGTATAGTTTCAATATTAATTGCATTAAGGGCATTATCAACACTTGCTAAAGGATTATCCATTGAAACTAATTTTGGTGAAGTAAAGTTTGAAATTTTTCCTTCAATGATGCAGGCTTCAGATATTAATTTTATCTTGTAGCCTAATTTTTCAGCAAAATTAATATCTTCAATTTTAATATTTGAAATTCCTTCAATATAATTGTTATTAAAGTTTAAGTTTGATTTAAAACATAGAGTTGATAATATTGTTAACTTGTGCGCTGCATCATATCCACCAATATCTAATTTTGATTCCTGATCAGAAGTAAATCCTTTATCTTTAGCAATTTTAAGAACTGCATCAAAGGACAAATTATCTTGTTGCATTTTTGTTAAAATATAATTTGTGGTTCCATTTAAAATTCCAGAAATTTTATTAATTCTATCTAAACTAATAGAATTTTTTATTGTTTTTATGATTGGAATACCACCAGCAACAGCAGCTTCATATGATAAAGCTAATGAGTGCGTATTAGCTAATTCAAATAATTCTTTTCCATGATTAGCTATTAAAGCTTTATTCCCTGTTACAACATGTTTTTTATTTTTTAATGCTGTTTCAATTATTTCATAGCTAATTCCTTTTTCTTCACCAATTAATTCAATAATTACATTGCAATTATCATCTTTAGACATTTCTCTTGGATCATCATACCAAGTATAATTTGATATATTAAAATTTCTTTTTTTATTTTTTGTTCTTGCAGATATTCCAACGATATTCAATTCGACATCTGTTTTATCAAAGAAATAATTTTTATTTTCTTCTATTGTCTCAACTAGTGCTGACCCAACATTTCCCAATCCTGCTATACCAATATTAAGTTTACTCATAACTAAATTTAACTTTTATAATCATTAATACATTTATCTATATCTTTTTTATCAGTATTAGAAATACTACAATAATCTAATAATTCTTCATCATTTAATTTTGTGTCTTTAAAATCAGGGACATTATCAATATCAGGATAACCGCATGAAATGATGAAAAGAAATAGAGTAAAAACTATAAAATATTTAATCATAATAAAGATACTGTTTCTTCAATATTTTCTGCTATATTAAAACATTGTACTGCTTGACCTGCAGCACCTTTGATTAAGTTATCTATTGCACTGACTATAATCAGCTTATCATCACTATAATGATCAAAAACTTTAATTTTACAATAATTAGAATTTTGAATAGAAAAAAAATCAAGAGTTTCATCATTTTCAATATATTTTAGAAAAGGATTAATTTTATCTAATTCTTTTAATAGATTTATAATATCAGTTTTTTTTATACTATTATTGAGATCACAATAAATTGTAGAAATCATACCTCTAAAATTAGGTAATATGTGGGGATTAAATGAAAACATTACCTCATTTTTTGAACTATGTTTATTAAGTTCTTGTTTGATTTCTGCAATATGTCTGTGGTTGTTTGTATTATAATTATAAAAATTATAATCATTTTTTGATTTTATTTTATTGAAATCAAATTTCTTTCCTGCACCGCTATAACCTGATTTAGAATCTATAATTATATTCTTGGTATCAATTAATTTATTTTTAATTAGAGGAATTAATGGTAACAGAATTGAGGTTGGATAGCATCCGGGAACTGCTATATTTTTAGAGCTAAAGATTTTATCTCTATTTATTTCAGCAAGACCGTAAACAAAATTTTTTAAATACTCTTTGCAATCATGTTCATTACCATAATTGCTTTTATAAACATCAAAATTATCTAGTCTAAAATCTGCTGATAAATCTATAATTTTAATTTTATTAAAATATTTTTTTACATATTTATTAGATACTGCATGAGGTAAAGCTAAGAATACAAAGTCACTATCTTCAGGATTAAAACTATCATTTGGCAGTAAAAGAGGAAGTTGATTAAATTCTTTTGTATTATCAATATTATTTAGATAACTACCATGTATAGTTTCTGATCCTAGAAAATTTATATCTACATAAGAATGATTTGATAGAATTTTTACTAACTCCATACCAACATAGCCAGTTGAGCCTAAAACGGCTATTTTAATCTTATTTTTCATGAGAATTTATCTTTTAGAGAATTGGTAACTTCTTCTAGCTTTTGCTAAACCAGCTTTTTTTCTTTCAACTACTCTAGGATCTCTTGTTAGAAAACCAACTTTTTTTAAAGGCGGTCTATTTGATTGATCGTAAAGACTCAGTGCTTTACTAATACCATGTCTGATAGCACCTGCTTGACCTGAAAGCCCCCCACCTTTAACGGAAGCCATAATCTCATATGAATTATCAGCTTTCACAACATCTAAAGGTTGGTTAACAATCATTTGTAGAACAGGTCTTGAAAAGTATTTATCTAAAGGCTTACCATTAATTTTAATCTCACCACTACCTCTTTTTAACCAGACTCTAGCAATAGAATTTTTTCTTTTTCCAGTAGCATAAGCTCTTTCTTTATTATCTAAAATATTTTCAATTTGATTTTCTTGATTTTCCATAGTTAGATTTTATTTTTTTTATTCATTAAAGCTATATCAATTATTTGAGGGTTTTGCGCCTCATGTTTATGATTTTCATCTCTATATATCTTGCAGTTGGATAATTGCTGTCTTCCTAAGGGCCCTCTTGGGATCATTCTTTTTATTGCAAGCTTGATCATTTCATCAGATTTGTTTTTTTCCTTCATTTTATTAGGAGTTGTCTCTTTAATTCCACCAGGATATCCAGTATGTCTGTAATATATTTTATTATCAGCTTTCTTGCCTTTTAGATGAATTTTATCAGAATTGATGATAATCAAATTATCTCCACAGTCTTGGTTAGGTGTATATTCAGGTTTATTTTTACCTCTTAGTATATTTGCAGAAATAACGGCAAGTCTTCCTAAAACTGCATCTTGTGCATCAATTAAGACCCACTTTTTCTTAATATCATTTTTTTTTAAAGTGAATGTTTTCATCGCGTGCCCAAATACATATATTAAAAAATTAAGTCAATATTATAATAAAAAAAACCCTCTAAATAGAGGGTTTTTTAACAATATTTAAGTATTTAATTATGCAGTTGCTGAGTCTTTAGCAGCAGCGTTCCAGATAATTAAACCGAATAAGATTTTGTTAATAAAATCTGCTAGGTTATAAATCCAGTTTAGAGTATCAGCATCAACTGAACCCATCATTAAACCGAATACATATCCAAGTGGATAGATTGCCCATCCAACTAATACAATTAGTCTCATTGCATTAAATGCAGATGTTACTGATTCTTTAGTTGTAGCAGCCTGACTTGCTTCACCTCGGAATATTTCCCAAATGATTACAGCCCAACCGATCATACCAATAATGAAACCAAGTAATACCGAAATATGACCTGCTTCACCAAGATATCCACCTACAACCATTACAAGTGTACCAACTAGAAGTCTCCAGAAAGCACCACTAGAAACAGCCGCACCAGCAGCAACTAAAATTAAAAAGAACTCAACCATTTGAAGTGGAACAGTTAAAATCCAATCAATATATCTATATACTGTTGGAGATTCACCTGTAGCAACCCAAAAGTCTCTCATATACATGTAGTGAACAGCAGCTATAAAAGTAATTAGCCCTGCTACTACCATTGAAGTTCTCCATTTTGCAGAAACTCTCATTCCTTCATAAAAGAAGAAAATGGTAGATGCCCACATTCCGATTGATACAATCCAGAATGTAATACCTACGAAATCACCTTCACCTAAGAAAGTATCGGCAGCAAATGCTGGAACTGCTATAAAAGCAATAGTTGCAGCAATGATACCTATTAGACTAGTCTTATTTAACATAAAAACTCCTTATAGTTTGTTTCCTTACTAATAAGATGAGGTTCATATATTTTAATTGACGAACAAATAAAACATTAAAAATAACTTTTTTTTTCTTATTTTTTGTATAAATTGTTTATTTAAGTTATTGATATATATATATATTTTTTTTTTAATTAAATTTGATCTTCATTTTTCAACAATATTCTTATTTTATTAAGAATCTGTTCAATTTTTTTATAATTATCTGACTGCTGAAGATTATTACTATTTTGATCATTAGTTGTCTGTATTTTAGACTTAGAAGAAAGTATTCTATCAGCTAATTTAATAGAATAATTTTGCTTATTTCCTTCATAAAGAATTTTTTTTAGTTTTTCTAATTTTTTTATATTCTCTTTATTAAAATACCTTGTGCCGCCCTTACTTTTTGTAGAAATGCCATCAATTCTGTATTTATTAGTTTTTGGATCAATTGAGTCCCAATATCTAATTGTATGCTCTTTAAGCTGAAGTATTTTTGATACTTCTGATATGTTTAGATATTTTTTATAAATCATTTATTTTATTATTGATGTACTTTAGTAATATTTTACTAGCTTTAAAAGTTACAACATTTCTACTTGAAATGTTGTATTCCTCTTTAGTTTTAGGATTTCTACCTATTCTACTTTTTTTATTATTCATTGTAAAAGTTCCAAAATTATGAATTTTAACCTTTTTATCAGATTGAAGTCCATCTATTATTATATCAATAATATCGTTCACAATATCTAAACATTGTTTTCTATTAAAACCAAATTCGTTTTGCATAGCTTCAGCAATTTCATCTCTAGATATATTTAGTTTATTCATTAAATATTTTTTACAGACTTTATAATTTGTTTATTTAGATTATTATTAATAAAATTATGACACTGTTTCAATGCATAACTAAATGCAACAGGGTTTGCATTTCCATGACTTTTAACTGAAATGCCGTTTAAACCAATTAAAGTTGCGCCATTATATATATCTGGATTAACTTGATCCTTTAATTTTTTTAAATCTTTCTCAATTAATTTATATGATATTTTATTAATAAATGATTTATTAAAAATTTCTCTTAAATTTGATGTTATAAAATTAGAAATCCCTTCTGCAGATTTGAGCATAATATTCCCAGTATAACCATCAGAAACAATAATATCACAATCACCTGATGTTATTTTATTTGGCTCTATAAATCCTACAAAGTATTCTTTTAAAAAACTAGAAAGAATCAAATCTGATGCTTCTTGAAGAAATTCTAAACCTTTATTATTTTCTGTTCCAATATTCAAAATACCTATTTTTGGTTTTTTATTTTTGTTAATTATTGAATAATAACAAAAGCCCATTAAAGCGAATTGAAATAAATTTGATCCACTTACTATTACATTTGCGCCTAAATCTAACATTATTGAATAATTTTTTTTGTTAGGCACTAAAGAACAAATAGCTGGTCTATCAATACCTTCAATCATACCCATATGCAGTCTAGAAAGAACCATTAAAGCAGCAGTACTACCAGCAGACACAAAACCAGCATTTTCATTTTTTTTTGCAAACTCTAATCCTTTATAAATACTACTATTTTTTTTTGACCTTAAAATAGTATTAACGTTGTCTTCATCAGTAATCACATCTTGAGTATTTACAATCTCAAAATTAAATATATTTAAATTATTTTTTTTTATTATTTGATTAATTAGTATTGCATCTCCAAAAAATAATATTTTTGTATTCTTTTCTTCTTGAAGAAAAATTTCCACACCCTTTAGGACTTTATATGGGCTATTTTCCCCACCCATTGCATCAATGGCAATTATCACTTGCCTATCAGACATTATTTTAATTATTTTCTTTTGTTTTCTTTTTTAAGATTTCACGACCTTTATACATGCCTGTAGAAAGATCAATTCTATGGGATAATCTAGGTTCACCAGAGTCTTTATCTAAAATAATATTTATTTTTTTTAAGGAATCATGAGACCTTCTCATATTTCTTTTTGAAACACTTGTTTTT
>CACMRK010000002.1 GCA_902616075.1 uncultured Alphaproteobacteria bacterium
GCAAAAGAAAGATAAGGATTCACATCTGCTCCTGGGACTCGACATTCAATTCTTATGGATGATCCATGACCAGCTAGTCTAAACCCAGCAGTACGATTATCAATGCCCCAAACAGATTTTGTAGGAGCAAATGATCCATCTTGAAATCTTTTATAAGAATTAATATTTGGCGCTAAAAAAATTGAAATATCTGGTAATAATTTAATTTGTCCCGCAAGATAACTTTTAAAAATATCAGACATTCCATATTTATCCTTAGGGTTATAAAAAATATTTTTCTTTGTTTTCTTATCGAATAAAGAGTTATGAATATGACATGAACTTCCACAAACTTCTTTGTTATATTTAGCCATAAAGGTTACTGCTTTGTTATGTTTATAAGCAATTTCTTTTGTCGCATTTTTAATTAAAATATGATTGTCAGCCATGTTTAATGCATCAGAAAAAACAACATTGATTTCTTCTTGTCCTGGAGCTGCTTCACCCTTTGAACATTCTACATAAATTCCACTATCTAGAAGAGAATTCCTTAATTCCTGCATCACATCCTCTTCTTTCGTAGTTTGGAAAATCATATAGTCTTCAATATACCAAGAAGACTCTTTAAGTTTTGTATAATTATTATTATGAATTTCTTCATAAGTTTGATTAAAAAGAAAAAATTCTAATTCTGAACCAACCATAGATTGAAATCCCATTTTGTCCGCCTTAGCTAAAACATCTTTTAATATCTGTCTTGTTGAATGAATAAGTGGTTTTTTTCCTGAATGGTCTAAACAATCACATATTACTATAGCTGTTTTATTTAACCAATTTGCTATCTTTATCGTTTTGAGATCTGGAATTACAGTCATATCTCCATAACCCGTTTCCCATGAAGAAGATTTATATCCGGGTACAGTAAACATATCCATATCAACGGTATAGAGATAATCGCACATATGCGTTTCTTTATAAACATAATCAATAAAAGCTTTTCCGGTAACTCTTTTACCATTTAGTCTACCTTGCATATCTGATACGCAAACTAAAACTGTATCTATTTCTTTTTTTGTTATTAGTTTTTTTAACTGATTAAATGTAATACTCATGTTTCTTAAAATTAAATTTGTATCATTTTCATATCCTAAATGATAAAGAATGAAACAAAAATAATTGATTAAAAAACGCAGAAAATGGAAAAATATAAGAATTTTATAAATAATAAATGGATTGAAAGTGAGTCCAAAGAAACAATAAAGGTTGATGATCCTTCAAATGGTAAAATCATTGGCGAAATTTCATGTGCAAAAAAAAATGAAGTTGATCTTGCGGTTGAAGCAGCTAAAAATTCTTATAACAGCAGAGTACTTGTAGATATGCCTTTACTTTCAAGAGCGAAACTAATGAGAAAAATTGCAGAAGAGACAAGAAAGGTTTCAAAAGAAGGTGGTGAGCTTCTTTGTTATGAAAATGGAAAAAATATCGCTTCAGCAATTAAAGAATTCAATGATGTAGCAGATATGTTTGATTATTATGCAGGCTTAACAGATAAACTTGAGGGTAAAACAATACCTGTTGCAAAAAATGTTTTTGATTACACAGTTTTAGAACCATTTGGTGTATCAGCACATGTTGTGCCATGGAATTTTCCATTATCAATGATTGGAAGATCACTGTCATGTTCTTTTGCTACAGGAAATTCAACAATTATAAAAACTGCAGAATTAACCCCCTTGTCAGCAACAGTTTTTGCTAAAGCAATACAAAATGCTGGAGTACCTGAAGGATTAATAAACATAATTTGTGGATATGGGAATGAAGCAGGATCTTATCTTGTATCTCATGAAGATGTAAATCACGTAGTATTTACAGGCTCAGTTGCAACTGGAAAAAAGATACTTCATGCTTGTGCTGACAAAGCTATACCTGCTGTAGTTGAATTAGGTGGTAAGTCAGCTGGTATAGTATACCCTGACGCAGATCTAAATGAAGTTTTAGAGAGTGCACGTTCAGGAATATTTAGTGTTGCAGGACAAATTTGTACAGCGATGTCTAGATTGGTAGTTCATAAATCAATCAAAGATGAATTAGTAGATAAGCTTGTTGATATGAGTAAATCGTTAAAAATTGGACCTGGTATAGAAAAAGATACAGACCTAACTCCAGTTATATCAGAAAATCAGCTTCAAAAAGTTGAAGGTTATGCAAGATCAGGAATCCAAGAAGGAGCAGAAGCGGCATATGGAGGAAAAAGATTAGAACGTGATGGATATTTTATGGAACCAACAGTTCTAAACAATGTTAAACAAAGTATGACTGTAGCCAGAGAAGAAATTTTTGGTCCGGTACTCTCGGTTCTTGAATATGAAGATCAAGAAGAAGCAATTGATATTGCGAATGATACTGAGTATGGTTTAGGTGCTGGAGTTTTTACAAAAGATCTTAAAAAAGCATCTTGGACTGCAAGCAAATTAGAAGCTGGTCAAGTATATGTAAACAAATGGTTTACCGGAAATCATGCAACTCCTTTTGGAGGTTATAAACAATCAGGATATAGCCGTGAAAAAGGAGTAGATGGACTTAAATCTTATCTTCAAGTCAAAAATGTTGGTATTAGTTTAGGTTAAAATCGACCAGGAGAATAATCACTAATGTCTATATTAGGCAGTTGATCTTTTGATAAACTATCAATAATTTTTCCCGTAACAGCTCCTAAAGTCCAGCCAATATGTTGATGTCCAAATGCATAAATGACATTATTATTTTTGCGAGACTTTCCAATAACAGGTAATGAGTCTGGTAAAGTAGGCCTTCTACCCATCCATGTTGATCTTACTTCTTTCAATTGGGGTAAAACCTTTCTTGATTGTCTTTCTATCATTTCAAGACGTTTTTTATTAGGTGGTTTATTTAAACCTGCTATTTCAACTGTGCCAGCAGCTCTTATACCATCATGAATTTGTATTAAGTAAAATCCAGACTCAGACCAAGCAACGGGACGATTTATTAATTTCTCTTCAGTTTCAAATAAAAGGTGATACCCTCTTTCGGTATCAAGAGGGAATTTATCTCCAAGCTTATTTGCAATTTGATTAGACCAAGCACCAGCACTTACAATTATTTTATCAAATTTAAGTTTTTTATTTTCTAAAAATAATTCTATATTTTTTTCTTTCTGTGTTAAATTTTTTATATTTTGATTTATATAAACACCACCTAGTTCTAAAAACTTTTTAAAAATCTTAGTACTTATTGCTAATGGATTTGTTGTGTGTCTTGATCCAGTAAAGACTTGCCCAGAATAATAAACATCAGCTAAATTTGGTTCTAATTCTTTAACTTCATCTTTATTTAAATTTCTTACTTTAACGTTATTATTTTTTCTAATAATATTTGCGTATTCATAATTTTCATAAGATTTTTTTGAATCAAAAAGATAAAGATTTTCTTCATAGCTAATATATTCTTTTACATTTACATCTTGAAAAATTTCATCGTAAGAAATTTGTGAGTGTTTCAATAGGTTGGTGAGAGAGTTTGCTATTTCATTAACTTTTTCTTTTTTACAATTTTTTAAAAAACTTATTGCCCAAGGCAAGTTCTTTAAAATATAAAAAAAATCAACTGCCAAAGGTCCATCTTTTCTTAAGAGCATTGATGGTATATCCCAAATCAATCCAGGATAATTTACAGGAACATTTGCATAGTCTGCAAAAGTACAAGCATGCCCAAAACTTGTCATTGAGCCAGGCTGTTCCCTGTCAATTAAAGTTACATTAAATCCAGATTTTTTTAAAAAATATGCGCTACATATACCAACTATACCAGCACCAATAACAGCAATGTTCTTCACTGTTCTATCGAGCTTTAATACCTCTGAGTTTTTCAGATCTTCTTCTAAGTACTTCAACTGTAGTTAATAAGAATATAGAAAGAAGTACTAAACATGTTGCCATACATAAAATAACAGGGCTAATTTCTTGTCGTATTCCGGCCCACATTTGTTTTGGAATAGTTAACTGATCAATACTTGCCATAAACATAACTATAACAACTTCATCAAAGGATGTAATAAAAGCAAATAAAGCTCCTGATATAATACCTGGTAAAATCAACGGCATAATGACTTTAAAAAATGTTCTCATTGGTTTAGCACCTAAACTTTGTGCAGCTTTTACCATATTCATATCAAAACCAACTAATGTTGCCGTTACAGTAATTACTACGAAGGGTGTAGCAAGAGCAACGTGTGCAAGAATTACACCTGTGAAAGTATAAACAAGATTTATTCTTGCATAGAAGAAGAACATTCCTGCAGCTGTTATAATTAGTGGAACGATCATTGGTGAAATTAAGATTGCCATTATCAAACCTTTATATGGCATGTGTGGCCTACTTAATCCTAATGCGGCTAATGTGCCTAAGGCTGTAGCAATAACAGTTGCTATGATACCAATATAAAAACTATTTACTGTACCTTTCATCCATTTTGTTGAACAAGGAACAGTAGAGGAAACAACATCAGCACTACAATCACCAATCATATTTCTATACCATCTAATTGACCATGCTTCTGGATCAGGAGGCCATGCAAGCATTCCTTCAGTAAAAACCATAAAAGGAGAAACACTAAAAGATATTGGAATAATTGCAAATAGTGGAGCTATTAAAAAAAAGAAAACTACCGTACAAAAAAATAAGTAAAAATAATAGTAGGTTCTTTGAACGGGTGATGCGTAACTTGGGAGAGCCATACTGTTATCCTAACTTTATGTTGTCTATTCCGACAATTTTATTGTAAAGCCAATAGAAGATCAGCATTATACCAAGAAGTATAGCGCCAAGAGCAGCACACAATCCCCAGTTAAGTGTTGTTTTTAAATGATAAGCAATCCAACTCCCAATCAATTTACCATCTTTTCCGCCAACTAATTCAGGTGTTATAAAATACCCAATGGCAAGTACAAAAACCAATAAACCACCAGCGCTTATACCAGGAATAGTCTGAGGTAAGTAAACTCGCAAAAATGCAGTTACAGGTTTTGCTCCTAAATTTTGAGCAGCTCTCATGTGGCTTTTTGGAATAACCCTCATTACACTGTACAAAGGTAAAATCATAAATGGTAATAAAATTTGAGTCATTGCTATTAATGTTCCAACTTCATTATAAACCATTTGTATTCGACCATCGTCGCTTATAACGCCTAGCCAAACTAAAATTCCATTTATAACTCCATTTTGTTGAAGCATTACAATCCATGCTGTTGTTCTCACAAGTAAAGAGGTCCAAAATGGAAGTAATACAAAAATCATCAGAAGATTGCTGTATCTTAGAGGTAAATTAGCTAAGAGATGAGCAACTGGGAAACCAAGAATTAGGCAAAAAATTGTTACATATATACTTACCTTAAAAGTTCTAAGCCACGTTTTAATATACATTCTTCTTTTTTCATCTTGTAAAACGACATCTCCATCTTCATCAAATGTTCTATCGAGAGCATTCCAATAATAAATTGAAGATCTATCTTTTACCATTTGATTAAATGAGTACCAATAAGTTGGATCCGCCCACAGCTTATTTATATTAATAAATGTATCCTTATAAGAAACTGGTTCTTCACCTTTTTTTACAATTTTTTTTATTTCTCTAGTTGTTTTTTTTATTAAACTTTTCCAACCAGATTTTGCATAATTCATTCTTGTTAAGGCTTTACCTATTTGTCTCTTGTCTCCATTAGCTAATTCAAAAAAAAGACTTTTATATACTTCTTCAGGTGGTAGTTCGTCAGCTCCTTTATCCCAATTTTTGTATTCATCAAAAGTGTTAGGAAAAACTGAATTAATTTGACTATCATCAACGCTCCTAAGAAGCATATCTCCAATAGGCATTACAAAAGTTACAAAAATGAAAAGGAGTAAAGGAAAAACAAGAAGAAATGCACGAAGTTTATTTCTTCTTTCAGCCTTACGAAGACTTTGTTTGAGTGGAATTCCGTCTGTTGTTAATAATTCCGCTGTAGAAATAGGAACCTCCAAATAAAAAGGCGAGATAATTCTCGCCTTTAGATTAAATTACAAATTTTATTTTTTCAAGCTTAGTTACCCATCCAAGCAGCATAACGCTCATTAATTTCTGCACCGTAATCTGACCACCATTGAGGATCACTTACGATTGAAACTTTTAAACGTTCTGGTGTGTTAGGCATGTGAGGCATAATATCAACACCTCCTGGTCCCCAAGGCTCATTATTTTGAATGATTGGGATACCAGATGCTCTCATTGGTCCATATGTAATATATTTAGCTTGTTCAGCTTGAGCTTCAGGAGTTGAAGCATGCATCATAAAGTCAATAGCTGCATCTCTATTAGGAGCTCCAGCAGTTAGACAAAGATACTCTTGATCTAAAACCTGACCTTCCCAAATATACTCAAAGTTTTCACCTTCAGCTAAATTTGCTGCACCTACACGACCGTTATATGCAATAGCCATAATAACTTCACCACTTTTTACTAATTCAAGTGGTTGTGAACCAGCAGACCAGAAAACAACATCGTCCTTAATTCTGTCCATAACTTCAAATGCTCTATCAATAGCACCTGTTTGGTTAGCTAAAACAGTTGGTACTGCATTTGGACTTACTCCATCTGCAACCATTGCTTTTTCGATTATACCTGTTGCCCAAGTATGAATACCTCTTTTGCCAGGAAATTTTTCTGTATCAAAAAAATCTGCCATACTGTCTGGTTTTTCACCTGGGAATGCATCTGGATCGTAAAATACTACGTATGTCCAAAAGATTTGTGGTACACAACAGTCCCAACCAGAGTGGTATTCAAGACCATTATTTTCCATATCTTCTGCAATCGACTCACCGTCAGGACCAGGAACACCTAAAGTAGCAATTTCACTTGAAATATCTTCAAATAATCCTTCATCACATCCAGTTATTGCATCAGATGGTAAAACATCTACTAAATCCCAAGTAACACTTCCACTTTCTACTTGAGCTCTTACTTCACCTAAACCTCCGTTGTAGTTTTCAAATACAATTGAGCTAGGATCAGAGTATGTATCAGCATAAGCTTTTTGTTGACTTTCTGTATAAGCACCACCCCATGATGCAACCGTTACAGCGCTAGCTGCAAAAGGAGCAAATACAAGTGACACAAATAAGAAGGCTTTTAAAAATTTAGACATATATATCCTCCTATTTTTAATTATTTAATCTTAAGATTATGTCCGTAATGCGAATGTAATAACATGTCGTTAAATGAAAAAAAAGGGGTAAAAGTAAAAAATTTTGGCTAAATATAAAGAAAAAAGTATAATTACAGATCTAATGCTCGAACATCCTCAGAATTCCAGCTTAATTTAAGTTGGTCACCTTCTTTATGATTAAAACTTCCTTCATTTGGAACCTTGACTATAAATTCATTATTTCCACAAACATCAAGCCTAGCCCTAATATGATCACCTAAGTAAATTAATTCTTCAATTTTTCCTGAAAAATTGTTGGAACCAGATGCTGAATTGTCTATTGAAACACGTTCTGGTCTAATAGATAGTTGAGTTTTCTCTCCAACTTCATTCACATTAATTTTTAACGCTTTAACCATTCCAAATCCACCATCTAACTCAACAGTACATGAGGATCCATTCACTTCCCTAACAACACCATTAAGTGTATTATTTTCACCTATAAATTTTGCAACAAAAGAATTTTCAGGTTTTTCATACAAGATATCAGGTGTAGATAATTGTTGTACAACGCCATCATTAAATACTGCAATTCTATTAGACATTGTTAAAGCTTCGCTTTGATCATGCGTAACATAGACAACTGTTATTCCAATTCTATCATGAATATGTTTTATTTCGTATTGCATCTGTTCACGCAAATTCTTATCGAGAGCACCTAAAGGCTCATCCATCAATACAAGGCGAGGTTCAAATACAAGCGCTCTTGCCAAAGCAACTCTTTGCTGTTGTCCACCAGATAATTGAGCAGGAAATCTAGTACCAAAATTACCTAACTCAACCATATCAAGAGCTTTCTGCACTTTTTCTTTAATATCTGGTTTTGAAATTTTTCTCACTTCTAGAGGGAATGATAAATTTTCAGCAACAGTCATATGGGGAAATAAAGCATAGTTTTGAAATACCATTCCAATTTCTCTTTCATAGGGAGGTATTTTACTTATTGGTTTAGTATCTAAAAATATTTCACCGTTTGTAGGTGTTTCAAAACCAGCTAACATCATCAAGGTTGTTGTTTTACCCGATCCTGATGGACCCAACATTGTTACAAACTCACCCTTAGCAATATCCAAGTTTAAGTTTTTTACTACTAATACTTCTCCATCATAACTTTTATCGATCTTTTCAAATTTAACGAAACTTTGAGATGTGTCATTCATAATAAATATTGTAATGAAGCTTGAATAACTGCATGAAAACAAATAGTCAAAAGTTAATTTAAAAAATGTTCATATTTGGAGTGATTTTTGCTTTAGTTGCTGGAATTTTGTTTGGCTTAATTGGTCCTACTACAAAAATAGCATATAATTCAGGAGCCTCTGTAGCATTAACTATTTTTTTACGTTACGCAGTTGCCTCGATAATTATATTACCTTTTATTCCTTATCAAAAGAATCTATTAGAAATTTTTAAAAAGAACCTAAAATACTTTTTATCTATATCAGCTGGTTCTATATTATTAACACTTGGGTTATTGACTTCAGTTATATTTATTGAAGTTAGTTTAACAATTCTTATTTTTTGCCTCTATCCAATATATGTTCTTTTATTTTCTATAATTGTCGATAAAGAAAAAATTTCATTAACTGTAAAGATTCTCTTTTTTGTTACATTTTTAGGAATTATTTTAGTTATAGGACCATCTTTTAAAGTCATAAATATAATAGGTATTCTTTTAGCTTTTCTTGCATCACTTGGCTCAACTAGTATGATTATAGTAAATCAAAAAATGTCTATTAAAGGTATTTCACCAATACCAATTAGTATCTTTATAAATGTTTTTAATACTATTTTCTTCTTTGTAATATTAAAAATATTTTTTTCTTTAAATTTTAATTTTGATATCAATATTTATCTTTTAATTTTAATTCCTTCGGTATGTTATAGCTTTGCACTTTTGTCACAATTAATTGCTATCCCAAAGATTGGACAATCATATACTGCTTTATTTTTATATTTAGAACCAGTAGTAGGTGTTCTTGGGGCTGTTTTTTTATTAAAAGAAAATTTAGAAACCTATCAAATGATTGGTGCTTCGATTGTAATAATAAGTTTATTATCAGCTTCTTTTATTAGTCGTAGAAACTAAAATTGATTTTTCATGAAATTAAACCAATTCTGACCAATTATTTTTGTACAAACTTTTTCTGGAATATTATTTTCACACATTAAATTAAATAAATTATTTAAATCACTTGGTTGCTTATACCAACTTGGTAACTTAGGCCATTTTGGATTTTTATCTTTAGATTCTCCATAGTCGATATTTTTGGTCCACTTTCCATTTCTCATCCACATAACTACATCATCAGACCAATTTAAACAAAGATCAGACCCTATTCCAATATTGTCTTCACCAATTAGGTTTACAAGCTCCTTAATCATTTCACAAAAATCTTCTATGGTACAATCACCTAAATTTTTAAGATGGTAAGGATATAAACTTAACCCAATAAAACCATTTTTTTTAATAAGTTTTTGTAAAATATCAGTATCAATGTTTCTTTTAGATTTATGAAAGAAATTTGGGTTAGCATGAGAAATTGCCACAGGTTTATTTGAGACTTCAATAGCATCAAGACAAGTTTGCTTTCCTGCATGACTTAAATCTACAATCATTCCAAGTCTATTCATTTCTTCAATAACAGCTTTTCCAAATCGTGAAACACCTGAGTCTTTAGGTTCAAAACATCCTCCAGCAAGTGGGGTTTGATTATTATAGGTGAGTTGCATAAATCTCACACCTGCTTCAAAAAATTTTTCAATTAAAAATATATCGTTGGCAATTGGAGCAGAATTTTGAAAACCAAAAATAATTGCAACTTTATTATTTTTTTTAGCATCCAAAATATCTTCGGTAGTTTTTGCGTGAGCAATAATATCATGATGCTCTTTAAAAAGACGGTGCCAATAATTTATTTTTTCAAAGGACTCTTCAGTATTTTCCCAATACACTAATGTCGCATGGATTGCAGTTAATCCAGCTTGGTGGGCATTTTCAAATAATTCCCTATTCCAGTTACAATATTCCAATCCATCAATTAGAAGTATATCTTCACTTATTTTTGACATAGATTAATACTTCTATTAATGAAAAAACCAAAATTAACTATAGATATTTAATAAATGTTACAAAAAGTAAGAGAAAACGATAACTACATGAAACTATCAAGAATGGGTTCACGCTATCCTTCTCGGCTTAGTTTTTCCAGAAGTATGTTAAGAAGATTAATTAACGACAACTGGGAAATACATAAGTCAAAATTTGATTTAGATAAAGATGGTTTCGGTACGGTTGTTTATGAAATAATTATTAATAAACAAACTTATTCACTTGTATGTTTCTCTGCTTTTCTAGATGATAAGGATAGAAGTGATAGAGTTATCGCTAGTAAATGGGATACAGCCTATACGTTACATGTAGGTAAATTATCTGATCAAGATCTAAATAGATTAAAAAAAACAATTCCCCTTCAAGAATCAGGTCGTAATTCTCCAAATGAATTAATTCTTAGCAGAGCCAATAAAAGTGTAAGATTGTTTCAGTATGTTGTCGATTGTCTTTCAAATGGTAATCAGCCAGATATTTATGAAATAAATAAAGTTGGATATTTACTAAGAACTACTGCTGTTTATGGTAGTGGTAAATTTGGATTATCAGATTTTACTAACACAAAAAATACAACTGTTTTCAATCAACCCTTTAGAGCAGAAATGTTATCAGTTTATTTAATTAGAGAATTTAGTATTGAATTAGTTGAACATGTTGCAAGGCAAATTAATCCAAAAAAAGCAGTAAAGTTAGATAGAAAAATTAAACAACATTTAGGTATTGGTAATTCAACAGGTTTAGGTATGGCACCTTTTATCATTAAACATCCAAAGTTGATTAATAAGTGGATGAAACAGTACTCAAAGACATTAGAAGAAATTTCTCAAATTGAGTTAGATAATATAGTTTTCGAAAAATATAAAAAACTTTTGAATAAAGCTTTAAATTATCTTGAAGAAGTTAACACAAGTGATGAATTCCAAATTAATAAAAATAAATTAACTACCGAAGATTTAAAAAAATATATTTCCTACATTAATGACATAGATCTTTCTCAAAAATTTAAATGGTTAGATATATTAGATTATTGTGATTCGAATTTTAATAATGATACTAAGGAAATTGCAAGAGTACAACTAATTGAATTGTATCCTCAAATATCAGAAGATTTAGCAGAAGATATGGCAGATGAGGAGATAATGGATATTGATGGAAATCAATCTATTGGAGATTTAAAAAAAATAATCAATGATAAATATACTTGGATAAAAAATATTGATTTTAATAATAAAGATAGCAATTATTTATTTTGGTATGTTTCAGCAGCTAAGTTAGAACCTAGACTGGGTGAAAGATATAATGAACAAGGAAGTGAATTGGAGCAAAATTTAGGAATTGCAAAAATGGTTAATGATTTATTTAAGCAAATAAAAAATGTACATGAAAATCAATTAATTTGTGAATTTTTGTTAATGCATCCAGAATACAGAGGAATTGTTAAGAGAATTCAATCTTTAAAAAATTATCCTTTTTCAGAAGTTCAAGATAATGTTCTCGATAAAAAAACAATGCCAATTGATATGTTAAGATTTAAATTATCCTTTTTTGGAGCTAATCGTTATGATCCAAAGTCGGATAGATGGTTAAGAGTAAGTTTTTTTTCTGGAGCCCCTTATTTATCAGATCTAAATAATAAAAATGTTGATGAATGGGGTTTTGCAACAATGAATACATATTAACATCTGTGAGTTATTCTTACTATGAAGTCTTCACTAATACACAACGAGCTTTTTCAGGATTAGGATTCACTTATGGATCAGATGAGGATGCTGCATTTATTACAACATGGCTTGAAGTTTTTGGTTTCGATGGAATCAAATTATTAACATTTAAGATTGAGGAATTAGATAACACCTTTAATGCTAGTATAGATCCGTCAAAAATAAATGATGAGTTTGATTGTAAAAATAAATCTTTTTTGGTGATAGGCCCAGGATTAATCGATTATTTAATATCAAAAATAGATAAAAGGGATAATTTTAAATTAACTTTAAAAAATTGTAGTGACCCTATATTCTTAATACCCTTACTTTACAAATATGCCAAAAAAAATATCAATTCACAATTTTTATTAGATCAAAAAGTTTATGTACAAATAACAAATAAAAATATTAGAGTTAATAGAGAAATTATCTCTACAAATTATCAAAGAAATTTTGATCTTTTACTCACAAAGAATATTTTAAAAGAACAAAAGTTAGATATTAATATTTCATCATCAAATATAAATAACTTGCTCTCTAAGGGTATTAATCCTGATAAAGAATCTTGGGAGGAAATATCTAAAATAGCTTTTAGAACTTTTGTTCCTGAGTCAGAGGAATCTAGGGCAAAAGGTGCCGGAGGTGGTGATGCAAATGATTAATTTACTATATGCAAATCGCTAAATATATTAGTAATTAGTTTATAACCAGTTTCCGTTACCCTAAAATAATCTATCTATCTCTCTAATACTTCGTATCCAAACTGATCTGCTGTTTCAAGAAGGATCTCCCAAATTGATAAAGCAAAACCTCTTGGTATATATAGACAGTAATTATTAGAGGATATTTTAAATAACTTAACACTGACATGATGAATGGCTGTGCTAGCAGAAGATAGATCTGGAAAATTCCTTGCTCTTAAATCAATTGGAAGATGTCTATTTAAAAATAATGATGAATTATCTCCTGTAATTTCAATACCTGTGAAAGCATGAGACATGTCTAAAATTGTTGCGATTTGCTCACTTATTTCAATTTCTTTATTAAATAGCCACCATTTCAAAGGTTCCATTCTCCATAATGATTTATTTTCAAAAATTATCCCTTTATTAAAACTAGGAATATTTTTAATTTTTAGTTCTTTTGATATTAAATTATTCATTTCATCAATTTTGTCAGGCCAACAAGCAATTTGCAAAATTTCTAAACTTTTTAATTCTTTAAATGTTAGAGATTGTTTCTCACTTGATGAATATTTTCCAACCTTATAAATTGTTTCTAGTGCAGAATGTCTATGCATACATTCGTTCTCCTTTAGGATCAATCATATGTGGTGAAACAACTTTTAAATTCATTTGTTTATTTCTTACAGGATCCGCGCCGACTAAAGTGGTATCTTTCCATTTATCTAAACCACCTTTTACAAAACCTATTCCAATCCAATGTCCAAGTTCTGGAGAATAAGTGACTGAGGTGATTCTTCCGATACCCTGTCCTTTAATATTATTTTTTTCACACACAATAGTTCCAGCATTAAAAGTTTCTTTTAGGTTTGTAGGAAAGAAGCCTACTAAAATTTCACGATCATTATTTTTTAAAACTCCTCTTTTTCTCATTGCGCTTCCAATATATGATTTTTTTGTAGATGCCATTTTGCTTAAACCTGCATCATCAATTGTTACCCTCCCATCAAGCTCAGCAGCTGTTACATGACCTTTTTCAACTCTAAGTGCACCTAAAGCTTCTAATCCATATAAACATCCATCATATTTTTTTGCATTTTCCCAAAGTAAGTCCATCATAGTATTAGCAAAATCTGATTTGACATAAACTTCAAAAGCTAATTCGCCGGAAAAACTAATTCTTGCAATCCTACAAGGAATATTACCTTTAAGAAATGTTGAAGTAACACCCATAAAAGGTAATTTATTATTTGTTATAACCAAAGAATCATCGACACAATTATTTAGAACTTCTCTAGATTTAGGTCCTGCAACTGATACGCCTGCCCATTGTTCAGAAACACTAGTCACATTAACATTAAGATCTGTCCATCTAGTTTGAAGTAATTCTTCTAACCATGACATCACTTTTGCAGCTTCACCTGTAGACGTCGTCATAAAATATTCATTTTCTGCTAATCTCCAAGATGTGCCATCATCCATTACAATACCGTCATCACGCAACATGATACCGTATCTAGCTTTTCCAACTTGTAGTTTTGAAAAACCATTCGAATAAATTCTATTTAAAAATTCGGTAGAGCCTGGTCCTTGAATAGCAATTTTGCCTAATGATGTTACATCACAAATTCCAACTGTTTTTCTTACTGTTGATGCTTCTCTTATATAAGAGTCACTTAAAGTTTCATTTTCTTTGGGATAATACCAAGGTCTTTGATACAATCCAACTTCAATCATTTTTGCACCATGATCAATATTCCATTTATGCATTGGCGTTACTCTTAACGGCCTAAAATGTTTTCCAACATTTCTTCCGCTTAAGGCACCTATAGATACAGGAGTATAAGGAGGTCTAAATACAGTAGTTCCAACTTCTGGAATTTCTTTATTTAAAAGTTCAGCCATTAAAGATAATCCAATGATATTTCCCATTTTTCCTTGATCGTTTGCCATACCTAAAGTTGTGTATCTTTTAAGATGCTCTACCGAAATGAAACCTTCACGATGTGCGAGTCTTACGTCATCTGTTGTTACATCATGTTGATAATCTACAAAACTTTTTGATCTAGATTTTTTATATTTTACTTCATACAGTGGTTGTATGGGATTTTTCCATCCACCAGGTTTTGGGAAAAAATAATTTGTTTTAGAAATACCTAAACGGTTCAACGCATCAGTAGTTCCTGCTATCCCAGAAGCAATACAATCATTTTTATTCCATAAACCTCTAGAGGAACCTACCATTGTAATATTTTCTTTTGTGTCACTTGGTAAAAAACAAGCATTGTTATAATCCCATTTAGGCTTTACGCCTCTGTGAGATAACAAATGTACAGCAGGTGACCAGCCACCTGATAATAGAACCTGATCGCAATCTATAGTTTCAGATTTATTAATAGTTTCACTTTTTGATATATCTAAACTATCAATTTTTTTTGAACCATTAATATTATAAGGTACATACCCTTTTCTAATTTCAAAACTTTTATTTGTCTCAATTTCAAAATTAGTTCGTGAATCAAGAACAGTTACATTGGCCCCAGCTTCTGATAATTGATTTGCTGTTTCATAAACAGAATCATTATTCGTAGCTATCACAATTCTTTTTCCGGTGAGTACACCATATCTATTCAAATAATGCTTTGATGCATTTACAGTCATTACACCAGGAATATCATTATTATTAAATGCAATGTGTCTTTCAATTGCTCCAGCACCAACAATTATATGCTTTGCTCTAATGGTCCAAAATCTTTGGCGTGGAATGTTTACATTTGGAGCTGATATATGGTCTGTTACTCTCTCTAATAAACCAACAACGCAATTATCATATAATCCGAATGCAGTAGTTCTAGTCATTATTTTTATGCCTAGATTTTCAAGTTGATTTTTAATCTGCGAGTTATCAAAATCTTTTTCTGCAAGTTGATTTCCTCCAATAAGACTATCTTGCTCAACTAAAATAACATCTAATTTTTTTTCTGCTGCCTCTATTGCAGCTGCAACACCAGCAGGTCCTGATCCTACTACAATTAAATCGCAAAAATCATGAGCATGCTCATAAGTATCTGGATCAGGTAACCCAGAAGCACTTCCCATTCCCGCAGCTTTTCTAATAAACTTTTCAAAAAACATCCATATGGCTGTTCCTTTACCCCATTCAAGCGGAGGTATTCCCATAAAAGTTTTATAATAAAAACCAGCTGCAAAAAACCTACCTAAATAATTATTTATTCCAGCTAGATCAAAATTTACATTTGGAAATGCATTTTGACCACTTGCTTCCAAACCATTATATAATTCTTGCGTTGTTGCTCTTACATTTGGATCTCTTCTATCTTTTGAACCAATAGTAACTAAAGCACCGGATTCCTCGACTCCATTAGAAAATATTCCCCTTGGTCTATGATATTTAAAACTTCTACCAACTATACCAATATTATTTGCAAGTAATGCTGATGCTAGAGTATCTCCTTCAAAACCTTTGTAATTTTTTTTATCCCACCTAAAGGATAAAATTTTATCTCTATTAATTTTTCCATAGTTATCTATTCTTCTTGTCTTCATTTATTATTTTTTACAACCTTCTGTAAATCTGGATGGCATGGTTTGACACTTTTTATTTCATGAGTGACAGTAGAACGTTCAACTACCAACCACATTCTACATCCATTAGAATGATGCCATGTTTCAAATTGAAAACCTTTTATATTTTTTCTGAAAAATATAGCTTCAGTCCATTCTTTCTCTGATGCATCTAACGAAGGATAATTGATTGTTGCATCTCCTCCATAACTAAATTCACTATGATCTCTTTCACCACAATAAGGACAATTGATTCTAATCATTTAACCGTGCAATTTTGGATCAGGTCCTGCGCCACGTTCATCAATATTGATACCTTTTTCAAATCTTTCTAAATTATGATTTTGCACGTAGTTATGCGGGCTTTCATTTGCAATTAAGTCGGCAAAATACCAACCTGATGCAGGACTAGCTTTGAAACCGCCATAATTCCAACCAGCATTTAAATAGAGATTAGATATTGGCGTTTTACAAATAAAAAATGATCCGTCCATTGTCATGTCCATAACACCTGCCCAATGACGAAGTAATCTTATTCTTCCAAGTGAAGGAAATATTGCCATGGCCGCTTCGGCAACATCTTGAACCATAGGAAGATTTCCTCTTTGAGCGTATGATTTATACCAGTCAAGATCACCACCAAACACCATGCTTCCTTTATCTGACTGCGATATATAGAAATGCGCACCACCTACACCATAAACAACAACCTGGTCTAGAAGTGGTTTAACAGCCTCAGATACAAATGCTTGTAGTTTATGGGATTCAATTGGCAGGTTGCCTAATTCTGCCATTTGCCATAATACTGAAGTATTGCCTGCAACAGCAAATCCTATTTTCTTTCCTTTTATAATTCCTCTTGAAGTTTGAATACTTTCAATATTTCCATTCTTTCTTGTGAAACCTGTAACTTCACAATTTTGAAGAATGTCTACACCTAATGTATCTGCAGCTCTTGCATAACCCCATGCAACTGCATCGTGTCTTGCATTGCCTGCTCTTTTTTGAACTGCAGCTCCAAGTATTGGAAATCTAGAATTATGATAATTTAAATGCGGAATTTTTTTCTTTAAAGTTTTTAAATCCCAAAGTTCTGCATCAGTTCCGTGGAGTCGCATAATATTATAAATCCGTGAAACTGAATCTTTAGCACCAGGGCTATGAAATAACGAAACATGAGCTCGTTGGCTAAACATTACATTATAATTTAATTCGTGACTTAAATTTTCCCATAACTTTAAAGAATGTTCATAAAATTCGTGGTTGCCTGGCATCATATAATTTGATCTTACAATAGTTGTATTACGTCCAGCGTTTCCTCCACCAATCCAGCCTTTTTCTAAGACAGCTACATTTTTTATATTATGATTCTTTGCTAAATAATATGCCGTGGCAAGACCGTGTAAACCTCCACCAATTATTACAACATCATAACTACTTTTTGGTTCTGGATCACGCCATTGTCTAGTCCAATAAGACTGACCATTTAAACCGTTTTTAATTACATTCCAGGCATTAAATTTTGTCATTTGTTTTATTAATTATTAGAATAGTTGATGAAAGTAAATGAATTAACTTGCCATGCTAGTGTTATTTAATCACAGTTAACTTGATGAATCTGGCCATGTGTCATTTAATCTATAACCTTCTGGAAAAGGATCATCCTTATCGATATATAAACTTTGTTTTCCAGTAATAAATGCACTACCTGTTATTTTTGGAATAATACAATTTTTGTTATTAATTTTAATTTCCTTTTCAATACTTGATTTAAATGAAGATCCTATAATAGACTTTGATATAAATTCTTCATTTATTTGTATTTCATTTTTTTCTTTCATTACTGCTAATCTTGCTGAAGTGCCTGTACCACAGGGTGAACGATCAAGTTTCCCAGGTCGTATAACAACTGTATTTAATCCTGTAAGTAATGATTGATTATTTTTTTTTAAGGGTTCAATAAATTGGCAAAAGGAAAGATAGTCTAATCCTTTAATAGTAGGATGTTCAAATCCTATAGATGCGTTTGCTTCTTTCAATAATTCTTTAGCAACATTTACAAATTTATTTGCATTCTTTGGTTCAATTTTAAGATTAAAATCACTAGCATTACAAATTAAAAAACTGTCACCTCCAAAAGCAGTACTTACTTTAATTGTACCATAATTTTTAGTCTTTAAATCTACATCTATTTTATCTGCAAAGCAGGCAAGATTAGTTAAAGTGACACTTTTAACTTTCTTATTTTCACAATCAGCAACAACTTTTATTAAACCACCGGGAGCTTCAAGTGTAAGCATGGTTTTAGGATATTTCATTCGAACAATATTTTTTTCTAATAAGACTGTCGTTACACAAATTGCATTTGATCCGCTCATTGGAGGATTATCTTCTGGTTCCATGATTACAAATCCAGCATCTGCATTTTTATTTGAAGGTTCTAAAATAATATTACAATGTTTAAAGACCCCTCCCCGAGGTTCATTTAAAAAAAAATTTCTCCATTTTTTATCTAAAAAAAGTTTTTTAGAAGCTTCCTCAGGTGAATTAAACTTCAAGCCTTTAATTCCAGTTACTACATCCCCAATTTCACCACAGCAATGTGTGTTAAATACTGTGATTTCATCCATGTGGAATTATTAGGTCATCAATTTTTTTAGAATGATGTGTAATTTGTTCGTATCCATCTTTTGTTATAATAAAACTATCACCAACTTGTGATCTAAAATTATTTGCACTTGCCCCACCATCAACGGCAAATACCATTCCAGGCTCCAGTACTGTTTTATTACCAACTACTAATTGTGGTTCCTCTAAAAAGCTAAAGCCTGTACCTCTTCCACATCGAAATGTAGGATAAGGGTATCCCTCAGACTGAATAGTATCTGCATAAGCAGCATGAACTTCTTCAGCTGTTACTCCAGGGCCAAGAATTTCAAGAGCAGCTTTTTGAGATTTAACTGCAGTCTCAAAAGCTTTTATTTGTTCATCGGATTGAATTTCTTCTACCCAAAATATTCTGTCAAAACCTAATTTAAACCTATGGAAATTTGTAGAACCACAATAACATACGAATACGGGATCACCTTTTTTTATAATTTTGGTTGAAGCACGATGGTGAGTTTTAGGTAAATCATGACCCGATGTCATAACAGGTAAAAAGTGAATATTTGGAGACATATTGATATTATCAGGATAAAATTCTTTTAAAAGATCTGCAGCTTTTCTTGTTCCAGCTTGTGATTGTGCAAGTGCAACCTCATACTCAGGAACATTATGGCCAATTGTTTTTTTTGCTGCCTCCATCATAGCCATACCAACTTCGCCGGCATGACGAGCTATATTCAATTCATGATTAGATTTAATCATTCTTATATTATCTATTAATTTAGTTAAATCCCCAGGATGGTCTTGAAGTAATTCGTCTAAATAACTCTTAACCATTGGGTTAATTTTAAATTTTTCAATAAAAATATTTTTATGCTGATTGATGATTTGAGGTAATAATTCTCTCCATTCATTTCCAATACCATCATTCCATGTTTCAACCATATCTACAGGACAAGATTCTGGTACTAATAAAACATCAAGAAGAGGTGTAATTAAATAAGTTTTATGATCATTTGAAACAACTAATAATGTTGGTCGATAAAAATCCATATGAAGGAAGTCATGGTATCCTGTGAAATAATATATCGAGTCATCATCAGTTATAATTGAGAGATCAATATTGTTCTCAGACATTTTTTTCTTTAGTTTATTTAAGTTTTCAGAAAACATTTATTTCAATTGTTGTTCTACTAATTCAGTCCAATATGAAGAACCTATGACTAATAATTCGTCATTAAAATCATAATTATCAGCATGTAAAGGTCTGGAATGCTGCTCTGATGTTCCGTTACCCATTAAAACAAAGCAGCCAGGTTTTTCATTTGCCATAACAGAAAAATCTTCTGAGAATAAACGTGGTTCTATATTACCATTACATTTATCACTACCAAGTAAAGAAACTGCAGCTTTTGTTGCAGACTCAGTTTGATTTTTTGAATTAAAAGTTACAGGACAGGCTGTTTCATATTTAACACTACCATTAACACCATGTGCATTGCAAATCCCTTCGACAATTTGTAACATTTTTGAAGCAATTTTTTCATTTGTTTCTTTTGATAAAGCTCTCGCGTCACCAGTCATTTTTACCATACCTGGAAGAACATTTTTTTTACCATCGGTTATAAATTCGGTAATAGACACTATACCATTGTCTGCTGGATTTAATTTCCTAGACACTATCGATTGAAGTGCTACAGCTATTTGAGAACCAACAGTTATTGCATCTACCCCCATATGAGGTAATGCAGCGTGCCCACCTTTAGTTTTTATTTCAATTTCAAATAAATTTTCGCTGGCTGTAATAGCTCCATTTCTTGTACCAAATGTTCCAATTTCCATGTTAGGAATATTGTGCATAGCGTAAACTTCATCAATGTTAAATTTATCAAACAATCCTTCATCAATCATTGTTCTTGCACCGAATGTATTCTCTTCATCAGGTTGAAAAATAAAATATACCGTACCGTTAAATTTACCTTTTTCTGATAAATATTTTGCTGCACCTAATAACATTGTTGTGTGACCGTCATGTCCACATGCATGCATTCTGTTATCAAACTTGGACTTATAACTAAACTTATTAGTTTCATGTATAGGAAGAGCATCCATGTCAGCTCTTATACCTATTGATTTTGAACTATTTCCTTTTTTTAAAATTCCAACCACTCCAGTTCTGGCAATTCCAGAATGAACTTCTATTCCAAACTCTTTTAGAAGTGTTGACACTTTTGCAGCAGCATAATCTTCTTCAAAACTTAATTGTGGGTGCATATGAAGATCATGACGCCATTCTACTAATTGGTTATGTAATGACTGAGTTTTCATAAACTACATATTATTAAATTCTTTAATCTTATTGTCTAGAGAAAGCATATATTCATAATGTGAATTCCAAAATTTTTGATCTTTTCTTTTTTCAAATTCTTCAAGACTTACACCTTGTTGCTCTACCCAAGTAAAGTACCCTAAATTAAATATTCTTTTCTTATCCATGTAAGAAAGTTCTAGCATATTATCAGTAGATATTCCTGATAAGTGTTTTCCAAATAGTTCAGCACAAACTATTTCATCATAATTATTTTTAAAATCAGCAATGGTCTTGTTCAACTCTGACATGTATAAATCCGCACCATCTGTAGCGACCGTTATAATTGCGTCATCACTATTTAAATCCATATATTTAGCTAGTTTTATTGATGCCAATATATTTGCTATTGCTGAAAAGCCAAATTCAGGAAGTCGTGAAACAAAATCAGGCTCAAAATTTTTTTTCTCAATTAAAAACTTTTTTCCTATTTCAGTATTAAAAATCATATTTAGATTATTGGTAGCTTGATCAGAAACATCTACGACAAAATCTGTATTCATTACATTATGAATAAGGGGAACATGTTTGTCACCAATTCCTTGTATATTATGTTCACCATAACCTCCATGAAGCAAAGTTGGGCACTCCAAAGCTTCAACAACTGCAATCTTCGTCTGTAATTTATCTTTAAGATAATCTCCTGCTGCTAGAGTACCACTTGATCCTGAAGCACTTACGTAAAACCTAGGAGTTAAATTACTGTTACCTTTAACTTTAAGAAATGATTTTTCAAAAGATGGACCCGTTATAGAACGATGAATACTGTAATTATAATACTCATCAAATTGATTTATAATATCATTTTGATTATCTTTTTTTAATTCATTACAAGCATCATAAATTTCTTTAACATTACTTTCTGTGCCTTTTGTTTTTATGATATTTTTTTTATCTTCAACCCAATTATTCAACCATTCAAATCTCTCATTACTCATTCCTTCAGGAAGTATTGCAATACTATTAAGACCCATTATCCGAGATATTGCTACTCCGCCCCTACAATAATTTCCAGTAGAAGGCCAAACTGCTTTATGTTTTTCATAATCAAAAGTGCCATTTAATATTCTTGGAAGCAAACAACCATAAGCTGCCAAAACTTTATGAGCTGTTATTAAGGGAAAATATCGTCCCATATTTACAATTATCTTTGCCTTAACACCTGTAAATTCTGTTGGAAGCACAATATATTCAGGCTCATTCCCAAAACCTGATTGATCTCTTTTATTAAACCAATGAACCCTAAAGAGGTTAAGAGGATTGATATCATTATTATTTATTTTTTTTAGAGAATTTTTAACATCATTATTAATAATTTGAGGGTCTTGAAGTTCACTTATACTTGGCAATACAACTCCTTTTGATTTGAAGTAATCAGACGTTTTTTTTATTATTTCTTGACTCATAAATTAAATATTGATGCCTAAATTATTTGTTTTACAAAGATTATAAGTAAATCTTGCTATTGCAGTATCTTGTACGCCAGTTCCTGTCAAATCACATATCGTTATATCTTCTTTATTTTTTCTTCCTAAACTTGGATCGTTAATAATATCACCAAGTTCATTAAATTTTTCTTTAGAAGAAATTATATTTTGTTTTAAAGCATGATGTAATTCACCCAAAACACTTGTTTGTAATTGATTGTCAGGCACATATTGATCACAATATTTTAACATATGAGGATCTAATTCATTTTTTTGTTCTGCATCGGATCCCATTGCTGTTATGTGGGTTCCTTTTTTTATCCAATCAAATTCTAATAGAGGTTTTTTGCTAGGAGTCGTTGTCACGATTATTTCTGATAAACTTGCCAATTCCTTGCAAGAAGAAGCTACATGCAAATCTAAATCTAAATCTTTAAAGCTTTTTATAAGTTGATTTGCTTTTATTTTATCTCTTGACCAGACTATTATTTTATTAATTTTTCTAACTAACATTATTGCTTGAAGTTGTAATCTCGCTTGTATTCCAGCTCCAATAATACCAACAGAATTAGCATTTTGATTTGATAAATATTTTGTAGCTATTGCTCCTGCTATAGCTGTTCTAGTATCTGTAAGATAACCTTCATCCAATAAAATAGATTTTACAACTCCAGTCTTTGAATCTAATAAAACCATCAGTCCATTACTAGATGGCAAACCAAGTTTTGGATTATCGAAAAAACCTGAAGCGATTTTTATTGCAAAACTATCAAGACCCTCAATGTATGCAGCTTTAACATCTGATTCACCATGATATTTTTCAATATCAATTCTCATTATAGGTGGCATCATTACCAATCCCTTTGATAAACTTATGAAAGCCTCCTCTATTATTGGTATGAGATTTTTATTCAAATTTACATGTTGAATAATATCATTTTTATTAAGGATGAGCATGGCTTAAAACTTTATTAAATAGTTCCGAGTCAATATTTCCACCACAAATTAAACAAATTATATTTTTTCCTAAGTGCGATGTTAATTTTTCTTTAACAACCATAACACTTGTTGCTGCAGCACCTTCAGATACAATTTTATGTTCTAAAAAGTTTATTCTAATTCCCTCAGCTATTTTTTCTTCACTTACTAAAACAAAGTCATCAACGTATTTTTGTACAATATTAAATGTAAATTTATTATCTAAACCAATACTACCCCCTAAACAATCAGCTAAAGTTTCAGTTTCCTCTACATCAACAGGCTTACCTTCTTTTAGACTTTCATACATTGAAGGGCCTCTTTCCATAGATACGGCAATAATTTTTGTGTTAGGTTTTTGAAGTTTAATAGCCTGAGCAATTCCAGATATAAGACCGCCACCAGATGTTGGTATAATTACTGTATCAACTTCGGGAAATTCAGTAAGCATTTCAAGTCCAACTGTACCTTGGCCTATTATAATATCTTCATCATCAAAAGGATGAATTAGTGGGATATTTTTTTCTTTCGCAATTTGTTTAGCATACAAATCAGCTTCATCACTATTCTTTCCAATAATTTCTACTTTAGCTCCTAATTTTTCAATAGCCTCTTTTCTATATTCTGGAACCATTGAAGACATATATATTGTTGATTGAATGCCCAATACTTTTGAAGCATAAGCAACGCCTTTGCCGTGATTGCCTGTAGAAACTGCAATGACTCCTTTGTTTTTGTCATCTTCACTTAAAGAAAGAAGTTTATTAACCGCACCTCTTAACTTAAATGAACCAGTGATTTGAAAATTTTCTAACTTTAGTTTTACTGTAGTATTTTTTGATAAGAAATTAGAATTAATTAATGGTGTATAATTAACATAAGGTAAAATTTTCTTATGTGCATCTTGTATTTGTTGAAGTGTAATCAATTTAAACCCTATTTAATGTAATTTAAATAGGTTACCAAAACCATCAATTTTTTGATTAATATTAGATAATCTTAATGAATCCCAAATAATAGCTTGATTACTTGAAATGATATCTGTGCTTAATTTTAACTCTAATGTTTCGATAATATCAATTACTTTTAATGCAGTACAAGAAACAAAAATACTATCAACATCTATTAAATTAATTGAAGAAATTGTTCGCATTAAACTATCATGAGTAACTTTGGCAATTTCCGAATCATAATTTAAATTAAATGAACTAAATGATTTAATTTCAAATCCACTATCAATTAAATATTTGTAAACTTTAACATTAACATCTTTTGGATAAGGAGTAAGAACAGCAATTTTTTTATGGTTTAACAATTTAAGTGCTTTGACAGCTGCTGTAATAGGTGTAGTAATTAAAGCATCAGGTTTAGCCTTGAAAATTTCAGATCTTATTCTTTTTTCACCAATTTCAATAGTTCCCGAAGTACATCCATACGCTACAACTTGTATTTTTTCATTAGGTAGTATTTGGTTTGTTGTTTCTGTAAGATGATCAGCCATCTTTATGTAATTTTCATGAGTTAGAGGATTTAAAAAAGGTATCCTATTAAAAAATAGATCAACTGGTAAATTATGGCAAATTTTTCTAAAATCCTGTTCTATAGTAAAATCCGTTGATAATGTAATTATACCAATTCTAGAAAAGTTTGTGTCATGTAAATTGGCTTTAAAATTATTTTGATTAAAACTATTCATTATTGATTTGGAAAATAATCCTCACACTCACCCTCTCTATGAACATCAGTTGTGGCACAATGTAGACTACCCCCAAATGCATAAACGTCTCTAAAAGGAACAGGAATAACATCCAATCCAAAACTTTCCATTTGTTTAATCATTTTTTCTTCCGTTGCTTCGACACATATAGTTTTAGGATCAATTATCAAAACATTCATTGACAACCAAATTGATGAATAACACATAGGTGGTGGACTATTATGAATAGAAGGTGCTGCTTCATGAATTTCCCATTTATTATCATCGAAAATTTTTCTTTGCTCTGAGGATATTTTTCTATTCGGATTAATAATTATAACTCCTGGTTTAATGGGAGTAAAACATGCATCAATGTGAGTTGGAATTAAATCACCTGGTAAATTAATTTGATGAACACGATGATTTGGATAATGCCTTCTTAACCAATCTAAACCACTTAAATTTGATGTAAAATTGTTATGATAAAAAAGATCTTTTCCAAAACGTAAAATTTCTGCTGCATCAAAAAGTGGTTCTTTTTCAGTCAATATCATGTCTCTATTTTCGATTTTTTTATATCGTTCTTCTTCCGTTATACCTTCAGGAAGATAATTAGACTTATAAGATTGATTTGTTAATCTTGGTTTAGGTGCCGACTCCCATCTCATATTTTTATCTTCTGAATAATATTTTTCAAGTAGTGGCCTATAAGCAAGGTACTCAAACCATCTACATCTGTAAGACATTGGCGCCTCTAGCATTTCATTTCCTACAGTAAGAATAACATCTCTTGGAGGCATACAACCAAACATACCATCATTAGACCAATCGGGTGTCTCGATACTCTGAGAAAAGTCAATAGGTGTTGGTCTATCAACTTTTATATTTAGGGAATTTAATATTTTAACAAAGTTTTCTAATTGTATATTTGCTTTATCAATTGACTCCTGTGAACGTGGTCCGTGAGATCCTGCCATACCACTATCTTTACTTATTTTTGGTTCAAGCGCCGGTTCCATTGGAGGTATGTTGGCATTTTCAACTGCTCCAACTATAACATGTTTTAATGGATCCCATTCATTCCAAGAATTAACTATTGTCATTATATTTTCCTTAATTTAAAACTATGCATTATAATTAAAACATATGGAATTAAATAACAAATCACTCTTTAAACAAAAATGTTTTATAAATGGGGAATGGGTTAACAGTTCTTCAAGTGAAACTCTTGAGGTAAATAATCCAGCTTCTCTTGAAATTATTGGCAACGTCCCAAAATGCTCAATTTCAGAAACTAAAAAAGCTGTAGATGATGCCAATACTGCTTTCCAAACTTGGAAAGAAACTACTGCGAAAGAAAGATCAGTTATTCTTAAAAAATGGGGTGAGTTAATTACAGAAAATGCAGATGATTTAGCTAAAATCATGACTATTGAGCAAGGTAAACCTCTAGCTGAAGCAAAGGGTGAAATACTAATGGGTGCTTCTTATATTGAGTTCTATGCTGAAGAAGCAAAAAGAGTGTATGGTGATATAGTTCCTGATCCAAGACCTGGAAAAAGAATTGTAATAATTAAACAACCTGTTGGTGTTGTGGGAGCAATAACTCCATGGAATTTTCCAAATTCAATGATCACAAGAAAATGTGCAGCCGCTCTAGCTGTTGGTTGTACTACTGTTGTTAAACCAGCAAGCCAAACACCCTATTCAGCACTAGCTGTAGCAGTGCTTGCTAAAGAAGCGGGTTTTCCAGATGGTGTATTTAATGTAATCACTGGATCGGCAAGTGAGATTGGTAAAGAGCTAACAAGTAACCCAATTGTAAGAAAAATTTCTTTTACAGGATCTACGGAGGTTGGAAAAATACTTTTAGAGCAAAGTGCCTCAACAGTAAAAAAAGTTTCTATGGAACTTGGTGGTCATGCACCTTTTATTGTTTTCGATGATGCAGATATGGATGAAGCTGTTGCAGGCGCACTTCAAAGTAAATTTAGAAATAGTGGTCAAACATGTATTTGTTCAAATAGAATTTTTGTCCATGAAAATATTTATGATGAATTCCTAGAAAAATTTACAAATGAAGTCAGTAAAATAACAGTGGGTAATGGACTTGAAGATGGAATTGTATCTGGTCCTTTAATTGATCAATCCTCTTTAGAAAAAGTAATTGATCATGTTCAAGATGCAGTAAATACAGGAGCTAAAATAGCAATTGGTGGAGATGTGCATTCGCTTGGTGGTAATTTCTATCAACCAACTGTTCTCTCAAATGTATCTACAAAGGCAAAAATAACTTTTGAAGAAACATTTGGACCTGTTGCACCTCTTTATAAATTTTCTAGTGATGATGAGGTGATTAAAATGGCTAATGATACACCATATGGATTAGCTTCATATTTCTATTCAAGAGACATAGGAAGAATTTGGAGAGTAGCTGAAGCACTTGAATATGGAATTGTATCTATCAATAATGGGCTACCAACAATTGCGGAAGTTCCTTTTGGTGGAGTTAAAGAATCAGGAATGGGAAGAGAAGGTTCTCGATATGGCCTTGATGATTATTTAACTATTAAATATATATCTATGGGTGGTATTTAGGAAAGCCAAGCTGCTCCTCTTACCCCACTTGAATCACCATGAATATTTTTTACAACTTTAGTGTGAAGCGTATCTGTAAAAACATATTTTTTTAGAGCATCATTTATATTTTCGTAAATAAAATCGATGTTTGACATACCTCCACCCAAAACAATCACATCTGGATCAAGAATATTACAAACTAGAGATAAGCCTCTTGCTAAATGATCGACATATTGATTTAGTGCAAAGATACTATCTTTTTCTTTATTATTAAAACCATCTAAAATTTGATGTGAATTATAATTTTTATTGCAACGTAAATTATAGACAGATGAAAATCCTGGTCCAGATATATAGGTCTCTAAGCACCCATCTTTTCCACAATAACATTTTTTAACATATTTTTTTTCATCTTCTGTTCTGCTGGGCAAAACTATATGTCCCCACTCTCCACTTATGCTATTACGACCTCTTATTACTTTTTGATTAATACTGATACCACCGCCTACACCAGTTCCTATAATGACTCCGAAAACAACTTTAAACCCTTTACCAGCCCCATCTACAGCTTCAGAAAGAGTGAAACAATTAGCATCATTTTCCAAATTCACATTTCTACTTAGGATTTTATCTAAATCTTGCTTAAAAGGTTTGCCATTTAACCATATAGAATTAGCATTTTTAATTAAAGCTGTATCATTTGATATGGCTCCTGGCATTCCCATACCAACAGATTCTGCTTTGCCGTGTTTATCTTCAAAATGATTTATAATGGATAGTATTCCCTTAATTGTTCCATCATAACTTTTTTCAGTATTAATTCTTTTTCTATCTATTTCAGTTCCATTTAGATCTATAAGAATACCTTCAGTTTTGGTACCCCCTACATCAATACCGATTTTCATTAATTATTATTTTGTAATAATTTTGTGTAAAGTTGGTATCAAAGCTACTGCTAATGCGATTTTAAACAATTCACTTGGAATAAATGGTAAAAGACCAGCGGCTACTGCTTTTTCGAAACCAATAATATAACCTAGATAGATGATACCAAATGAAAAAATAATAGCAGAACCAATTAGTAGAGATACTGTAGCTTTAAAATAAGTTTTGCTAAAACCTAAATTTGCTAAATAACTTATAACGACAGATGCAAATAACATGCCATAAAGATATCCTGCAGTTGGGCCAACTAAATAAGCAATTCCCCCACCAGCTGCAAAGACAGGAAGTCCTATTGCTCCTTGAAAAAGGTAAAATGCAACTGTGGCAAAAGATAATCTAACACTATATGTCATGCCTATTAAGAATATGACAAACGTCTGCATTGTCATTGGCACTGGCCAAAATGGTACTTGAACTTTAGCGGAAATCGCTAGTAAAATTGAACCAAATAACATCAATGTTATTATAAGAAAATTTGAATTTATATTTTCAAGATTTTTTAGTTTGTGTATTAAAATTCTATTGTCGTGCATATGTTTTCCTTTAAATAGTATAATTAAACTAATTTATATTTTGCTTCAAGCTTATCCCAAAAATCTTTCTCTAATTTTACATTGTTTAATGCATTAATTTGCTTTAATCCTGTAGGTGAAGTTACGTTTATTTCTGTTAGATAATTTCCAATTATATCAATTCCAACAAAAAAAAGATTGTGCTCTTTTAGTTTCGGTCCCAAATTTTCGATAATTTCTTTGTCTCTATAAACTAAGTCAGTTTTACTTGCCCTACCACCAGCATGAAAATTTGCCTTTAAATTACCTTCTTGCGGTATTCTCGCAACTGAACCAAAATATTCACCATCGAAAAAAACGATTCTCCTGTCACCATACTCTATCTCTTTGATAAATTTTTGAACCATTATAGGCAAGTGTAGATATTGCTCTAATATTTTAGAATTGAAATTACTTTTGTTAAATCTATGAATACCCTCTCCTCCATTACCATAGAGTGGTTTAGTTATAATATCTTTTTCTTTATCTAAAAATTCTTCAATAATGTTTAAATCTTTTGTAACTAAAGTAGGTGGCATGAATTCTTTAAAATTAAATGTAAATAATTTTTCAGTAGAATTTCTGACTGCTGTTGGATCATTCACAACAATTGTTGAAGATGGAAGTAAGTCCAAAATATAAGTAGATGTTATATAATTCATATCAAAGGGAGGGTCTTGTCTTAAAAAAATAAATTGAAAATTTTCTAACTTTGTAACTACTTTTTTAGATTTAAAGTTGAAATAATTATTTTCATCTAAAAATAATTCTAAAAAATATCCAGAAGCCTGAATTTGGTTTTCATTTATAAAAAGGTCTTTTGGATTATAATAAAAAATTTCATAACCTCTATCTTGCGCTTCATAACCTATCAAAAAAGATGTATCAAATTCGTAGTCGATTGTTTCAATACTATCCATTTGTATTGCAATACTTTTTTTCATTAGAAAATTTGTTCCTCGTATAATTTATTAATATTTTTTCCCCATTCACCATTATATTTATTAAGTAATAAATCAGCTGGTGAAAAACCATTTGATAGATTCTTTTCTAGATCTTTTAAATAAAATGTTTCATTATATTTTTCATTTTTTACTAGAATATTTCTTTTTTCTAAACCTGATTTTGAAATTTCAAATAATGTTTGTGCAATATCTAACAGAATGCCATTTTTGAATTTGGTTTGCAGACCTTCTTTTGGCACTAAACTATTAATCAAATTTCTATCGTTTTGAGTCCAGCCCTCAACTATTTCATTTGTTTTATCAATAGATTCATCGTTATATAAAATACCAATCCAAAAAGCAGGTTGAGAACATATTAAATCCCATGAACATGCATCCATGGAACGAATTTCTAAGAATTGCTTTAATCTAACTTGAGGAAATAAAGTTGATAAATGGTTTATCCAATCTTCAATAGTAGTTTCAATGTGCAAATCTTTAGAGATGTTATTATTCATAAAATCTCTAAAAGTATAATCGGTCATATCTATATATTTATGATTTCTAATTACAAAATACATTGGCACATCAAGAGCATACTCAGCATATTTTTCAAAATTAAAATCTTTATCAAAAACAAATGGTAATAAACCTGTTCTATCTTTATCTGTGTGATGCCAAAAATGAGATCTTAAACTCTTATATTTAGAGACTTCTTTTTGATCAAATGGTGAGTTAGCAAATATTGCAGTTGCAATTCCTTCAAGATTTAACATTAATCTATACTTAGTAATCATATCTTCTTCAGAATGATAATCCAAATTTACTTGGTTTGTACATGTACGTTTCATCATATGATGTCCCAGAGTACCTACTTTGGGCATGTATTTTTTCATTATGGAGTATCTTTGTTTTGGCATCCAAGGTAATTCGTCTATAGATAAGCTAGGTTCCACACCTAAGCCCAATAATATAAAATTAAATTCTTCACCAATTTCTTTTAACTCCTTTAAATGTCTAGTTGTTTCTGTGCAGGTCTGATGAATATTTTTTAATTGAGCTCCAGACAATTCGATCTGACCGCCTGGTTCTAAAGTTATACTTTCACCGAATCTTTCTAGAGCAATTATTGTAGTATTTTTATCATCATACTTTGGTTTCCATCCCTTATTTACAAATTTTGAAAGAATATCTTTTATACCATTTGACTCTTCATAAGATAATTGGTGTAAACTGTCTTTTTTTAGAACAAATTTCTCGTGCTCTACACCTATGCGCAAATCATTTTTATCTTTAATTCCTCTATAAAAGTAATCTATTAGATCGTTTTTTTTTAGCATTTTTTTTAAATAGGCCAAATCATAGTAAAAACAAAGTTGCTAATCCAAGAAAAGATAGAAAACCAAATACATCTGTTATTGTAGTCAAAATTACTGCTGATGCTAAAGCAGGATCAATTTTAAGCTTATCTAAAACTAGTGGAATTAAAATTCCTGAAAAACCAGCAATTAATAAGTTCAGTATCATAGCAAGACCTATTATTAATCCTAATAGTAAATTATCAAACCAATAAATAGAAATCAAAGATATTATAATAGCGAATATGATACCATTTATACCACCTATTAGAGTTTCTTTGATTATTATTTTTAACGCATTACTAGTTGTTAATTCTTTCACTGCAATAGCTCGCACTGCAACTGTTAAAGTTTGAGTACCAGCATTAGCACCCATAGAGGCTACTATTGGCATTAAAATAGCTAAGGCCACTACTTTTTCTATTGCTGCTTCAAACAAACCTATTACTATGGAAGCTACAACTGCTGTCATTAAATTAACAATTAGCCATGAAATTCTAGATTTTGTTGTGCTAATAACTGATTCATATAAATCTGTATGATCCACACCTCCAAGTTTTAAAATATCTTCTTCTCTTTCTTCTTCAATAACTTCAACAACATCGTCAACTGTAATAGATCCAATGATTCTTTTTTGAGTATCAATAACAGGAGCACTAACTAATCCATATTTATTGAATAATAAAGCTACATCTTCTTGATCAGCATTTACATCAATTAATCGTAACTCTTTATTTGATATTGAATTTAATTTTATTTCTCTTTTTGAGCCCATCAATCTTCCTAATGGAACTACACCTCTTGCTTCCTTACTATTATTTATTAAATAAATATCATAGAAATCCTCTGGTAAAGTCCCTTTATTATTTCGTAAATAATCAATTGCTTGACCGACATTCCATGTTTGATTAATACCTACAAATTGTCTTTGCATTAATCTGCCAGCAGAGTCCTCTGGATAATTCAAACCTTCTTCAACTAAGGTTCTTTCTTCTTTATCTAAATTTTCTAAAAATATATTTTGATCTTTTTCTTCTAAATCCTCAGCTAAATCTACCGCATCATCAATATCTAAACTTTTAGCATTATTTGCTAATTGTTTTATATCCAAAGTTTCTATTATTTCTTCTCTAACACTATCATTTAAATAAGTTAGTATTTCAGGATCGAAATTTTTATCAATTATATTTAAAAGGCTTAATCTTAAAACTGGATCTAAATTTTGAATAATATCTGCAATATCTGCATTGTGAATATCTTTTAGATAAGTTAGTATTTTACTATATTCATAATTTTCTAAATAATCAGTAACTAATTCAACAGGTTTAATTGAGGAATATTGATCTTTTTTAATAATTATTTCTTCCATATAAATTGGTGCGGCTGAGAAGACTTGAACTTCCACAGGATAAATCCCACAGCGACCTCAACGCTGCGCGTATACCAATTCCGCCACAGCCGCATATATAGTAGAATTAAATATCAGATAGGATATTAACTATCAATAAAGTTAAATATAATATGAAACAGATTGAAATAAAAATATCAAATCATGAAATAAATTATGAAAAGGCAGTAATGTATATGGAGTCAAGAGTTGATGGTATAAATAGAAATCAATCTAAAGAATTATTGTGGTTTCTAAGTCATAATCATATTTTTACTCAAGGAACAAGTGCTACAAAAGAAGAAGTATTAAATTCAAATGTTATTGATGTTATTAAATCTAATCGTGGAGGAAAAACAACGTACCATGGCCCTGGTCAAAGAATTGTTTATTTCATGTTAAATTTAAATGATAAAAACAAAGATATAAGAAAGTTTATTACTATAATTGAAAATTCTCTTATATCTTTTTTATCTAGTTATAATGTTGAAGCACAAGCCTTTAAAGATAGAGTTGGTATTTGGGTAACTAAAAGTAATAATGTCACATTTGATAAAGAAAAAAAAATTGGTGCAATTGGATTACGTATTAAGAAATGGATTACATACCATGGCTTAAGTTTTAATATTAATCCTAATCTAAAATATTACAATTACATTCACTCGTGTGGTTTAAAAGAATATGAAAATACTTCGATGGAAGAATTAGGTATCAAATTAGATCAATCTGAATTTGATAACAAGTTTAAAAAAATTTTTATAGAAAAATTAAAAAATATTTAAATAATTTTTTAAATCTTTATTAATTTTTAAATTATTTTTTTTTATAAAGTAAATTAAATAATCTGGTAAATTTGAAATGAACTCAAATCTCTGATTATTTACAGTAAATTTTAGTGCAAATGCATGTAACATTAATCTCTCTTTTGCATATTTTGAATGAATATTATATTTACCATCACCAACTATTGGACATCCTAGATTTTTAGATACTATTCTAAGTTGATGAGTTTTACCAGTTTGAGGACTAAATAATATTAGACAAATACTTTTATTTTTATTTACCACTTTGTAATTAGTTAAAGTATTTTCCGTTTTAAGTTTTTTATTTTTAATTTCTAATTTTACTTGTGAAGAATTGTTTTTAGGACTACCTTCACATAAAGCAATATAAAATTTAGTAATTTCTTTTTGTTTAAAAAGAGAAGATAATTTTTTTGCATAATTAAGATTTTTAGCAATTAAAAGTAATCCTGATGTTTCTTTATCAAGTCTATGTACTAATCTATATTGTGAGCTTATATTTTTAATTATATCGTCTATTGAAATTTTTATTTTACTACCTCCTTGAGTAGCTATTTGTGACCATTTATTTAAAACAATAAAATCATTATTTTCAAATATTGTAGATCTTTTAAATTCTCTTAAAATTTCTTTGGATATTTTTAAATTTTTTTTAAAAATTATCTTATTCTTATAAAGTGTTTCATGAAAATTCAATATTTTGATTTCGTCATCAAAATTAACAAGATAGTTTGCTTTAGTGCGTGAGTTATTAATTAAAATATTTTTTTTTCTAATATTTTTTTCAATAAATGCTTGTGTTAAAGACGTATATTTATATTTCAAATACTTATCTAGTCTTTGGTTAATGTTATTAAGAATTTTAATTTTCTTGATCAAATCAATACTTATTTAACAAAGTTCCTAAATATGCAGACAATAAGCATAAAAAAATGGAAATAAAAATGTAAGCAAAAGAAGTAAAATATTTTTTGGAGTAGATTAGATCTAAAACTTCATAGGAAAATGTAGAAAAAGTTGTGAAAGATCCCAAAAGACCGATGATTAAAAAAAATTTAATAAAGTTTTCAGGCAAATTATTTCCAAAATTAGATGTTATAAAATACCCTATTAAAAAAGATCCTAATATATTAGCAGAAAAAGTTCCATAAATACTGGATACAAAAAACAATTTGCTAATATTTGTTAAAAGATATCTTAGTACAGCTCCTAATGCACCACCGGTGGCGACTAACATTAAGTTAAACAATATATTTAAACTGTAGGTTGATCTTCTACTTCTTCAGTAGATTTTTTTTCAATGATAGGACCACTGTCTAGTCCTTTTGCGTTTTCATCTCTATCTACAAACTCTATAACAGCTGTAGGAGCATTATCACCAAATCTATTTCCAAGTTTGATAATACGGGTATAGCCTCCAGGCCTATCCTTATATCTTTCAGCTAAAACATCAAAAACTTTCTTAGACATTTTTTGATCTTGTAGTATGGATATTGTTTTTCTTCTAGAAAGTAAATCGCCTTTTTTTCCTAAAGTAATAATCTTTTCAACAAATCTTCTAATTTCTTTAGCTTTCGCTAGAGTAGTTGTTATTTGTTCATGTTTAATTAAAGAATTAGACATGTTCATAAACATTGCTTTCCTATGAGAGGAGGTTTTATTTAGTTTTTTATTTTTTATGTTATGTTTCATTAGCTTTATTTATTAAAAGGATCTTCATATTTTTTTGCAAGTTCATCTATATTTTCAGGTGGCCAGTCAGGAACTGACATACCTAGATTTAATTCCATTTGCTGAAGAACTTCTTTGATTTCATTTAAAGATTTTCTTCCAAAATTTGGCGTTCTTAACATTTCAGATTCAGATTTCTGAACCAAATCTCCTATATAAATTATATTATCATTTTTAAGACAATTTGCAGATCTTACAGATAATTCTAATTCTTCAACTTTTTTCAATAAATTAGAATTAAATGTCAAACTTTCAACTTGAGATTGATCAGGTAAAACCTCGGGTTCATCAAAATTAATAAATGGTTGAAGTTGATCTTGTAAAATTCTTGCTGCCAAAGCAATTGCATCGTCTGGTGTAATTGCACCATTTGTTTCAACTTCAAAAATAAGTTTATCAAAATCTGTTACCTGTCCTACCCTACTATTTTCAATTTTATATGATGCTTTTATAACCGGACTAAACATTGCATCTAATTTAATTTCACCAATTACTTTGTTTTCATCTTCAGCAATTTCAGCTGAGACATAACCTTTTCCCGTCTCAACATTAGCTTCGATTTCAACATCTGCATTCGAGTCTAATGTCATTATTAATTGATCTGGATTCATAATCTCAGTTTCAGAGTCAGTTTCAAAATTACCTGCTCTCAATTCTCCTGAACCTGAAGATTTTAAATACATTTTTTTTAAACCTGGTGAATGTACTTTAACTGCTATAGATTTTAGATTTAGAAGTATATCTGTTAGATCTTCTTTAACCCCTGGAATTGTAGAAAATTCATGAACAACACCTTTGATTTTAACAGATGTTATTGCGGCTCCTTGTAAAGAAGAAAGTAAAATCCTTCTTATAGAATTGCCTAATGTTAAACCAAACCCACGCTCCAAAGGTTCAGCTGTAAGTTTTCCAATTCTACCACTACTTTCCTCAACATTAACTTCCATCTTAGTTGGTTTAATTAATTCACTCCAGTTTTTTTGTAACACTTAAATGCTCCTTTTTTTTAAACTCTTCTTCTTTTTCTTGGTCTACAACCATTATGAGGGATTGGTGTTACATCTTTTATTGAAGTAATTACATATCCAATAGATTGTAGTGATCTTAATGCAGACTCTCTTCCAGAACCAGGGCCAGATACCTCAACTTTAAGATTTTTTAATCCAAATTCCTTTGCTTTATTTCCGACATCCTCAGCTGCAATTTGTGCAGCATATGGTGTTGATTTTCTTGAACCCTTGAAACCTTTATGCCCCGATGAAGACCAGGCTAAGGCATTACCTTTTTCATCAGTTATAGTAATTATTGTATTATTAAATGATGAAACTATATGAGCTACACCTGATGAAAGCTTCTTTTTAATTTTAGATTTTTTCTTATCAACCATTTTAGCCCTTTGTCACTTTTTTCTTACCAGCTATTGCAACTGCTTTACCTTTTCTTGTTCTAGCGTTAGTATGTGTTCTTTGACCTCTTACAGGTAATTTTTTTCTGTGTCTGAGACCTCTATAACAGCCTAGATCATTTAATCTTTTTATATCTAATGAGACCTTTCTTCTAAGATCACCTTCAACAGAGTAATCTTTATCAATTAAATCTCTGATTTTATTAATTTCATCTTCATTTAGTTCATTAACACGTTTTGTTATGTCAATAGAAGCATCTTTACATATATCGAGTGCTATTTTATTTCCTATCCCATATATATAAGTAAGTGCAATGTTTACTTTTTTGTTTGTAGGTATGTTTACACCTGAAATTCTAGCCATATAAGAGTCCAAAAAAAATGAATGAGGGTCAATACATGATATTTACATAATTAGTCAAGAAAAGATGTAGAAAATTTGGCCGTTTTTCATGATATTTTAAGAATTTTCTTAATTTTTTCAGTTATTTCATTAATTTGTAAAGATCCATCTATTTCATAAAATATATTCGAATATTTATCTTTATAAAAGTTTGATACTTTCTGAGTGGAATTTAAATACTCATTATACCTAGTATTTATAACTTGAATATTATCATCTTCTCTTCCCTCTTCAGAAGATCTTTTGACTATTCTATTTTTTAAAGTATTAAAGTTTATTTGAATATCAAAAATATATCTAATTGAAATAGATGTATTTTTAAGAAAATTATCAAGAAAGTCCGATTGAACTAATGTCCTTGGATAGCCGTCTAAAATAAATCCATTATTTGCCTCATTTTTCAATCTTGATGCAACAATTGAATTTAATATATCATCTGATACTAAGTTACCTGAAGACATTATTTCTTTTAAATTATTTGCCAAATCGTCTTTATCTTTCAATTTTTTTCTTAGAATATCACCGGTTGAAAGATGTGATATATTTAAATATTCAGCAACTATTTTTGCCTGAGTACCTTTTCCTGCTCCGGGAGGACCAAAAAAAATTATATTATTCAATCTATCTTCTACCTTTTAATTTTGTTTTTTTCAAAAGACCTTCATATTGATGTTGAAAAAGATGTGATTGAACTTGTGTTATAAAATCGATCATCACAACTACTACAATTAGTAATGCTGTTCCACCTAAATAAAATGGAATTGATGTTCTAGATAAAAGAAATTCAGGTAAAAGAGCGACAAAGGTTAGATAAATAGTTCCAATTGTCGTTAATCTTATCAAGACAAACTCTATATATTTTGCAGTATTTGCTCCTGGTCTTATACCAGGAATGAAACCTCCATATTTTCTCAAATTCTCAGCTTGCTCATCTGGACTAAAAACAATTGAGGTATAAAAGAAACCAAAGAAAATTATCATTGCTGCATATAAAGATAAATAAAGTGGTTGCCCTCTGCCTAGATAACTAGATATTAATATAAATATATCACTTGATGAACCTGCCCCAAAACCTGACATGGTATTTGGCAATAGTAATATAGAGGAAGCAAAAATAACTGGAATTACTCCAGCTGTATTTATTTTAAGAGGCAGATGAGAACTCTGGCCACCATAAATTTTGTTGCCAACTTGCCTCTTTGGATATTGAACAGGTATTCTTCTTTGTGCTTTTTCAACAAAAACTATAAAAATAATTAGTACCAATATTAAAATTAGAATACCTAATATAAAAGCTATACTTAACTCACCAGTTCTACCAAGTTGTAAAGTACTAACGAATGCACTCGGTAAATTTGCAATTATACCTGCAGTAATTATTAGAGAAATACCATTTCCTACTCCTCTTGAAGATATTTGTTCACCCAACCACATTAAGAAAATTGTACCACCAACAAGTGTAATTACAGTTGTTAGTCTAAAAAACAAACCTGGCTCAAAAACAATATTTCCATATGTTGTCTGCATTGACTCAAGTCCAATTGAAACACCGTAACCTTGAACAGCTGCTATAATTACTGTAACATATCTAGTGTACTGTAGCAGGTGCCTTCTGCCTTTAGAGCCTTGTTCTTTAAGAGATTTTAAATAAGGAATGGCAGATTGCATCAATGTCATAATTATAGATGATGAAATATAAGGCATGACACCCAAAGCAAAAATACCCATTCTACCAAGGGCCCCTCCCGAAAAAGTATCAAAAATACCTAAAATTCCAGAAGATTGTTGTTCAAAGAATTGTTGGAGAGCTAATGGATTTATACCTGGAATTGGTAAGAATGTTCCTAGACGAAAAACTATTAGCGCTCCTAACGTAAATAAAAGTCTTTGTCTCAACTCAGTAGCTTTACCTAATGCACCAAAATTTAAATTATTTGCTAATCTGTCTGCAGCTGTAGCCATCTATTTCTTTATTAAATTTATTTTCCCACCCTTTTTTTCTAATTCTTCAATTGCATTTTTAGAAGCATAAGAAATTTCAAGTGATGCAGAATTTTCTAATTTTCCAACATTAAGAAGTTTTAACTTGCCTTTAGATCTATTAAATATTTTTTTATTAAATAGATCTGACTCAATTATTTTATGTGGATCAAGATTATATTTTTTGATTAAATTATTAATAGTATTAAAATTTATATTTTGTATTTTTTCTCTAAAGGGATTTTTAAATCCTCTTTTTGGTAATCTTCTGTACAATGGCATTTGACCGCCTTCAAACCCGTTGATAGATACTCCAGATCTAGATTTTTGACCTTTCACCCCTCTACCAGATGTTTTACCTAGTCCTGAACCAGAACCCCTACCTCTTCTTTTTCTTTTTTTGCTTGAGATTAAATTAGATTTTAATTGATTAATTTTCATATTAATTATTCTTAATATTGTTAATTTCATTAATTTTTTTTGATCTTTTTGATGCGACAGATTTAGGTGACTCTGACATTTTAAAAGCATTAAGAGTTGCTTTTAACATATTATGTGGATTTGAAGTACCAGTTGATTTAGCAACTACATCCTTTATTCCAAGAGACTCAAATAACGCTCTCATTGGTCCACCTGCAATTATTCCTGTTCCAGGTGCAGCTGCTCTTAATATAACTTTTCCAGCACCAAATCTACCAATTATGTCGTGATGTATTGTTCGATTTTCTTTAAGGTGTACTCTAACCATTTTACTTTTAGCATTCTCAGTTGCTTTTCTTACGGCTTCTGGAACTTCTTTAGCTTTACCTGTTCCTATTCCTACTTTTCCTTTGGTGTCACCAACAATCATAATTGCAGCAAAACCAAATCTTCTTCCACCTTTTACTACTTTTGCAACTCTATTAATTGTGACTAAATGTTCACTAAATTCATTTTTGTCATTTTCAAACATATTCACCTCTAGAAATTAAGCCCTTCTACTCTTGCAGCCTCGGCAAGTATTTTAATTAAACCATGATATTTATATTTACCTCTATCAAATGCAACTTCTTTAATTCCCTTAGAAATTATTCTTTTTGCAATATTTTTTCCAATAAGTTCTGCAGCTTCTTTTTTATTTAAGTTTTTATCTTTTATAGATTTTTCAATAGATGAGGAGCTTGCCAAAGTTATGCCTTTAGAGTCATCTATCAGTTGGGCATAAATATGATTATTAGATCTAAATACAGTTAGTCTATTTCTACTTGAAACTTTTTTTGTTTTGTACCTTACTCTTTGTTGTCTATTCTTCATAAATTATTTCTTTTTACCTTCTTTTCTAAAAATAAATTCATCCGAATATTTTATTCCTTTACCTTTAAAAGGCTCAGGTTTTCTAAATGATCTTATTTTTGCAGCAGCTGCCCCTAATTTCTCTTTATTTACACTTGTAAGTTTTATTAAGTTTTGTTTAGGACATTCAATTTTAACATCCTTAGGAATGTCAAAATTAATATCATGACTAAAACCGAGTTCTAACTTTAGTTTAGAACCTGAAATGCTTGCTCTGTATCCTGTTCCATTGAGTTCTAAGGTTTTACTAAATCCATTTGTTACTCCATTTATTGTGTTTGCTATAATTGCTCGCGTAGTGCCCCAATTAGGATCATTATTACTTTCATTAATTGGAGAAACTGTAACTTCTTCCTCACTTATATTAACTTTGTAATTAGAGTTTACAGATATTTGCATCTGACCTAACTTTCCTTTTGCAGAAAAAATACCCTCTTTATAAGCGCATTCTACTTCTTTTGATATTTTAATAGGGTTTTTTGCTATTCTTGACATTAAAATACCTCACACAAAATTTCACCACCAACATTATTTTTTTTTGCTTGATGATCTGACATCACTCCTTTTGGAGTTGAAAGTATTGATATTCCTAAGCCACCATATGGTTTACTTAGTTCATTAATTTTTGAATATTTTCTAATTCCTGGTTTTGATATCCTTTTTATTTTTTTAATAACAGGACTACCGTTATAATATTTCAAATCTATTTTAATACTATCAACACCTTTTCTTTCTTCAACATTTGTGAAATCTCTAATATAGCCTTCATCTTTTAATACGCTTAATACATTTATGTTTAATTTAGATTTAAGACATAGAGTTGACACTTTATTAGCTTGATGAGCATTTTTTATTCTTGCAAGCATATCTGAAAGTGAGTCATTAAAAGACATAATATCCTCCTACCAACTTGACTTAACAACACCTGGTAAATCACCAGACATTGAAAGCTCTCTAAGTTTAATTCTAGACAAACCAAATTTTCTATAATTTCCTCTAGGTCTGCCAGTAATTTCACATCTATTTCTGTGTCTAATTGCTGATCCATTTCTTGGAAGATCATTAAGTTTGTTTTGAAAAGAAATTCTTTCTTCTAAAGAAAGTGATTTATCTTTTATTTTTGATTTTAAAATCTCTCTTTTAGATTTGAATTTACTTATCATTTTTTTTCTAAATAAATTTTTTTGTATAGAACTAAGTTTTGCCATTTTACCCCTAATTAATTTGATTATTTTTAAAAGGCATATTAAAACTTTTAAGTAATTCAAGTGCCTCATTGTTATTTGTTGCTGAAGTACAAATAGTAATATCGATACCCCTTGTTTTTTCAACTTTATCAAAATTGATTTCTGGAAAAATTACATGTTCTTTAATACCCATAGAGAAATTACCTTTACCATCAAAACTTTTAGAATTTAAACCTCTAAAATCTCTAATTCTTGGAATTGCAATATTAACTAGTCTATCAAGAAACTCATACATCATTTTATTTCTTAGGGTTACTTTTGCGCCTAAGGGCATGCCCTCTCTTATTTTAAATCCTGAAATAGCTTTTTTTGATTTAGTTTTGATTGCTTTTTGACCAGCTATAAGACTTAAATCTTCAATGGCCTTATCAATCAGTTTTGAGTCATCTTTGCCTTCACCTATTCCCATATTTAATATTATTTTGAGCAGTTTAGGAACCTCGAATATATTTTGCAAACCAAGTTTTGTTTTTAAATCTTGTTTTATTTCATTGTTATATTGTTCTAAGAGTCTACTCATTTAAATTTCCTTACCAGTTGATCTATTTATTCTTACTTTTTTATTATTATTAAATTTAAATCCAATTTTAATTCCTTTTTTTGACTGAGGGTCATAAAAAGAAAGATTAGAAATATGCAAAGGCATTTCTTTTTCAATAATTCCCCCAGGCTGGTTGTTGTCTGGTTTTTGATTTTTTTTAACTTTATTGATTTCAGAAACTATAGCTTTCATTTCCTTAGGAAGCATTTTAATTATTTTTCCAGTTTTACCCTTATCTTTACCGGCTAATACAATCACTTCATCACCTTTTTTAAGTTTGAATTTTTTATTCATTAAATTACCTCCGGAGCAAGGCTAATAATTTTCATAAACTTTTTACTTCTTAATTCTCTTGTAACAGGTCCAAAAATTCTTGTAGCTATTGGTTCTTCTTGTTTATCTAATAAGACAGCTGCGTTTTTATCAAATCTAATTGCAGTACCATCACTTCTTTTAAAATCTTTAGAAGTTCTAACGATAACAGCTTTGTAAACATCACCTTTTTTTACTTTAGCTCTTGGAATGGCATCTTTTATTGAAACAACAATAATATCTCCTATCGAGGCAGATCTTCTTTTTGATCCACCTAAGACTTTAATACATTGAATTTTCCTAGCTCCAGAATTGTCAGCTACAAAAAGATTTGATTGCATTTGTATCATGTGTTTTTACCTGTATTTGAAATTACTTTCCATTTTTTTAATTTAGAAATTGGTTTTGATTCTATAATTGAAACTGTATCACCAATCTGATATTCATTTTTTTCATCATGGGCGTGATATTTTTTTGTTTGTCTAATAATTTTTTTATAAAGTTTGTGTTTAATTCTTCTAGTAACGTCTACAGTAATAGTTTTATTTGAATTAGAAGATACTACTACACCTGATAAAATTCTTTTAGGCATTTTTATCTCCACTATTTTTTGATAATTTTGTCTTTAATCTAGCTATTTCTTTTTTTGCATTTTTAATTTGAGAAGTTTTTTCAAGTTGTCCAGAGTACTTTTGAAAGTTTAAATTTAAAATATTTTTCTTTAAATTCAGAATTTCTTGCTGTATTTTATTGTTATCCATATTACTTTTTTTACTCATTATATATTTCTCTCTACAAATTTGCATTTTATTGGGAGTTTAGCTGCTGCTAAAGTCATTGCTTTTCTTGCATCATTAATATTAACGCCATCAACCTCAAACATAATTCTTCCAGGCTTAACTCTACAAGCCCAATATTCAATTGAACCCTTGCCTTTACCCATTCTAACTTCTGCTGGTTTTTTTGAAACAGGTACATCAGGAAAAATTCTAATCCACATTCTCCCAGCTCTCTTTAGATATCTGGTTATAGCTTTTCTTGCAGCTTCAATTTGTCTAGAAGTTACTCTTTCTGGCTCCATAGCTTTAAGACCAAAACTACCATAGTTTAATGCATAATTACCTTTTGAATTTCCATGAATTCTACCTTTAAATTGTTTTCTATATTTAGTTTTTTTTGGAGATAACATGTTCATTATCTAATACTCCCTTGATCTATTTGTTTTTTTTCACTTGCATATGGATCTTTTGAGAGTATTTCACCTTTATTTATCCAAACTTTAATTCCACAAATTCCGTAAGTTGTTTCAGCTTCAGCAGTGGAATAATCAATATCACCCCTTAAAGTATGTAAGGGCACACTACCTTCATGATATTTTTCAGTTCTGGCTATTTCGGCTCCACCTAGTCTTCCGCTACAAACTACTTTTACACCTTTTGCCCCTAATCTCATGGCGGATTGAACTGCTTTCTTCATTGCTCTTCTAAATGATATTCGTTTTTCAAGTTGTGATGCTATATTTTCTGCAACTAATTTAGCTTCAACCTCAGGTTTTCTTACCTCTTTAATATCTAAAAAAACTTCAAGATTTGACATTTTGGACAAATCATTTTTTAAAGTTTCAATATCTGCACCTTTTTTTCCAATTATAATACCAGGCCTAGAACTAAAAATTGATAATCTAAGTTTTTTTGCAGCTCTCTCAATATTGATTTTAGAAATACTTGCATTTTTTAATTTCTTTTCTACGTAGTTTTTAATTTTAAGATCTTGATGTAGTAGTTTTGTATATTCTCTTTTGGAAAACCATCGAGAAGACCAAGTCTTGTTAATACCAAGCCTAATACCGTAAGGATTTACTTTTTGTCCCATTATATTCTTTCCTTTTTGATTGCAGATCTTTCTTCAACAATTATAGTAACTTTACTGAATGGTTTAATTATTGAAGCCGCTCGGCCTTTAGCCCTTGGGCGCCATCTTTTCATTCTTAAACTTTTACCTACATAAGCTTCTTTAACAAATAACTTATCAATATCTAACTGCTTATTGTTTTCTGCATTTGCAATAGCTGCGTTTAAGACTTTAAGAATTGTTTTAGATATCCTTTTAGAAGAAAATTGTAATTGATTAATTGCAGAACTTACTTGCATATTAACTATATTATTTACCACATAAGATAGTTTTACTGGACTAATTCTAACCATATTATCTCTAGCCATTGCAGTTAATTTTTGGTTCATTTTTGTTCCGCCTTTTTATCTGCAGCAGTATGTCCTTTAAATGTTCTTGTCGGTGAGAACTCTCCAAATTTATGTCCAACCATTTGTTCATTTACTGTAACAGGTACAAATTTCTGTCCGTTATAAACTCCAAAAGTTAAACCAACAAACTGTGGGAGTATTGTTGATCTTCTTGACCAAGTCTTTAAAACTTCTTTTCTTCCCGATTGTGACAATCGTTCTGCTTTTTTTATTAATGTAATATCTACAAATGGTCCTTTCCAAATCGATCTCGTCATTATTTTTTCTTCCTCTTAATTATAAAAACATCAGTTTTTTTATTATTTCTTGTCTTTTTTCCCTTAGTTGAAACACCCCAAGGAGTAACTGGATTCCTACCACCAGAAGTTCTACCTTCACCTCCTCCATGAGGATGGTCTACTGGGTTCATAACGACACCTCTTACTTTAGGTCTAAAACCTAAGTATCTTTTTCTACCGGCCTTACCTAACTTAATATTTTTTTGATCGGAATTAGATACTTCACCAATTGTTGCTCTACAATTTTTATTTATATGTCTTATTTCACCTGAAACTAACTTGATTTGAACGTAAGGTTGTTCTTTTGATACTATTTGAGCAGAAGAACCAGCAGATCTTATCAATTGTGCACCGGCACCTGGTTTAAGCTCAATGTTATGTATATTAGTGCCAACTGGAATATTATGAATAGGCAAGCAATTGCCATTCTTAATTGGTACATTGTCACCAGAAATTATTTTTTCTCCAACTTTAATATTTTTTGGCGATATAATATAATTATGCTCACCATCATCATATTTAATTAGTGATATAAATGCAGATCTATTTGGATCATATTCATTTCTGATAATTTCAGCATTAATATCTGTTTTTGATCTCTTAAAGTCTATTAGTCTATATTTTCTTTTTACACCGCCACCCATCCTTCTGGAAGTTATTCTACCTTGGTTATTTCTGCCCCCAGTAGAAACAAGTTTCTTTGTTAATAATTTATGAGGTTTTTGGTTTGACAATTCTTTTTTTGAAACCAAAACAGTTCCTCTTAATCCTGGTGTAGTTGGTTTGAATTTAATTAACATTATTTAATCTCCAGAGATGAATCAATGGTATTTCCCTCGTCTAAAGTAACAATTGCTTTTTTTGTATCTTTTCTAAAACCATACTGGCCTTTAAAAGTTTTTCCTTTTCCTCTTAAAATAGATGTATTAACTTTGTTAACCTTAACTTTGAAAATTATTTCAATGGCACTTTTTATTTCAAATGAGTTACTGTTTTTAGATACCAAAAATGAATATTGATTAAATTGTTGAAGGTTAGTTGATTTCTCAGTAGTTATAGGTTTTTTGATTATATTATAAGCTCTTTCTAGAGTGACATTCCTATTTTTAATTTTCATGAGAGCCTCTTAACTATTTCATTAATTGATTTTTGTTCAATAAATATTTTATCGAAAGTGATGAGGTCTTTTACATTTATACCTTTTTGATTTAGTGTAGAAACTCTTGGAATATTTGATGAAGCTAATTTAAAATTTTTATCTAGTCCATTTTCAGAATAAATGAATAGAGCTGATTTATAATTAAATTTTTGCAAGTCTGAATATAAATCTTTAGTTTTAAAACTTTTGATCTCGAAAGTATCAATAATAAAAACTTTATCTTCAACAAATTTTACAGATAATGCTGATTTTAAAGCTAATTTTTTTTCTTTTTTGTTTAAATTAAATGAATAATCTCTATTAACCGGACCCATAGATACAGCACCACCTCTAAAATTAGGAGGCTTATTACTTCCCTGTCTTGCATTTCCAGTTCCTTTTTGAGAGAATGGTTTTTTGCTTCTACCACTTACCTCTGATCTTGATTTCGTTGTATGTGATCCTTGTCTAGATTTTGCATTTTGATATCTAATATATTGATGAATTAAATCAGGAAATTTTTTTACTGCAAATATTTCAGTATCTAAGGCTATATCCCCAACTGTTTTATTTTTTAAATTTAAGACTATTTTCTTCATTTACGATTTTTTTATTGAATCTTTTAAATAAATAATTGAATTTTTTTTTCCTGGAACAGAGCCCTTAACAATTAAGAGATTATTGATACTATCAATTTCAACAATTTTTAAATTTTGTTTAGTTACTTTTTTATTACCCATTCTTCCAGCCATCTTTTTTCCTTTAAATACTCTTCCAGGATCTTGATTCTGACCTGTTGAGCCATGTGATCTATGAGATATGGAAACACCATGTGAAGCTCTAAGGCCTCCAAAATTATGTCTTTTCATAACTCCAGCGAAACCCTTACCTATGGATATACTGCTAACATCAATGAATTGATCAACTTTAAAATGGTCTACGTTAAGTTTTGTACCAACTTCAAGTACATTTTCACTATCAACTCTAAATTCCTTTAAGATTTTTTTTGGATTAATTTTTATTGAAGAGTATATTTTTCTTTGTGATTTATTAATTTTAGAGATATCTTTTTGTGTATCAATAGATGCTAATTGAACCGCATTATAACCATCTTTATCAGTTGTTTTTATATTGGTTACAACGCACTCATCAACTTTTAATACTGTAACATGAGTATTTATACCATCATCTTTGTGATATGAGCTGTTACCAATCTTAGTAGCTATTAAACCTGATCTTAACATATTAAATTTTTATATCTACTTCGACACCCGCTGATAAATCTAGTTTCATTAAAGCATCAACTGTTTGAGGCGTCGGGTCAATTATATCTAAAAGACGATTATGAGTACGTATTTCTAATTGGTCTCTACTTTTTTTATCGATGTGCGGAGACTTATTTACAGTAAATCTCTCAAAACGTGTAGGTAGAGGTATTGGGCCTTTTACTTTAGCACCAGTTCTTTTGGCAGTATTAATAATATCTTGTGTGCTATTATCTAATAAAGAGTTATCATAACCTCTTAATCTGATTCTTATATTTTGATTATCCATTATGCTAACTTAGCCTTTACTTCTTCAGCGACATTAGAAGGAACTTCTTCATAGTGATCAAATTGCATTGTGTAATTAGCTCTTCCTTGAGATAATGATCTTAAATTATTTACATAACCGAACATGTTTGCAAGAGGAACCATTGCATCTACAACATTAGCATTCCCCCTTGTTGACATTTCTTGAACCTGTCCTCTACGACTATTAAGGTCTCCAATTACATCACCCATATATTCTTCAGGGGTAACAACTTCAACCTTCATCATTGGTTCAAGTAATACTGGTTTAGCTTTTGAAATACCTTCTCTAAATGCTGCCCTAGCTGCAATTTCAAAAGCCAAAACACTAGAATCAACATCGTGGTACGCACCATCATAAAGAGTTGCTTTAAAATCTATACATGGAAATCCTGCTATCACTCCTGTTTGTTGCTGAGCTATTAAACCTTTTTCCACCCCAGGTATATGTTCAGTTGGAATGTTCCCACCTTTAATCTGATTGATAAATTGATAACCAGTTCCAGGATCTCCAGGTTCAAATTTTATTTTTACTCTTGCAAACTGTCCAGCTCCACCGGATTGTTTTTTATGAGTATAATCGACATCAAAAGAGCTTGATATAGTTTCTCTATAAGCAACTTGGGGTGCTCCTACATTTGCTTCGACTTTGAATTCTCTTTTCATTCTATCAACAAGTATTTCTAAGTGAAGTTCCCCCATCCCTTTAATTATAGTTTGTCCACTTTCGTGGTCTGTTGTGACTCTAAAGCTTGGATCTTCTTGAGCAAGCCTACCTAATGCTTGTCCCATTTTTTCATGATCAACTTTGGTTTTAGGTTCAACAGCGACTTCAATAACTGGGTCAGGAAAATCCATTTTTTCTAAAACTATTGGATTATCAGATGCACACAAGGTTTCACCAGTAGTTACATCTTTTAAACCAACTAATGCAACAATATCTCCAGCGTTTGCTGTTTTAATTTCTTCTCGATTATTTGCATGCATTAAAAGCATTCTACCGATATTTTCTTTTTTACCAGAGTTGGAATTTAATACTGAGTCTTTAGTATTAATAGATCCTGAATAAACACGAGCAAAGGTTAAGCTACCTACAAAAGGATCAGTCATAATTTTAAATGCTAGAGCGCTAAATGGTTCACTATCTTCACAATTTCTAATTAATTCTTTGGTTTCATCGTTTATATCAACACCTTTGACACTAGCAACATCAGTTGGCGAAGGCATATAATCGATTACTGCATCAAGAAGAGGTTGTACGCCTTTATTTTTAAAAGCAGAACCTGTTAGTACTGGCACAAATGAGCCTCTTAAAGTACCTTTTCTTATGCAATCTTTTAATTCTTGTATCGTTGGCTCGCTACCTTCTAAGTATTTTTCCATTATAACATCATCCTCTTCAACAGCTTTTTCAATTAATTTTAATCTGTATTCTTCAGATTGATCTTTCAATTCATCAGGTATATCAACAACATCATATTTCGCACCTAAGCTTTCATCTTGCCAAATTACTGCTTTATTAGAGACTAAATCAACTACACCTTTAAGATTACTTTCAATTCCTATCGGTAGTTGTGTTACAAGAGGGTATGATCCCAATCGCTCAGAAATCATATCAACACACATAAAAAAATTAGCGCCTGTTCTATCTAATTTATTAACAAAACACATTCGAGGAACTTTGTATTTATCTGCTTGTCTCCAAACAGTTTCAGATTGGGGCTCAACTCCTGCCACACCATCAAAAACGGCTACAGCTCCATCTAAAACTTTTAGTGATCTTTCAACTTCAATAGTAAAGTCTACATGTCCTGGTGTATCTATTATATTAATTCTGTGATCATTCCAAAAACATGTGGTTGCGGCGGATGTAATAGTAATCCCTCTTTCTTGCTCCTGCTCCATCCAGTCCATTGTAGCTGCGCCGTCGTGGACCTCTCCTATCTTGTGAGATTTACCGGTATAATATAGTATTCTTTCTGTTGTTGTAGTCTTGCCTGCATCTATATGAGCCATGATGCCAATATTGCGATATTTTGATAATGGATGAGATCTTGCCATAATAAATTACCACCTGAAGTGAGAGAAGGCTCTATTTGCATCTGCCATTTTATGAGTTTCTTCTCTTTTTTTAACTGCATTGCCTTTATTATTAAAAGCATCAATTATTTCATTTGCAACTCTTTCCCTCATTGTTTTTTCGTTTCTTTTTATTGCAGAGTCCACAATCCATTTCATTGCCAGTGTTTGTGCTCTTTTTGGTCTTACTTCCATTGGAACTTGATATGTAGCTCCACCAACTCTTCTAGATCTAACTTCTAGTGAGGGTTTGACATTATTTAATGCTTCATGAAAAAAATCAATTGGAGTTTTATCAGTTTTTTTTCCGACGATATCAAAAGCACCGTATACTATTTTTTCAGATGTTGATTTTTTTCCATCAAGCATAATTCTATTCATAAATTTAGCTAATACTAAGTCTTTATATTTGTGATCAGGTAATATAGTTCTCTTTTCTGCTGCTCTTCTTCTAGACATAACTATTTAGGACGTTTAGCTCCATAAAGAGATCTTCTTTGTTTTCTTGAAGAAACTCCTTGAGTGTCAAGTGTGCCTCTTAAAATATGATAGCGAACGCCAGGTAAATCTTTTACGCGACCACCTCTAATTAAGACAACAGAGTGTTCTTGAAGATTATGTCCTTCACCAGGTATATAGGCAGACACTTCTTGGCCATTAGTAAGCTTAACTCTCGCTACTTTTCTTAAAGCTGAATTAGGTTTCTTTGGTGTGGTGGTATATACTCTTGTACATACACCTCTTTTTTGAGGACTTTTATCTAAAGCAGGAACCTTATTCCTTTTTTTTATTGCAGATCTACCTTTTCTAACAAGTTGGTTAATTGTTGGCATTTTATCCTCTCGTTAAGTGTTTGGAAACTAATCCACGACCTTTAACAAATCGTAGGGGTCTTTATTAATTGATTACAATAAAGTCAAGCAGATATACTAAAAATTCATTAATTTTCTAAATTTTCTGGCTGGTTTTTATTAATTATTTCCTTATCTCTCTCAAATGCAATATTTTCATAATCAGAGACCATTTTTCCTGTACCCGCGGGGATTAACCTTCCGACAATAACGTTCTCCTTGAGACCATTCAAATTGTCTACTTTTCCAAGAGTTGCTGCATCTGTTAATACTTTTGTTGTTTCTTGGAAAGATGCTGCTGAAATAAATGAGCTAGTTTGTAAACTAGCTTTTGTAATTCCTAATAAAACAGGCTCATACTTTACTTCATTTTTATTCTCTCCAGAGAGTAATTTATTAAGTTTCAAAACGTCTTTTCTTTGTATTTGTTCTCCTGCAATGAGATTAGAATCACCAGGGTCTTTGATAAGTACCTTTTGAAGCATTTGTCTTGCAATAGTTTCAATATGTTTATCATTAATATAAACTCCTTGAAGTTTATAAACGGATTGTACTTCTCTTACTAAATACCTAGCTAATTCTTCAATTCCTAAGATACGCAAAATATCATGTGGAACTGGTGTACCTTCAACTAAAATATCTCCTTTTTTTACAAAATCACCTTCCTGGACATTTAAATATTTAGATCTTGAAACAAGTATTTCAAAAGTATCTTTTTCATCAATTGAAGTTATAATAACTCTTCTTTTATTTTTATAATCTTTTCCAAATGAAATTTTACCGTCAATTTCACACATTATAGCAGGATCTTTTGGTTTTCTTGCCTCAAACAACTCTGCGACTCTGGGTAAGCCACCCGTAATATCTTTTGTTTTAGATGACTCCTTAGGAATTCTTGCAATTACCTGTCCAGCGGAAACTTCTTCACCATCCTCAACACTTAATATTGAGTCAATTGACATTGGATAATTTGAAAAATTTACCTCTTCATTTATATCTTGTCCCAACTCATCGACTATATTAATCGCAGGTTTAAAATTTTTACTCTTTTGGTTTTGACTCCAATCAATAACTATTTTACTTGAAATACCAGTTGTATCGTCAACTGATTCTCTAAATGAAATACCTTGCTTCAAATCAATATATTTAGCAAATCCTTTTTTTTCTGCAATTATTGGTAAGGTATATGGATCCCATTCTGCTAAAGTCTGGTTATTTTCAACTTTATCACCGTCATTTACTATTAACTTAGAACCAAATGGTAAGATTGAAGAATATTTTTCAATACTTCCGTCATTAATTTTTATTTTACCATTTCTACTTAAAATTATCTTATTTTTAAATTTGTCCTCAATAATTTTAATATTTTCTAATTTAACAATTCCTGATAACGGAGCAACAGCATTGGATTTCTCTACAGATGAACTGGCTGCGCCTCCTATATGAAATGTTCTCATCGTAAGCTGAGTGCCGGGCTCGCCTATTGACTGAGCAGCAATAATACCAACTGCTTCACCAATGTTGACTGGGGTACCTCTTGCAAGATCTCTTCCATAACATTTTGAACAGATTCCATCCTCAGTTTCACATGTTAAAACAGATCTTATTTTTAGAGATCTAATTCCTAATTTTGAAATTTGTTCTAAATGTTTCTCAGATATAATTTCTCCTGCATTTACAACAATTTGGTTATTTTCATCAAAAAGATCCTCAACAGGAGTTCGTCCTAATATTCTTTCTGTTAATGGGGATGTAATATTTCCAGACTCAACAATTTCTTCTACAATAACTCCATTAGTTGTTTTGCAATCTTCCTCACGTATAACTGCGTCTTGAGCTACATCAACTAATCTTCTTGTTAAATATCCACTACTTGCAGTTTTCAATGCTGTATCAGCTAGACCCTTCCTTGCACCGTGAGTAGAAGTAAAGTACTCTAAAACTGAAAGGCCCTCTTTAAAATTAGACTTGATAGGATTCTCTATAATTTCTCCAGAAGGTTTTGCCATAAGTCCCCTCATACCTGATAATTGTTTTAACTGTGCAGCTGATCCTCTAGCTCCAGAGTGAGCCATCATATATACTGAGTTGATAGGTTGATCATCAGATGGGCTTGAAATAACGTCTAACATTTTATCTGCAACTTTATTTGTGCATTCAGACCATGCATCTACAACTTTATTATATTTCTCTCCCTGTGTAATTAACCCATCTTGATATTGGTTTTCATATTCTTGAACTTTAGCCTGTGTTGATTTTAATAGCGCATCTTTATCAGATGGAATTATTAGATCGTCTTTACCAAAAGAAATACCAGCAATTGCAGCATATTTAAACCCAATTTGCATGATATGATCTGCAAATAATACAGTTTCTTTTTGACCACAAAATCTATAAACTGAATCAATTATATTACTAACTTCTTTTTTCGTTAATATTTTATTTATCATTTCGTAACTAATATTTTTGTTTTTTGGCAAAATATTTCCTAAGATCATTCTCCCAGGAGTTGTTTCAACCTTGATGAATGTATTATCAGCCGTTTTTATTCTTGCATGTATCTTGGAGTGTAGACTAACATCTCCATTTTCAAGAGCTTTTAATATTTCATTTAAATCAACAAAACTTCTATTTTCACCAGGTTGTTTATTTCTTATTATTGATAAATAATAAATACCCAGAACAATGTCCTGTGAAGGTACTATGATTGGTTTTCCACTTGATGGAGATAAAATATTGTTAGTGCTCATCATAAGAACCCTTGCTTCTAGTTGTGCTTCAAGGCTTAATGGAACATGTACTGCCATTTGATCACCATCGAAATCAGCGTTAAAAGCAGTACATACTAACGGATGTAATTGTATAGATTTACCTTCTATTAATGTTGGTTCAAATGCCTGAATTCCTAACCTATGAAGAGTTGGTGCTCTGTTTAAAAGAACAGGGTGCTCTCTTATAACTTCTTCTAATATATCCCAAACTCTTGGATCTTCTTTTTCAACGAGTTTTTTGGCTGCTTTAATTGTATTAGCCCAACCATAAATATCAAGTTTGTGGAATATAAAAGGCTTAAATAATTCTAAGGCCATTTTTTTTGGTAAACCGCACTGATGAAGTTTAAGATTTGGTCCTACTACAATTACAGATCTACCAGAATAATCTACTCTTTTACCTAAAAGATTTTGTCTAAATCTACCTTGTTTACCTTTTAGCATGTCAGATAGTGATTTAAGTGGTCTTTTATTAGTAGATGTAATAACTCTACCTCTTCTACCATTATCAAATAATGCATCTACAGATTCTTGAAGCATCCTTTTTTCATTCCTAATAATAATATCTGGAGCTCTAAGGTCTATTAATCTTTTTAATCTATTATTTCTATTTATGACTCTTCTATATAAATCGTTTAGATCACTTGTAGCAAATCTACCTCCGTCTAGAGGTACCAATGGTCTTAATTCAGGAGGTATAACTGGCAAAACCCTTAAGATCATCCACTCTGGTTTATTTTTAGATACGATAAAGGATTCAATTAATTTTAGTCTCTTAGTGATCTTTGTTTTCTTTAATTCAGATTTAGTCTCTGTTAGGTCTATCTTTAATTGATTATAATCATTTTCTAAATCAATACTCAAAAGCATTTGTTCTATTGCTTCAGCGCCTATTGCAGCACTAAATGAATCTTCACCATATTCATCTTGATATTCTATGAACTGCTCTTCAGATATGATCTCTCCTTTTTTTAAGTCTGTTAATCCAGGTTCGACAACAATAAATTGTTCAAAATATAAAACTTTTTCAAGGTTTTTAATTGTCATGTCTAGTAAAGTAGCAATTCTGCTTGGTAAAGACTTCATGAACCATATGTGCGAAACAGGAGCTGCAAGCTCTATATGACCCATTCTATCTCTTCTTACCTTTGATAGTGTCACTTCAACACCGCATTTTTCACAAATAATACCTCTAAATTTCATTCTCTTATATTTTCCACAAAGACATTCATAATCTTTAACTGGTCCAAATATTCTTGAGCAAAATAAACCATCTTTTTCGGGTTTAAATGTTCTATAATTTATTGTTTCTGGTTTTTTTATTTCCCCAAAAGACCATGATCTTATATTTTCTGGACTAGCAATTGAAATTTTCAAACTGTTAAAGTTTTGAATACCTAGACTTTGACTAAAAATATTTGTAAGCTCTTTATTCATTTGACCCTATTAAATTTGTTATATTATTTTCATTCGGATTTTCTTTAAAATCCAAGTTAAGACCAAGAGATCTTAATTCTTTTACCATTACATTAAATGACTCAGGAGTTCCTGATTCAAAGTTGTTATCACCCTTTACAATTGACTCGTAAACTTTAGTTCTCCCAGCTACATCATCGGATTTAATTGTTAGGATTTCTTGAAGTGTATATGCAGCGCCATATGCTTCCAATGCCCAAACCTCCATCTCACCAAATCTCTGTCCACCAAATTGAGCCTTACCTCCAAGTGGTTGTTGAGTTACAAGGCTATAAGGGCCTATAGATCTTGCATGTATTTTTTCATCAACAAGATGATGTAATTTTAACATATACATATATCCAACTGTAACAGGTCTTTCAAATTTCTTACCAGTAATACCATCATACAATGTCTCCTGTCCTGTTTGTGAAACTCCTGATTGAGATAACAGGTTTGTAATATCTTTTTCTTTTGCCCCATCAAAAACTGGAGTTGCAAAAGGAATGCCTTCTTTTAAATTATTTCCAAGTTCTAGAATTTCATCATCATTCATATTGTTTATAACTTTTTTGTGATCTTCTAATGTATAAATTTCTAAAAGCTTTTTTCTAAGATCAGTTGTTTGACCTTCAGTCTGAATTTTTTTAATCATTTGATTAACTTGCTTTCCTAAAGAAGCAGAGGCCCAACCTAAATGAGTTTCCAAAATTTGACCTATATTCATTCTACTTGGAACTCCTAAAGGATTTAATACAATATCAACAGGCGTACCATCTTCAAGATATGGCATATCTTCGACAGGGCAAATTTTTGAAATTACACCTTTATTTCCATGTCTACCAGCCATTTTATCTCCAGGTTGCAGTTTTCGTTTAACAGAAATGAAGACTTTTATTAGTTTGAGCACTCCAGGAAGTAGTTCATCACCACTTTGAATTTTATCAATCTTATTTTCAAATTTCTGATTAATATTTCCAAGCTGGTTTTCATAATTTTTAACTAATGATTCAATTTGATCACTTTTCTTATCATCTGAAATATTGATTTTTAATAATTCATTTAATTCTAATTTTTCTATATCATCATATTTTATTGTTTCATTTTTAGTTAATTTTTCATTTCCAGAAATAAATTTTTGATTATTTAACAATTCACGAAGATGGTTGCCAAAACTTTTTTCTAAAATTTTTAATTCGTCATCTCTATCACGTGCAATCACTTCAATTTGATGATTTTCAATGCTTATTGCTCTTTCATCTTTTTCGATACCTCGTCTAGAAAAAACTCTTATTTCTACTATTGTGCCTTTAACACCTGGCGGTACTCTTAAACTTGTATCTTTAACATCTGCAGCTTTTTCACCAAATATAGCTCTTAGTAATTTTTCTTCTGGAGTCATTGGAGATTCACCCTTTGGAGTAACCTTGCCAACAAGGATGTCCCCAGAATTTACCTCAGCACCAACATATACAATTCCAGTTTCATCTAAGTTAATTAACATTTCCTCACTAGCATTTGGAATATCCCTTGTAATTTCTTCAGGCCCTAACTTTGTATCTCTTGACATTACTTCAAATTCCTCAACATGGATTGAGGTAAACACATCATCTTGGACAACTTTTTCAGAAATTAATATTGAGTCTTCAAAATTATAACCATTCCAAGGCATAAATGCTGCCAAAACATTTCTTCCAAGTGCAAGTTCTCCAAGTTCTGTTGCAGGACCATCTGCTATAACTTGATTTTTCTTAATTTTATCACCTACATTAACAAGTGGTCTTTGAGTAATACATGTATTTTGATTTGACCTTTGGAATTTGGCAAGATTATAAATATCTATTTTATTTAAAGATTTGTCATTTTTGTCAGTTATTCTTATTACTATTCTATTTGCATCTAACTGATCAACGATCCCTTCTCTTTTAGCAACTATTGTAGATCCACTATCATTTGCTACTGTATACTCCATACCAGTTCCAACTAAAGGCGCTTTAGGTTTAATTAATGGAACAGCTTGTCTCATCATATTTGATCCCATTAGAGCTCTATTAGCATCATCATTCTCTAAAAAAGGTATTAGAGATGAAGCTACTGATACTAATTGCTGAGGTGAAACATCCATAAGATCAATTGCATCAATGTCTACGTTAATGAATTCTCCATTTTTTCTACAACTAACAATTTGATTCTCAAATTTTCCTTTTGAATCAATTTCGGCATTTGCCTGAGCTATAACAAAGTCTTCTTCATCAATAGCACTTAAATAAATTACGTTGTTTGTAACTTTTCCAGAATTTACTATTCTATAAGGTGTTTCTATAAAACCATATTTATTTATTCTTGAATAAGAAGCTAAACTATTAATTAAACCTATGTTAGCACCCTCAGGAGTTTCTATGGGGCAGATTCTACCATAATGAGTTTGATGAACATCTCTTACTTCAAAACCTGCTCTTTCCCTATTTAAACCTCCTGGACCTAATGCAGACACTCTTCTTTTATGAGTAATTTCACTTAAAGGGTTAGTCTGATCCATAAATTGACTTAATTGACTTAAACCAAAAAATTCTTTTATAGAAGCAACTACTGGTTTTGCATTAACTATATCTTGAGGCATAATATTATCTACTTCCAGAGAACTTAGACGCTCTTTGATGGCTCTATCCATTTTTAGTAAACCAATTCTATATTGGTTTTCTAAAAGTTCACCAACCGATCTAACTCTTCTATTAGCTAAATGATCTATATCGTCAATTTCTCCTTTGCCGTCGATTAACTGATGCATATGTTTAACAACATCTAATATGTCACTTTTATCTAGAATTCTTTGTTCTAAATTAGTATTTTTCTTGAATTTAGCATTTATTTTAAGTCTACCTACGGATGATAAGTCGTATCTATCGGAATTAAAAAATAAGTTGTTAAATAAATTTTCCGCTGTTTCAATTGTTGGTGGCTCACCAGGTCTAAGTATTTTAAAGATCTCAAAAAGAGCTTCTTCTCTTGATCTTGCTTTATCTAACTGCAGAGTGTTTCTAATGAAAGAACCAATTTCTATGTTATCAGTTTTTAATATATCAATTTTGCTAATCTTATTTTCATTAATGAATTCAATGAACAAATCATCAATTTCATGTCCAGCCTCAAAAAAAATCTTCCCAGTATTTTCATCTATAATATCTGATGATAAATAAAAGCCAATGAGTGATTCTTCTTTGATGGTTATATTTGTGATATTTTTCTTTTTGATGTCGTTGATTATTTTTTGATTTACTTTTGTGCCCTTTGCTAAAAGAGTTTTACCATTTTTAGAATCAATCAAATCAAAATTTAGTATTTTTGCTTTTAGAAATGATAAGTCCTGCTTAAAAGACCAACCAAAGTTATTTTTTTTATATATTATATTTTCGTAGAATAATGATAAAATTTCTTCACCTGACATACCAAGTATTTTTTTTGGATCAGGCTCTATTTTATTTTCCTCACAGTCTTTAATATATTTTTCAGATTGATTACTGAGGAGGCATTTAAAAAGTGTAGTAACAGGGAACTTTCTTTTCCTATCTATCCTTGCATGAATATTATTTTTTGCATCGTGTTCAAAATCTAACCAAGAACCTCTGTAAGGAATTATTCTGGCATTGAATAAATACTTTCCGCTCGTATGCGTTTTTCCAAAATCGTGATCAAAAAAAACACCAGGGGAGCGGTGCATTTGACTTACAACAACTCGTTCAGTTCCATTAACAACGAAAGTAGCATTTTTAGTCATTAGTGGGATATCTCCCATGTAAACTTCTTGTTCTTTTATATCTCTTACTGACTTAGTACCAGCTATCTCATCAATGTCCCAAATTATTAGACGAAAGTTAACTAGTAAAGGCGTTCCATAAGTCATTCCTCTTTGAGAGCACTCATTAACATCATATTTTGGTACGCCAAGATTATAACTTACATAATCTACTGTGGCTCTTTCAGCATAATCATGAATTGGAAATACGGATTTAAAAATTGAATGAAGACCAATATTTTCTCTTTTTTCGGGATCAGTTCTAAGTTGCAAAAAACTATCAAATGATCTTTTTTGAACTTCAACTAAATTTGGCAGAGAAGTTACTAGAGGAATCTTACCAAAAGATTTTCTAATTTTTTTTAAATTAATATGATCTAAACTCACCTTTTCTCCTTCTTTAAATTTAAATTAAAAGGCCTTTAAAAAAAGGCCTTAAAATTATTTTAGTGTAACTTTGGCACCAGCTGCTTCTAATGCTTTTTTCATTTCTTCAGCTTCTTCCTTTTTAACCCCTTGTTTTAGTGGTTTAGGTGCGCCTTCAACAAGATCTTTTGCTTCTTTTAGCCCAAGACCAGTAATGGTTCTTACCTCTTTAATAACAGCAATTTTATTAGATCCAGATTCAGATAGCTCAATATCAAATTCTGTTTTCTCTTCCGCAGCAGCTTCTCCACCACCGGCAGCTGGAGCTGCAGCAACTGCAACTGGTGCAGCAGCAGATACACCCCATTTTTCTTCAAGCAATTTACTTAATTCAGCTGCCTCAAGAACTGTTAGAGAAGAAAGATCTTCTACAATTTTATTCAAATCAGCCATTTATTTCTCCTTATTTACCTAGTTCGACTCTTGTTTATTGCTACTATTAGAACTAATTAATCTTGCAATTTGTGCTCCAGGTTCAACTGTAATTGAAGCTATCTTTTGAGCAGGCGCTGAAATTAGTCCTATTATTTTTCCTCTTAACTCATCTAAAGAAGGTAATTTTGCAAGAAAATCAATTTTTTCTTTATCAATTTTCTCTCCATTATAACCTCCACCAATAATTTTAAAATTTTCAAATTTTTTCTCAAAGCTAACTGCTACTTTTGCTGGCGCTACTGCATCATCAGAGTAAGCAATTGCTGTTGGACCTTTGAAAAGCTCAGAAATATCTTTAAATTGAGTTTCAGATATAGCAAGTTTAGTGAGTCTGTTCTTAGTTACTTTAAATTTTGCTCCATTATCTCTCATTTCTTTTCTAAGTTGCTCTGTTTCATTAACTGTTAGCCCAGAATATTCAGCCACAATCACAGAAGTAGCATTTGAAAAGTCTTCTTTGAGATTACTTACAAAATCTTTTTTTTCAGAACGTTTCACGTCAACCTCGGTTTTAATTGGACCCATAAGATCCAATATTAGCTAAAATTAGTTTGCCCACCAAACTAATTTAAAGCCTGTCAAGAAGCAAATCAATGACTCGCTTCAGTCTATGCAGGAAATTAAGCTTTATGCCCCTGCAGTCTTTGACAGGTGATGATCGTAGATCATCGATTGGATTAATTAACGCAAGCTTGCTTGGTTAATATTTAATCCAACTCCCATAGTTGAAGCTATGGTAACCTTTTTTATAAAAGAACCCTTAACAGCATCAGGTTTACTTTTACTAACTGAAGAATAAAATGTTTTAATATTTTCTAACAGATCTTCTTCGCTAAAATCTAGTTTGCCAACACCAGCATGAACGATACCAGATTTATCATTTTTGAATTTGACCTGACCTGACTTAGCGTCTTTTACTGATTGAGAAATTTCATTTGTTACAGTACCGAGCTTAGGATTTGGCATTAGTCCTTTTGGACCAAGTATTTTTGCTACTTTACCTAATTTAGGCATCATATCTGGAGTCGCAATTAAAACATCAAATTCTATTTTTGATTTAGAAATTGTTTCAATCAAATCATCACTCCCAACCAAATCGGCACCATTACTTTTTGCGTCTTTTTGTTTGTCATCATTTGCAATTACTGCGACTTTTACAGTTTTTCCTGTTCCATTAGGAAGATTTACTACACCCTTAATATTTTGATCAGTTTTGTTGCTATCAATTCCGAGATTGATAGAAATATCAATAGTTTCTTTAAACTTAACGAAAGATTTTTCTTTTAAAATTTTAATGGCTTCTAGCGGTTCGTAAATTTTTGAAGTGTCAAAATTATTTAACATTTGTTTTCTATTTTTTGTTATTTTCATTAACTAACTACCTCCATACCCATTGAAACGGCAGAACCTTTAACCATGTTCATTGCTCCATCTAGATCAATGGCATTTAAATCTTGCATTTTTTCTTTGGCAATTTTTTCAATGTCTTGCATTGAGACTTTACCTACTAATGATCTTCCAGGAGTTGAGTTTCCTTTTTTTATTTTTGCTGCTTTTTTAAGATAAAAACTTACTGGTGGTAATTTTGTCGTAAAATCGAAGCTTCTATCTTTGTATGCTGTTATAATAACTGGAATTGGCGCACCTTTTTCTAAATCTTTTGTTTTATCATTAAATGCTTTACAAAAATCCATTATATTCAACCCTCTTTGTCCAAGGGCAGGACCAACGGGAGGTGAAGGGTTGGCTCCTCCTGCAGGAATTTGTAATTTAATTAAACCTAAAATTTCTTTAGCCATAGTTTATACCTTTTCTACCTGAGAATATTCTAAATCAACAGGTGTTGATCTTCCAAAAATTGAAACAGCTACTCTTAATCTTGCTTTATCTTCGTCTATTTGTTCGACCTCTCCATTAAATGATGCAAAAGGTCCATCAATTACTTTTACTTGTTCTCCAACATCATACATTATCGCAGGTCTAGATTTTTCTACACCATCAATAACTTGTTCAGATATTCTTTTTGCTTCAGCGTTACTAATAGGAACTGGTTTACCTTTATTTCCTAGAAAACCACTTAGCTTTGGAGTTGTTTTAATAATATGCCAAGTATCATCATTTAAACTCATTTTAATAAGAATATATCCAGGAAATATTTTTCTTTCTGTATTAACCCTTACACCTCTTTTTACTTCAACAATATTTTGAACGGGGACAGATATTTCTTCGATATGTTCTTTAACTCCAAGTTTTGTTGCTTGGTCTAGGATGCTGTCAGCAACTTTTTTTTCATAACCTGAATAGGCATGAAGAACGTACCATCTTGCTTTATTCATTAAAAACCTGAACCTATTTCAATTATTTTTCTTATTGAAAAAGACCATATTTGATCGGTTAAAAGAAAAAATAATGAAAATAATATTATTAATAATATGACTATTGCAGAAGAAATAAAAGTATCTCTCCTTTGAGGCCAAGTTACTTTTTGTAATTCTTGTCTAACTTGTCTTACAAAAAGAGCTGGTGATGTTTTCTTTTTTTCAATATTCATATTTTCGTTTCTCTTGGCAGGAGTGGCAGGACTTGAACCCGCAGCCCCCGGTTTTGGAGACCGGTGCTCTACCAGTTGAGCTACACTCCTAATAAGTAATGGCTAACTGATAGAGCGGTCCCTAAAACTATTCAATAATTTCAGCAACAACTCCAGCGCCAACTGTTCTTCCACCTTCTCTGATTGCAAATTTTAAACCTTTATCCATTGCAATTGGGGACAAAAGAGTAACTTCCATAGCAATATTATCACCAGGCATTACCATTTCGGTTCCTTCTGGTAATTTAATTGTTCCAGTCACATCGGTTGTTCTAAAGTAGAACTGAGGTCTGTAGTTTGAAAAGAATGGAGTATGTCTTCCACCCTCTTCTTTTTTTAATACATATGCCTCAGCTTTAAATTTTGTATGTGGTTTTATTGAGCCTGGTTTTGCTAATACTTGACCACGTTCAACTTCTTCTCTTTTTGTTCCACGAAGAAGAACACCAACGTTATCCCCGGCTTCACCAGAATCTAAAAGTTTTCTAAACATCTCAACTCCAGTACAAGTAGTTTTTTGTGGTTCTCTTATTCCTAGGATCTCGATTTCCTCTCCAACTTTAACTTGACCTTGTTCAATTCTTCCAGTTACAACCGTACCTCTACCAGAAATTGAAAAAACATCCTCAACTGGCATTAAGAAAGGCTGATCTACAGGTCGGCTAGGTTGTGGTATATGTTCATCAACTGCTTTCATTAATTCCATAATTGAATTTTTTCCAATTTCATCATCTCTACCTTCAAGAGCTGCTAAAGCTGAACCCTTAATGATTGGGATAGTATCACCTGGGAATTCATATGAAGTAAGAAGTTCTCTAATTTCCATTTCAACTAGATCAATTAATTCTTTGTCATCTACTTGATCAACTTTGTTCATGTATACTACAAGAGCAGGCACGCCTACCTGTCTAGCTAAAAGTATGTGTTCTCTTGTTTGAGGCATTGGTCCGTCAGCTGCATTAACAACTAAGATACCTCCGTCCATTTGAGCAGCACCAGTGATCATGTTTTTTACATAATCGGCGTGTCCAGGACAGTCAACGTGTGCATAGTGTCTTGCTTCAGTTTCATATTCAACGTGTGCAGTTGAAATAGTTATTCCACGCTCTCTCTCTTCAGGTGCTTTGTCAATGTTTGCATAATCTGTAAATTCTGCTCCACCTGTCTCTGCTAATATTTTTGTTATAGCAGCGGTTAATGTTGTTTTACCATGGTCAACGTGACCAACGGTTCCTATGTTACAATGCGGTTTGTTTCTTTCGAATTTTGCTTTAGCCATTTTTTTACCCCAATAATATTTTGTTATGGAGCGGGTGAAGGGAATCGAACCCTCGTAGCCAGCTTGGAAGGCTGGAGCTTTACCACTAAGCTACACCCGCAACTAAACTGACTGCTTCACACACTCACTTTAATGCTTTCATCCCATTACCTCCATAATGGTGGAGGGGGTAGGATTCGAACCTACGTACGCTCACGCGGGCGGATTTACAGTCCGCTGCCTTTAACCACTCGACCACCCCTCCGTTTGAAGAAATTGGCCAATACTAATAAATTAGTATATATGTCAATCTAAAACAGCAGCTTCACCTTTGCAAAATACGTATACTCGTAAAAGCAACGGCCTTTTAGACAAAAAATGCCTTTTTGTACATATCTAGATTGTATTAATTAGACAAATCTGTGATATTAAATCATGAGTAAGTTTAGAAATAATAAATCTAATAAAAACCAAGGATTTCATACAATTTTTGGTCAACATTCTGTTAAGGCAGCCCTTCAAAATGATAAAAGAGAGAATATTGAGCTTATAGTTAGTAAAAATCAGACAAATTTTGCCAAAAAATATGAATCTAATATACAAAAAATTACCATTCTTCCTCAAAATGAATTCATAAGAAGATTTGGAAATGAAAACGCAACGCAGGGAGTAGTTCTAAAAACAAAAGATCTTACTTGGCCAGGTTTACAAGAATTTATAAAAGTAGAGAGTCAAAAATCAAAATCAGTAATATTAATTTTAGATCAAGTAACTGACCCTCAAAATATTGGCTCAATAATGAGATCATGTGCATTATTTGATTGTGCAGGAATTATAGTTGGTAAAGATAATTCACCAGAACTGACTTCATCACTTTATAAATCAGCTTCCGGTGCTGCAGAAATTGTAAATTATATTAGAGTGACAAATATTAGAAGAGCTATTTCTTTTCTTAAAAAAAATAATTATTGGATTTATGGTTTTGACAGTTCGAAAAATAAAAATTCAAAATTAAATTTTTCACAAAAATCAGTATTAGTTTTTGGCTCTGAAGGTAAAGGTATTAGAGAATTAGTAAAAAAGGAATGTGATGAAATAATTCAGATAAAAATGAAAAATAATTTAAAATTTGAAATTGATAGTTTGAATGTTTCTAATGCAACATCAATTGCTTTATATCAGTTTTACTCAACTTAAATATTATTAAGGTGGTGCCGCGTGTCGGAATCGAACTGACTACCTGATGATTACAAATCAACTGCTCTACCAAATGAGCTAACGCGGCATCGATTTTGCATTTATATTAAATTATAAATTCGACAAGAATTTTATAAATTAAATTCCAGGAATATAAGGAACTCCATCACCTTTTACTCTTTCGTTTAATTCACTTAATGTAGAGCATGCTGTGATTGGACTAAATACAAGAAATAAAATTATTAATGTTTTTTTAATCATAAAATATTTATAACTTCTCAATTTTTGCAGCACAATATTTAAATTCAGGAATTTTTCCATATGGATCTAAAGCTGGATTAGTTAAAAGATTAGCGGCAGACTCATTATAACAAAATGGAATAAATATGACTCCATCAGGAATCGCCCTATCTTGCCTTACTCTGATATCTATTGAGCCTCTTCTAGTTGTGACTTTTATTTTATCACCAGCTTTCATATTATTTTTAATTATATCTTTAGGTGATATTGAAACCGAAGGTTCAGGTTCAATGGCATCTAAATTTGATGCTTTTCTAGTCATAGCTCCAGTATGCCAATGCTCTAATTGCCTTCCTGTGGTTAGTATCATCGCAAATTCTTTATCAGGTACTTCATCTGGAGCAGTAACACTAGCTGGAACAAATTTACCTTTACCATTTTCGTTTGGAAATTTATCACCAAAAACAATTTCATCTCCTGGTGTAGTTGGAGACTTACTTGGATAAGTTACAGAGTTTTCATTTTCTAATCTTTCCCAAGATATATTGTTTAATGAAGGCATTGTTAGTGACATTTCTTCATAAATTTCTTTTGGATGTTTATATTTCCAATTTAAACCAATTCTTTTTCCAAGTTCGTTTGTTATCCACCAATCTTCTTTCGCTTGACCTGGGGAGTCTAAAGCTTTTCTTCCCATCTGTACTTGTCTATTAGTATTAGTAACTGTTCCATTTTTTTCAGGCCATGCTGAAGCGGGGAAAATAACATCAGCATATGTTGCTGTTTCAGTTAAAAAAATATCTTGAACAACTAAATGCTCTAACAATTGTAGAGCTTCTCTTGCATGATTTAGATCAGGGTCGGACATTGCTGGATTTTCACCAAGTATATACATACCTTTGATTGTATTCTCATGAATAGCATCCATAATTTCAACAACAGTTAGACCTTTTTTATCATCTAAAGGAGTGTTCCAAAGTTTTTCAAAAAAATCTTTATTATTATCTTTATCAACTAATTGGTAATCAGGGTACATCATTGGTATAAGACCAGCATCAGATGCACCTTGAACATTATTCTGTCCTCTTAAAGGATGCAGACCAGATCCTCTTTTTCCAACATTTCCTGTCATTAAAGCTAGAGAAATTAAACACCTAGCATTGTCAGTACCATGTGTATGTTGAGAAATACCCATCCCCCAGAAAATTATTCCTTTATTTGTATTTGCATACAAACGAGCCACTTCTCTTATAAGTTCTGGATCAATACCTGTTTCGTTTTCCATTATATCAGGTGAGTAATTCATTAGATGTTTTCTTAATTTTTCAAATCCTTCAGTTTGTTTTTTAATATATTCGGAATTAAATAAATTTTCTTCGACAATAACATTCATTATTGAGTTTAAGAGAGCAACGTCAGATCCTGGTTTAAATTGCAACATATGAGTTGCATGTTTTTTTAAGGAATGACCTCTAGGATCCATCACAATTAATTTGGAACCTTTTTTTGCGGCGTTTTTAAAAAAAGTTGCTGCAACAGGATGGTTTTCAGTAGGATTTGCTCCAATGACTATTATCACATCAGAATGTTCAACTTCATAGAATGGAGCAGTGACAGCTCCTGAACCAATAGTTTCCAATAAAGCAGCTACAGAAGACGCATGACAAAGTCTTGTACAATGATCAACATTATTTGTATTAAAACCAGTTCGTATTAATTTTTGAAATAAATAAGCTTCTTCATTTGAACATTTGGCTGATCCAAAACCTGCAAGATTACTCTTACCATTTCTTTGTTTATTAAGTTTTAAAAATCCTTGTGCAGCATAATCTAGAGCTTCATCCCAAGATGCTTCTCTAAAATATTCATGAATATTCGAAAAATTAATACTTGGGTGTAAGTCTTTTGGTTTATCTTTAATTCTAATCAATGGCTTTGTAAGTCTTTCTGGATTATTTACATAATCAAAACCAAACCTTCCTTTTACGCATAATCTATTCTTGTTTGCGGGACCATCAACACCATTAACATATTTAATTTTGTTATCTTTTACATTGTATTCTATCTGACAACCCACACCACAATAAGGACAAACGCTATCAATTTTTTTATCTACCTTACTATGACCAACACCATCCTTATCTACGATGGATGCCGGCATTAATGCTCCAGTTGGACAAGCCTGTACACATTCACCACATGCCACACATGTACTATCACCCATTGGATCATCAAAATCGAATACAATTTTAGAATTTTCTCCTCGATATGCCATTCCGATGACATCGTTGACCTGGACTTCTCTACATGCTCTTACACAAAGATTACATTGGATGCATGCATCTAGATTTACAGCCATGCTTGGATGAGAAACGTCTGCCTGACATGAAGTTTTTTTTGGAAATCTACTTTCTTTAACTTCAACTTTGTCTATCCATTTCCAAAAGTCAGAATTATTATCATGAGCAATTTCTTTTTTTGGCTGGTCTGCTAGAAGTAATTCAAAAACTAACTCTCTTGATTTTATAGCCTTTTCTGAAGAAGTTTTTACTTTCATACTATCAGTTGGCTTTCTAATACAAGATGCTGCCAACACACGTTCTCCTTCAATTTCAACCATACATGCTCTACAATTTCCATCTGCTCTATAGCCAGGTTTATCAGAATAACATAAATGTGGAATTTCTGTTCCAAGTCTATTTGCAACTTGCCAAATAGTTTCATCAGCATTTGCTTCAACTAACTTTTCGTTTAAATAAAATTTTGTTTTCTCTTTAGTCATAAGTTATTTCATTGCTAAAATATTTTAAAACAGAATTTAATGGGTTTGTTGCAGCCTGTCCTAAACCACATATCGATGCTTGAGCCATAACTTCACTTAAATCTTTTAATTTTTCCTTATTCCAATTTTTTTCTTGCATTAATTTTACAGTTTTCTCGGTACCAGAACGGCATGGTGTACATTGACCACAACTTTCCTCTTCAAAAAATTTTAGTAAATTAAGTGCAACATCTTTCATATTATCATGATCCGACAATACAACTACGGCCGCTGAACCTAAAAAACATCCGGCATCCATTAATTCTTTTGATCCATAATCAAGTGGAATATCATTCATAGAAGCGGGTAGGATACCACCTGATGCACCTCCCGGAAGATATCCTTTAAAAGTATGTCCATCTGCCATACCATCACAATACTTATCAATTAATTGTTGAATTGTTATACCGGCTGGGGCAACTTTTACTCCTGGGTTCTTTACTCTTCCAGATACTGAAAAACTATGGAAACCCTTATTTCCATTGGACCCCTTTTCAGCAAACCACTTTGCTCCTTTTTCAATTATATCTCTTACCCAAAAAAGAGTTTCTAAATTATTTGTTAAAGTAGGACATCCAAATAAACCAATTTCAGCCACATAAGGCGGTCTATGCCTTGGCAATCCTCTCTTGCCTTCAATACTTTCTATCATTGCTGACTCTTCTCCACAAATATAGGCTCCTGCTCCTCTTCTCACTATGAAAAAGTCTTTTGGAATTATTTTTTCATCTTCCATTTTATTTATTTCATCAAGTAAAATTTTTATAACTGTTGGGTATTCATCTCTCATATAAATATAAACTTTTTGAGCATTTATAAAATAGGATGCAATTAAAGCTCCTTCTAAAAATCTATGTGGATCACTTTCTAAATATGACCTATCTTTAAACGTTCCTGGCTCACCTTCATCACCATTAACAGCAACATATTTTTTACCATTGTAATTTGAAACAATTTCCCATTTTTTTCCTGTAGGAAATCCAGCGCCACCCTTACCTTTTAATCCGCTTTCATTTAAAGAATCCAAAATTTGTTTTTTTGAGATAACACCATTTTTTATTTTGTTCGCAATTTCATAACCGCCTTTTTTTTTATAAGAAGATAAATTTATATAATCTGGAATGAAGGGATCAAAAATTTTTTCATCAATTGTTTTTTTAACTTTATCAAAATTAGCCACATCAACATAATTTTTTCCTACGCAAACAGTAGGAGCAACATTGCATCTTCCCATGCATGGCCCAGGTACGACTTTTATATTTTTATTTTCTAATTTTTTTATTTCTTGAAGTAATTTGTGTGCGCCAAATAATTCACAAGTTAAACTTTCACAAACCCTTACAACATTCACTGGGTTATAATCTTTACTATCTTTAACTATATTAAAGTGAGCATAAAAAGTTGCAACTTCATAAATTTCAGAAAGTGGTAAGTTAATAATAGTTGATAAAGCTACTAGATGTTTATCGTACAAAACACCAAATTTATCCTGTAATATATGCAAATATTCTATTAATTCATCTCGCTTAAAAATTAACCCTGAAAACAATTTAGAAACTTCATCTAAATATTTATCTTCGACTTGTCTTCCTTTTGGAGTCCAACGTCTTTTCTTCTTTTTTAAAGAAGTTTCTGTTTGAGAAACAAATTTATCCATTCCAATTAATATTATACTATATATTAAGTATCAGAAAACTATGAAAGATTCAGTTGAAAATGAAGAATTAATTCTTGATACTAGTGGTACAGAATGTCCTATACCAGTGCTTAAGGCTAGAAAACTTGCATCAGAATTAAACAAAGATACAATTATTAAAATTATTGCAACTGATCCTTTGGCTGAAGCAGACTTTGAACATTATTGTGATCAGTCTAACTATGAATATTTAAGTTGTAAAAAAATAAAAGATAAAATTGTAATTCGTTATAGATTTAAAATTAAAAATTAAAATAGACTTTCATAATTATAAAAATCAAAAATATCTCCTTTGTTTACTTGAGAAACATTTTCATCAATTTCAATTATACCATCAGAATAGGATATAGAACTAATCATGCCAGAACCTTGTTTAGGAAATTTATTTGCAATATTTTTATTATTTATAGTTTCTTTATTTACACGTAACCACTCCATTCTTTTTGTTTTTTTCTTCATAGAAAAATTTGCTATAATTTTACTTGATGATGGGAGCTTAAAATTTCCACCAGATAATTTTTCTATTAATGGTCTTACTAACATTGCATATAGTAATTGAACAGAAACTGGATTACCTGGTAAGCAAATTATGTAGCAATTATTTATTTTTCCTACTGCAATTGGTCTACCTGGTTTTATTGCTGCTCTCCAAAAATATACCTTACCTAATTCAGATAAAACTTTAATTACATGATCTTCATCACCAACAGATGCACCACCAGCAGTTATTATTACATTAAATTTTTTTGAAGTATTAAAGATTTTATTTTTAATTGATTTAAAATTATCTTTAAGATTTCCACAATATTTTTTTTCTATAAAATTCTTATCAAGTAAATTATATAAACTATAATAATTTGAATTATTAATTTCAGAATTTTTTAGATTTTTAGTTGGTTTTCGTAATTCATTTCCACTTGTAAAGAAACCAATTTTAATTTTTTTAAATACTTTTATTTTACTAATACCAGTAGCAGCAATTAAATTTATATTTTGTTGATTTAATTTAGACCCCTTTTCCAATATTTTTTGGTTTTTCTTTATATCTTCACCCTTTAATCTATAATTATCTCCAAATTTTGGAATTTTAATTAAATGAATTTTATTTCCTTTCTTGTATGTATTCTCCTGCATAACTATAGTTGATGAGTTCGTAGGCATTTTTGCGCCAGTAAAGATTCTGACTGCTTCACCAGGTTTTACTTTTATATTTTTGTTATCTCCAGCAGCTATTCGTCTATTACAAAAAAAATTTTTTTTTGTTTTTAAATCTGCTTTTAAAATAGCATAACCGTCTACAGCAGAATTATTAAAAGGAGGTAAATTTATTTTACTTTTTATATTTTCGTAAAGAAATCTATCCTCAGAATTTTCTAAATTAACTTTTTCAGAATTAAAAATTACAACCTTTTGTTTTTTAAATAAATTAACAATTTGTTTTTTGGTTAGAGGTGATTTATTCATTAAAATTCTCTCAAAATAAAATCAACTATATTATCAATTTCGTCATTCTTAAAAATTTTCAAGTCAGTTTTAAGTTTATTATTTGTAATAATAGCTTTTATATTTTTAATTTGTGTAAATAAGTAATTATCATTATCATTTTTAATTATTTCAATTTTTGGGTGATTTTCATTTTTAAACCCTTCCACTATTACAATATCAATTTCTGAAAGTTGATTAATTAATTCATCTAATGTTTTTTCTTTTGAATTGTTTAGTTCTGATATTTTAACCCATCGCTTCGATGAACTAACTATTACTTGAGAAGATCCCGCTAATCTATGCTTAAAGCTATCTGTATTTTTATGATCTATATCAAATTCGTGATGTGCATGTTTAATTGAAGCAACACGAAAATTATTAGAACTAAGTTTATTTATAATTTTTGTTGCAATAGTCGTTTTCCCTGAATTCTTCCAGCCAACAATTCCTACTATTTTCATTTAATAGATCTATTATTTAATAAATATACAAGAGAGTAAATAATTATTGTTATTGATATTAAAACTAAACCTAATGCCATAGCGTATTCTAAATTTCCCATTCTAGTTTCTAACGATATAGCAGTTGTCATTACTCTTGTATAATGATCAATATTACCACCCACAATCATAACTGCACCAACTTCTGAAATTGCTCTGCCAAAAGCAGATAATAAAGTTGTTATTAATAAAAAATAACTATGGTTAAATAGAAGTTTAACAGAACCCCAAAAGGGAATATTTAAGGATCTTATCTGATCTTTAAATTCAAACCAATTTTTAGAAAATATCTCATGAGATAATGAAGCAATTATTGGAAAAATTATTATAGTTTGAGCAATAATCATAGCAGAGGGTGTATATAGAAGCTGTAGGATACCTAATGGTCCACCTGATGCAAAAATAAAATAAACAATTAAACCAACTACAACTGGAGGAATTCCCATCAATGAGTTTATAATTATTAAGATAATTTTTTTGAAATAAAAATTATAAATTGCAAAATAATACCCTACTATAAACCCTAATAATGATGCAATAATTAAAGCAGTAAAACTTACAAATAATGATAAAAGTATAATGTCCCATAGTTCATTATCTAAAGTAATAATTAATAGTATGGAATTTGTGAAAATTTCTAATATGTTCATTTATATTATTAGTTTAATTACAACATATGGCAAAAAAAGAGAAATATTTAGTCTCACCTGATATTAATAATAAGTCCTTAATTACAAAACTAAATGGTTTTGATGAGAAAGGAAATAAAATAATTTCTAAAGTTATTAATGAAAAAGCTCTTACAATTTTTCTTAATAATCAAGAGATAGTAACGCTAATGTCTATTAGTGATCACCCAAAATATCTTGCAGTTGGGTATTTATTAAATCAAAATATGCTTAAGAAAAATGACATAATTAGAAAAGTTGAAATTGATAAAGATTTAGGTGTGGTTGTTGTACGAACAAAACGTAAAACAAATTATGAAAACAAATTAAGAAAGAAAATAACAACTAGTGGTTGTGCAATAGGTACAGTATTTGGAGATATCTATGAGGAAATAAAAAAATCAAAATTAAAATCCAAAAAAAAAATTAAACATAAATGGATTTATGAAATTTCAAAAAAAATTACATTAACGCCTAGCTTATATTTAGAAACAGGAGCAATACATGGTTGTGCCATTATTCATAATAATAAACCATTGATTTATATGGAAGACGTAGGGAGGCATAATGCTGTAGATAAAATTGCTGGTTTTATGTTTTTAAAAAAAATTAGCTCTTCAAATAAAATTTTTTACACTACAGGAAGACTAACTAGTGAAATGGTTATTAAAACTATAAAAATGGGTATTCCAATATTAATTTCTAGATCAGGATTCACAGCATGGGGTGTAGAGCTGGCGAGAGGCTCGAATTTAACACTTATTGGACGAGCAAAGGGAAAAAAATATTTAGCACTTTCTGGAGAACATAGAATTGACCATTAATAAGAAAAAAATTTTGTTTGCCATACTTGCTGGAGGTCAATCAAAAAGATTTGGAGGTGGATTTAAAGCTTTTGCTAAAATAAATGGAATTACAATCTTAGACAAAATAATAAACAAGCTTAAAAAATATAGTAATGAAATAATAATAAATGCTAATGACTTAAAAAGTTTTAAGAAAATTAATTACCCAATAATTGAAGATAGATTCAAAGGTTTTGTGGGACCTTTAGCAGGAATTCACACATCTATGTTATGGGCTAAAGAAAATTACACAAACAAAGAATGGGTTTTTACTGTTCCAAGTGATACTCCATTTTTACCCGATAATCTTTTCGATAAGTTTTTAGAGGCATATGACGAAAATGTAAAAATATTGATTGCAAGATCAAATAGTAGACATCATCCTGTAATAGCAATGTGGCATATATCGTTAATAACTAGTTTAGAAAATGAGTTAATTTTAAAAAATAGTAAAATTATGTTTTGGGTTAAAAAGCACAAATATAAATTTGTTGAATTCGATAAAAGCCAAGAAAAAAATTTTTTCAATGTTAATACTCAAGAAGAATGGAATACTGCAAAAAATATCTAAATTTGATATAAGTATGTAAAAAATATTTTTTTTGTATAAAGAATATTTTAAATGGTAAGCTCAATATATAAAATATTTCCAGGAATTATATTTTGTTTTGTAATTGCTTATTCAGGCATATACCTAAGTGATTTTATTGGAAAAGAAATTTTAAATTTAAATAAAAGTCCAATATCACCAATAATGCTATCAATAATATTTGGTCTTTTGATAGGAAATATATTTCATATTAATAATTTTTTATTAGAAGGAATTAAGTTTTCTTTAAAATTTATTCTAAGATTAGGAATAATATGTCTAGGTATTAGACTAGGTCTTTTAGATATTTTTAAAGTTGGAATAATTGGAATACCTCTAATTGTTGCTTGTATTATTATATCAATCTTGGTTGTAAATTATTTATGTAAGTTATTAAATGTTTCTTCAAAAATGGGATCATTAATTGCAGTTGGAACAAGTATTTGTGGAGCATCCGCAATTGTAGCAACTAGTCCTGCAATTAATGCTGATAAAGAGGAAGTTGCTTATGCCATAGCTAATATTACAATATTTGGAATAATTGCAATGTTCCTCTATCCATTTATGGCATATTATTTTTTTAGTGGAGATGAGTTAGCATCAGGATTATTTCTTGGAACTTCAATACATGAAACTGCTCAAGTTGCTGGGGCTGGATTGATATATGCTGAGCAATTCAATTCACCAAAAACTATGGATATAGCGACAATTACAAAATTAGTAAGAAATGTCAGTATGATAATCGTTATTCCTACAATAAGCTATATGTATCTAAGAAATAATATTGGTGAAAATAATAGCAAACCATCAATAATATCTATGTTTCCAATTTTCATAATTGGTTTTATTCTTATGGGTCTTATAAGATCAATTGGAGATTATGGAATTCAAAATAGTAATTTAGCTTTTGAAATATTAACCAATAATAACTGGCAATTAATCATCAATATTATTAAATCTATCGCCGAGTATTCTTTAGCAATAGCAATGGCAGCTGTTGGCATAAGTACAAATTTAGTTTCTTTAAAAAGCTTAGGCATAAGACCATTTTATGTTGGTTTTTCTGCAGCTTGTTGTGTTGGAATTGTAAGTTATATCGGTATCATAGTACTAAATAATTTTATATAATTTTCTAAAATAAATATAATTTGTACTTATTAAGTAATAATTATATAAAATTCATAAAAAAATATGTCAATTTACCTTCCAATAGCTGAAATGAACGTCAATATTTTTCTCATCATCTTTATTGGTATGAGTATAGGAATACTTTCAGGAATTTTTGGTGTTGGCGGTGGATTTTTAATGACACCATTATTAATTTTTTTGGGCATACCTCCTGTTGTAGCTGTTGGTTCTGAAGCTCCGCACGTTTTAGCAACTTCAGTTTCAGGTTTTATTGCTCACTGGAGAAAAAGAAATGTTGATATAAAGATGGGTATATTCCTTTTAATAGGAGGTTTAATTGGCTCCACAGTTGGTGTAAATATTTTCAGTTATCTAAAAAACTTTGGCCAAATAGATTTAGTTATTCAGTTATTATTTCTTTTCTTTTTAGGTTTTATTGGTTTTAGTATGGCTTTTGAAAGCGCAAGAACCACAATAAAACACTATAGAGCAAGAAACACTAAAAGAACAAAACTGCATCAACATTCTTGGTTTCACGGACTTCCATTCAAAGTTCGCTTTCATAGATCAAAACTTTATATAAGTGCGATACCACCTGTACTAATAGGGTTCGCAGTTGGAGTAATGTCGGCAATGATGGGAGTTGGAGGAGGATTTATAATGATACCTGCAATGGTATATATACTTGGAATGCCGACAAGTATAGTAGTTGGGACATCTTTATTTCAAATCATTTTTGTTACTGCTAATGCAACATTCTTTCAATCCTACATAAATTATAATGTAGATATTGTGCTGTCTGCACTAATGATATTTGGAGGAGTTATTGGTGCACAAATTGGTGTAATTTTTGGATCTAAATTAAAAGCAGAATATTTGAGAGGTATTTTGGCTATATTAGTACTGGGTGTCTGTGGTAAAATTTTTACAGATCTAGTTTTAAGACCTAATGATTTATTTTCCTTGGTAATGATATGATATCAATATTTAATTTTTCAATTAATTTATTGATCGTAGTTTGTCTTTTCATATATTTTATTTTTACAACTATTGATTTTAATCTAAAGAACATTGAATATTTTTTAATTCTAATAATTGTTATAAATTCATTTAACAAAATTTATATTTGGTCAAATTTCAGAGTATTTATTAAAAAAGATCTTAATAAAATATTTAAAGACATATTATTTAATGATTCATTTGCAAAACTAAGTATAGTTATTTTATCCACTGTAATTCCAATTTATATGCTTATGCAAAAAGATATATTAGTGATTGATATATTGATTGAGAAAGCATCTTTTTTATTAGTATCAATTTTTTCATTAATTGGATTTTATTTAGAATTTTATATTTTAGAAGTGACAAAAATAGATGATTAAAAATTTATATATAAAGTTTGCTTTTAATCTAACAATTTTATTGACTGTAATTTTTTTTTATAACTTTATTCATGCTGAAGAAATTTACTTTGACTTATCTGAAGATAGTATTGAATTAAAAACAGATTTTAATGGAAAAGAAATTATTATTTTTGGATTACTAAAAAATGATCATGAGACACTTTTGACAATAAAAGGGCCACCATCAAAAATGAGAATACAAAAAAAAGAAAGGTATTTTGGAATATGGATAAATAATCAATACGTTACCTATAGTAACATTCCATCTTTATTCTTTTTATCCTCCTCAAAAGAAATTAACGATATCTTGCCTGAATCGATATTAATTAATGAGGATCTAAGTTTTGAAAAAATTTTAAATAATAAGACTTTTAATCAAAATTTTATTTTCAAAAATGACCAAAAAAATTGGAATGAAAATTTTGTTAGAATAAAAAAAGAACAATCATTTTATAAAAGTTTTGAAATGAAAAAGATCAAAGATAAATTATTTCAAACTAGCGTTTTTTTTCCAACAAATACAATACCAGGGATTTATAATGTTGATATTTACTATATAAGAAATAATACAATTATGAGTACTGATCAAAAAAATATAGTTATAAAAAAAACTGGTATAGGAAGTCAAATATTTGACTTTGCTAATGAAAATGCAGCTACATACGGAGTTTTTGTAATTATCTTTTCAATATTTTCAGGTTTTATTGCTGCTGCTTTATTTAGGAGAAGTAAATGAGTGATGATAGATATATTCTAGTTGTTGCAGATAATTCAGAAGAAATGAATACAGCTCTTGAATATGCTTGTGCAAGATCAAAAAAAACAGGAAGAAAGATTATAATTGCAACATTCATAGAGCCTTTGGATGTTCTAACAACCAAGGGTGTTACAGACATTATGAAAGAGGAAGCTAGAGAAGAAGCAGAAACAATTCTTAAAAAAGCTGCCTCATTTGTCCAAGAAAGAACAGGTAACTATCCTGCTCTCTCTTTGAGAGAGGGGGATACTATATCTGAATTAAAACAATTATTAGATGAGGAAAAAAATATTAATGTTCTTGTTTTAGCTGCCAATACTGATCCAAATAGTAAAAACCCTGGTCCAATAATAACTTCTCTGGTGAGTAATGAAATAACAAACCTAAGAATACCAATAATGATTGTGCCTGGAAATTTATCATTTGAACATATTGCGCAAATAACTTAAAAAAATGTCTAAAGAGATAGCTAAAATATTAGTAGATATAAAGTCTATTAATTTTTCATTTGATAAATATTTTACTCTTACATCAGGCTTGGCTAGTCCTGTATATGTTGATTGTAGAAAAATTATTTCTTTTACAAAAGAAAGAAATTTTATAATTGATAAAGCCATAGATTATTTAACTAAAAATAATATTGAGACAGAAATTATTGCTGGTGGGGAGACCGCTGGAATTCCTTACGCCGCTTTTATTTCTCAAAAATTAGATAAACAAATGATTTATATTAGAAAAAAAACAAAAGGTTTTGGAAAAAACAAACAAATTGAAGGTGAATTTGAAAAAAATCAAAAAGCTCTTTTAGTTGAAGATCTAGCTACTGATGGAGGTAGTAAAATAATTTTTATTAACGCAATGCGTGAAGCTGGATTAAAAGTTAAAGATATATTTGTAATATTTTATTATGATATTTTTAATTTCAATGAATCAGAATTATTTAAATTAAAAGTAAATATGCACTCACTGTGTACTTGGAAAGATGTAATAAATTATATTGAAAGTGAAAAAATATATTCTGAAGATAAGGTTTCAAACTTAAAAGAATTTTTAGAAGATCCAGAAAAATGGAGAAGCAAGTATGCGTGAAATAGTTGTTGTCAGTGGAGGTTTTGACCCAATTCACAGTGGTCATATAAAATTAATTAAAGAAGCTGCTAAACATGGTGAAGTTGTAGTTTTGCTAAATTCTGATTTATGGCTTCAAAAAAAGAAAGGTAAGGAATTTCTTCCTTTTATTGAAAGAACTATAATTATGAATGAGTTAAAAAATGTTATTGATGTTATAGAATTTGATGACGGAGATAAAACGTGCATCGATGGTCTTAAAAAAGTAAAAAATAAATATCCAAAATCAATTATTAAATTTGCAAATGGAGGTGATAGAAATAATAACACAACACCAGAATCAATATTCTGTGAAAAAAACAATATAGAGTTACTTTGGGGTATAGGTGGTGACAATAAATCAAATTCTAGTTCATGGATTTTACAAAAATGGAAAGAAGATAATTAAGGATATAATTTTCTTGTAACCCAACCATCATTTTCCCTACGGAATTCAAGTCTGTCATGCAATCTAAATGGCATATCTTGCCAAAATTCAATTAATATAGGTGATACTAAGTAACCATTCCAATGTGAAGGTCTTGGTACATCATTATCTGAAAATTTTTTTTCAAACTCTTCTACTCTTTTAGTTAATGTCGATCTATCATCTAGTTCTTCTGACTGTAATGAAGCCCAAGCTCCTATTCTACTTCCTAGTGGCCTTGAATTATAATATTCATCAGCTTCAGCGTTTGAAATTTGTGAAACATTACCTTCTATTCTTATTTGTCTTTGAAGTGTTTTCCAATGAAAGTTTAAAGCTACACTATCGTTGTTTTGAATTGCTCTACCTTTTTTGCTATTTGAATTTGTGTAAAAAACAAACCCTTTATCATCATATGATTTAAGTAAAACAATTCGAGAGCTGGGTTTGCCATCAGAAGATATAGTAGCAAGGTTCATAGCATTTGGATCATTGATTTCACTTTTCTTTGCCTCTTCAAACCATTCTTGAAAAAGTTCAATTGGTTTTTTATCAGAATTTATTAATTTTTGATTTGATTGCATATTATAGATATGAATATTATTTTATAAGTATATATATCTATATTTATAAAAAAACACTGATTTACAATATGTTGATGCAAAATAAAAAAGGTCTGATTATGGGAGTGGCAAATGACAGATCTATTGCTTGGGGTATTGCGAAAAAATTAGCAGAACAGGGAGCAGAAATTGCACTTACTTATCAAGGAGAAGCTCTTAAGAAAAGAGTTCAGCCACTTGCAGAAGAAATAGGGTCTAACACTATTATTCCTTGTGATGTTTCAGACTCACAAAGTATGAATAACGTTTTTGAAACACTTAAAAATAAATGGGGTGAATTAGATTTTCTTGTTCATGGAATTGGTTTTTCTAACAAAGATGAATTAAGAGGTAAATATTACAATACATCTTCTGATAATTTTAAACAAACTATGCATATATCATGTTATTCTTTTACAGAAGCTTGTAGGCTAGCAGAACCTTTAATGAATAATGGTGGATCAATTTTAACTTTAACATATTATGGATCAGAACAAGTTATGCCTCATTATAATGTTATGGGAGTTGCAAAAGCAGCTTTAGAGGCAAGTGTTAGATATTTAGCAGTTGATTTGGGAGAAAAAAATATAAGAGTTAATGCTATTAGTGCTGGGCCAATTAAAACTTTGGCAGCATCAGGAATAGGTGATTTTAGATTTATTCTAAAATGGAATGAGCTTAATGCTCCACTTAAAAGAAATGTAAATCAGCAAGATGTTGGAAATTCTGCTTTGTATCTCTTAAGTGATCTTGGGAGTGCCGTTACTGGTGAGATACAACATGTCGATTGTGGCTATCATACTGTAGGAATGGTTGCAGTTGATGAGAGTGAAAGTGTTTCAGAATTATTAGGTGAATTTACAAATTCTAAAAAATGACTTCTAATTCAATAGGAAAAATCTTTAACTTTACTACATGGGGAGAAAGCCATGGTAAAGCTATTGGTTGTGTTGTCGATGGAGTGCCATCAAACATAAATTTAACTGAAAAAGATATTCAACCCTATTTAGATAAAAGAAAACCTGGTCAGTCAAAATTTACAACTCAAAGAAAAGAAGACGATAAAGTTGAAATACTATCTGGAACTTTTGAGGGAAAAACAACAGGTCATCCTATTTCTCTAATTATCTACAATAAAGATCAGAGATCAAAAGATTATGGTGATATCAAAAGTAAATTTAGACCAGGTCATGCAGATTATACATATTGGAAAAAATATGGCATAAGAGATTATAGGGGTGGTGGTAGATCTAGTGCTAGAGAAACTGCAATGAGAGTAGCAGCAGGGGCAATAGCAAGAAAAATCATAAAAAATAAAATTAAAAATCAAGTTGTAATAACAGGTGCATTAATTCAAATAGGTAATCATAAAATTAATTATGATAATTGGAATAATAATTTTATTCCAAAAAATAATTTTTGGAGTCCTGATAAAGAAATTATAAAAATATGGGAAAACGAAATAAAAACTGCAAGAAAATCTGGTTCCTCTTTAGGTGCAATAATTGAAATTAGAGTAAAAGGTTTACCAGCTGGATTAGGAGAACCTATTTATGAAAAAATAGACTCTGATATTGCTAAGGCATTAATGTCTATTAATGCTGTTAAGGGAGTAGAAATGGGAAACGGATTTAGCAGTGTTTATGAAACTGGAATTTCTAATGTTGATGAAATGAGAATAAAAAATAAAAAACCTTTATTTCTTTCAAATAATAATGGTGGAGTTCTTGGGGGTATTACAACGGGCCAAGAATTAATTACTAGATTTGTAGTAAAACCTACAAGCTCAATATTATCCCCAAAAAAAACAATTAATACAAAATTAAAAGAAACAACAATATCTACTAAAGGTCGTCATGATCCATGTGTTGGTATAAGAGCTGTTCCTGTTGGTGAAGCAATGGTTGCCACAACTATAGCTGATCATTGTTTAAGATTTCTTTAAAATACTATAAATCAAAAATTCTTTATTTCCTTTTGGTCCTGTTATTGGACTTTCAACTAAACCTACAACTTCAGCCTTAATTGTTTTTTTAAACCAATTCGATATATCATTACATACTTGTTCATGAATCAATGGATCTTTCACAATACCTTTTTTCAAATTTATTTTATTAGTTTCAAATTGAGGCTTAATTAGTGAAATAATCTCAGCTTTACCTGATAAAAGCTTCAGACTAGGTTCTATTACCTTTGTTAGACTAATGAAACTAACATCACAGACTACTAAATTAATTTTTTCATGAATTATTGAGTTATCTAAATATTTTGCATTAAAATTTTCTATACTAATAATTTTTTTTTCTTTTTTTAATTTTTCATGAAGTTGATTTGTACCTACATCAATAGAATATATTTTTTTAGCGTTTTTTTTTAAAAGAACTTCAGTGAATCCACCAGTTGATGAACCGATATCTAGACAAATTTTATTTTCAATATCAATCTTAAAATGATCAATCGCTTTGAGTAATTTGAATGCACCTCTTGATACCCATGTAGGATGTAGTTGTTTAATTTTTATTTTTGAGTTTTCATTAAAACTGTTACCACTTTTGGTAATAATTTTATCGTTTACATAAACTTGACCGGCCATAATCATAGATTGGGCCTTTGATTTAGTATCAGCTAAGTTTCTATCAATTAAAAGCTGATCAAGTCTTATTTTTAGATTTTTACTCAAATTTGAAAATTACTTAAAATCTTCTTTTGTAACTTTATTGTTTTCTTGCTTAATTTTTTTAATTTGGCTTTCAATACTTTTTAATTTTTCCTCACATGCTTTTTTTAAATTCATTCCTTCTTCGTAAAGTTTTACAGACTCTTCTAAATCAACTTCACCATTTTCTAATTTCTCTACAATAGACTCAAGTTTTTTTAAATTATTTTCAAAATTATTATCTTTATTCATTAGATGTATCTATTTTTGTAATATTTGATGTTTCTATATCATATATTAAAGCATAAATTTTATCATTACTTTTTATTGTAAACAAAATCCGATTATTATCAATCATATCTATATCTGTAATTTTGTGCCCTTTTTCTAAATTTAAATTATATTCAATTAAATTTGTTTCTAAATTACTTTGTTTTTTTGTTGTTTTTATATACAAACCATAAACTAGAGCTAAAAAACAAATAACAATTAATATACCTAAAAATATTACAATAAATTTAAGAATTTTTTGAGACATGAACGAATTCTATAATCTTAAATTAACTATAAATAAAGAATTAAGTTCACAAAGATTAGATAAAGTGCTCGTTTCAAAATTGGAAGGATATTCAAGAACACAAATTAAAACTTTAATATTAAATGGCAATGTATGTCTTGATGAAAAGGAAATAAAAGATCCATCTTACATAACTAAAGAAAATGAAAATTACTTTATAAATATTATCTTAAAGCAAGAAACAAAACATTCAGCTGAAAATATAGACTTAAACATTATTTTTGAAGATGAAGATTTAATTGTTATAAATAAACCTCCAAATTTAGTAATGCATCCAGCTCCTGGAAATGAAAGCGGCACTCTTGTGAATGCTCTTATGCATTACACTAATAATCAACTAAGTAGTTTAGATGATAATGCTAGACCAGGAATAGTCCATCGTTTAGATAAGGATACGAGTGGAATTCTTGTTGTTGCAAAAAATAATAATGTTCATATTAATTTAGCCGAACAATTCAAAGAACATACAATATCTCGTAGATATAAAGCAATAGTTTGGGGAACTCCTGATAATCAATCAATTGAAGGGTATATAGAGAGAAATAGAAAAAATAGAAAAAAAATGAGTTTAAATAATAAGGGTTTTGGAAAATATTCTAAAACCGATATTAAATTAGAAAAAACTTTTGGTATTGCTAGTTTAGTTGACTGTCATTTACATACTGGAAGAACGCATCAAATTAGACTTCATTTAACTTCTAAAAATTCTCCAATCATTGGTGATAAGATTTATGGAAAAAGTAAAATTAATCAATTTGGAAAAGATAAAAATACATTTAATAAATTCATGATTTTAAAAAATTTTGAAAGACAGGCATTGCATGCTTATCATCTTGGTTTTGATCATCCTACATCAAAAAAAAGGATGGATTTTGATATTGAAATTCCTGAAGATTTTAAGAATTTAATTGAATTATTGCTTAAATATTAAATTATATTTTATTTGTGATATAGGCGTATTGTGAATTTACCAGTACTATCAAGTGAAGGAAATTTAGCAGTATACTTGCAGGAAATTAAAAAATTTCCGATGCTCACTGCTGAAGAGGAGTACATGTTAGCTAAACGTTATAAGGAACATGGAGATTCAGATGCTGCTCATAAATTAGTTACAAGTCACCTTCGATTAGTTGCCAAAATCGCAATGGGGTATAGAGGATATGGCTTACCTGTTACTGACTTAATTTCAGAGGGTAATGTTGGAATCATGCAAGCAGTTAAAAGATTTGATCCAGAAAAAGGTTTTAGATTAGCAACATATGCAATGTGGTGGATAAGAGCTCAAATACAAGAATATGTTTTACATAGTTGGTCTTTAGTAAAAATTGGAACTACAGCGGCTCAGAAAAAACTTTTTTTTAATTTACGTAAAATTAAAAATCAACTTACCTCAATTGACTCTGGTAATTTGTCACCAGAAAATGTTAGGGAGATTGCAACTAGACTAGATGTAAAAGAAGGTGAAGTAATAGATATGGAAAATAGACTTTTTACATCAGATCAATCTTTAAATGTTAAACTAGGTGAAGAACATGACACTGAATGGCAGGACTTAATAGAAGATAAACAAGAAACTCATGATAGAATAATTGAAAATAAAGATGAACTTAATTATCGAAGAAGTTTATTTTCAAAAGCTTTTGAAGTTTTAAACGAAAGAGAAAAAGAAATAATTAAACTTAGAAAACTAAGTGAAAATCCATTAAAGTTAGAAGACTTGAGTAAAAAATATAAAATTAGTAGAGAAAGAGTAAGGCAAATTGAAGAGAAAGCATTAGAAAAACTTCAAAAAGAAATTTCAAATATTAGATAAAGTTCCGTTTATATCAATTGTCTCTTTTCTATCTGGCCCTGTTGAAACAATTGAAACATTAGTTTCCATAAGATCCTCGAGTATTTGAATATATTTTTTAGCATTTTCTGGAAGATCATTAAATTTGTTAATTCCTTCAGTTGATTTTTCCCAACCATCAATTTTTTTATAAACAGGCTTTATCTTATCAAATAGAAATTCTTCACTCGGTAAATAGTCATAGTGTTTGTTATCAATTAAATATCCAGTACATACATTAATTTCTTTTAATTCATCTAAGACGTCAAGTTTAGTAAGTACAATGTCTGTAATACCATTAAGTTTAATTGATTGCTTCAAAAGTACACTATCAAACCAACCACATCTTCTTTTTCGTTTAGTAACCGTCCCAAATTCTTGACCTTTTTCACCAAGATGTTCTCCAATGTCGTCCATTAACTCTGTTGGAAATGGCCCTGATCCAACTCTAGTAGTATACGCCTTCGTAATTCCTAAAATTTTATGATTTTTTCTATCACTAAAACCTGTGCCAGAGAATATTTGACCTGAGATTGTATTTGATGAAGTAACATAAGGATATGTTCCAAAATCAATGTCTAACATTGAACCTTGAGCCCCCTCAAAAACAATGTTTTTGTTTTGTTGACCTAATTCATTAATTATTTTCCATAATGGAACACTGAAAGAGTTAAGATAATTAGACATAGATAAAAGTTCTTCATAATAATTATGTGTAATTTTATTAATATGTTTTGAAATTTTATCTTTATGAAATTCGTAAAGGTTATCAATTTTTTGTTTTAAAAATATTGGATCTTTTAAATCGCAAATTCTTATTGCTCTTCTACCTACTTTATCTTCGTATGCTGGACCAATACCTTTTTTAGTTGTTCCTAGTTCTTTTTTTCCTCTAGAGGTTTCATTTATTTCATCAAGAAGTTTATGAATAGGCAAGATTAAACAAATATTATCAGCAATATATAAATTGTCTTTATTTACTTCTATTCCTTGTTTTTTAAGATTATCAATTTCGTTAATTAGTGCCCATGGATCTAAAACAACACCATTACCAATAGCACATTTTTTATTATTAATTATTCCTGAGGGTAATAAATTAAGTTTATAAACATTATTATCTACTTTAATTGTATGTCCTGCATTATTTCCACCTTGATATCTGACTATCAAATCAGCTTTAGAAGAAATCCAATCAACAATTTTACCTTTTCCTTCATCTCCCCATTGGGTTCCAACTATTGTATAAAACATTAGATTTTTTTAACTATATTATTAATCAGATAATACTTGATTCCAAACTTTTTTGCCTCTTTTTTTATATCAATATTATCTTCAAAAGTTTTAAATAAACTATAACCTTTATTGATTAATTTTTGTTTAATTTTATCAGTTGTATTGAATGCAATTAGAATTATTTTATTTTGATTGATTAAAGATGAAGATCTTAAAATTGTATCCATGTAACACGTGTATCCTATAGCAGTCTCAGAATTACTACCATATTTTAAATTATATCGGCCTCCCCCGGCTATTTCACCTCTTACATTTTTTGCAAAAAATGTAAATTTTATCCCTTTGTGGTAATTTTTATTTTTTTGTAAGTCAAAAAAATCTACATTTAAAGAATCATTTTTTGAAGTTTTTATTAAATTAGCAATTTTTACCAGTCTTTCAACTTCGTTTGAAAATCCTATTATTTTATTTAACTTTGATATATATTTTTTTTTTGTTTGAATTGAACCAGAACATAAATGTAAAGTTTTAAATGAATTATATAAATCATTTTTTTTCAATAACTTTAAACAATTATTAATATCTTTTAATTTAATGTATTTTTTTAATTTATTTTTTAAGTCTTTATTAGTTATTTTTTTAAGCAAACTATCAAGAAAAAACGGTGCTGTAATTTCAATAACAATATTTTTAACTCCAATTTTTTTTAAAGTTTCGTAAGCAAGATTAATAATTTCTACATCTGCCTTGTAGCTTTCAGTTCCTATGATTTCAGCACCAACTTGTTGAAATTGTCTTTCAGGTCTTAAAATTGTTCCCATTTTTCTGACAACTTCACCATAATAACATAGTTTAAGTGGTCGTATTTTTTTGGCTAGTCTAGATGAGGCAATTCTAATTACTTGTGGAGTTATATCATTTCGAATACTTAATTGATCATTTTTTTTGTTATTCTTTAAAGTTAGAGTATTGCGATCTAAATTTTTACTAAACTCAACCAGTGGAGTCTTAATCAAAGTAAAACCATTATCTCTAAAATAATTTATTATGCTATTTTTATATTGATGCTCAATAGATGCATCGAAATTTAAACTATCTTTAAAACCTGCAGGTACTAAAAATTTATTAACCAAGATAGGGCCTTACTAATCTTTTTATTTCTAAAGACTTCTTTTTAACCTCAGTAATTTCTGGACCTTCAACTAGTATTCTAACTAATGGTTCAGTTCCAGATAACCTTACAAGAGATCTTATTTTTTTATTATTATATAATTTATCATTCTTTAACTTATCAAGAATTTTTAACAGTTTGGTATTCTTTGTTTTATAATTTAAATTAATTTTTTCTTGAGCAAAATCATTGTACAAATCAAAAAGTTTGCTGGCCTTATTCTTATTTGATATCAAAATTTCAGTAATTTTTAGAGCTGCTAAAATTCCATCACCAGTATTAGAATGTTCTGACAAGATTATATGTCCTGATTGTTCACCACCTATCATAGATTTAGATTTTTTCATTTGATTTATAACGTTTATATCTCCAACAGTTGTCCGTTTAATATTTAATTTTAATTTATTTGTAAGATAATTTTCTAATCCCATGTTAGACATGACTGTAATAATAACATCATGTTGATTAGATTTTTTCTTAGGTTTTACATAACTTTTACATAGCAATCCTATAATCTTATCACCATCAACTTCTTTTCCTTCTTCATCTACAACTATTAATCTATCTCCATCACCATCAAATGCAAATCCAATATCTGCCTTTTCTTTTAAGACATTTTCTGAAAGTGATTTAACGTCAACTGCGCCACAATTTTTATTAATATTCAAACCATCGGGATTATTATTTATGGCTATTACATTATGACCTAATTCCCAAAATAAGTTTGGGGCTATATTGTATGTAGCTCCATTCGCACAATCTAAAACAATTTTTAATTTTTTCTTGGATGACGTTTTATTTAAAGTGCTCTTTAAAAATTCTGAGTACCTGCCTGAAGCATCTTCTAATCTTTTTGCATTTCCAGATACAAATGTGTTGTTTGTTACTTTAGAATATTTTTTATTATTTAAAACTATATTTTCAACCTTTTGCTCTATTGATGAACTTAATTTTGTTCCAGTGCTATCAAAAAATTTAAGTCCATTATATTCATATGTATTATGAGAAGCTGTAATCATTACACCAATATCAGCTCTTAACGTTTTAATCATTAATGGTACAGCAGGTGTAGGAAGTGGTCCAACTAAAATTACATCCATACCCATAGAAATAAATCCAGCTGTAACAAGAGGTTCATATAAATATCCAGATAATCTTGTGTCTTTACAAATGACAACTCTGCTATTTTTAGAATTTTTCTTTTTGAGAAGGAATGCAACAGTCTTTGAAATTTTTAGACAAGTTTCAGCAGTAAGAGGTTCTTTATTAACTAAGCACCGTATACCGTCGGTACCAAATATTTTAGACATTCATGTCTTTTATTCAAAAAAATAAATAAAGTGAAGTAATTAAATTAGTTTGCTGGTGCAGGAGCTGATCCACCTGTCTTTGGAACAGAGGTAGCAGGTTTTTTTGGTGTATTTACATCATTATCAAAATCATCACGAGTTGGCTTTATACCTTTTATTAAATCTTTAATTTCATCACCCGATAATGTTTCATACTCTAAAAGACCTTTAGCAACTATATGCAGTTCTTCAATATTATCTTGAAGAATTTTTCTACAATTATTTTCAGCTTCTTCTGCAAGAGACCTAACCTCTTCATCAATTAGTTTTGCTGTAGAGTCGGACAAATTTTTTGATTGTGCAACAGAATGCCCAAGGAAAACCTCCTCACTGTCACTGTTATATCTCAGACGGCCTAATTTTTCACTCATACCCCATTCAGTGATCATTTTTTTTGATAGATTTGTCACCATTTGTATATCGCTTGCTGCACCATTTGTAATTTTATCTTTACCAAAGATCATTTCTTCTGCAATTCTTCCTCCGGTAGCTATTAATAAATGCGCTTTCATTTGATCTTTTCTCATAGACAGCTGATCTTTTTCTGGGAGTCTCATAACCATACCTAAGGCTCTGCCTCTTGGAATTATAGTTGCTTTATGAATTGGATCGGAGGCTGGTGAGTGAAGGGTTGCTACTGCATGACCAGCTTCATGATAAGCTGTAAGTTTTTTTTCATCTTCTGACATGACCATAGATCTTTTTTCAGCACCCATCATCACTTTATCTTTAGCACTTTCAAAATCCTCAAGAGTAACCATTCTTTTATTTTTTCTAGCAGCTAATAATGCTGCTTCATTAACTAAATTTGCTAAATCAGCTCCAGAAAAGCCTGGTGTTCCCCTTGCAATAATTTTTGAATCAAATTTTGGCGAAACTTTAATTTTTTTAATATGAACTTTAAGTATTTTGTCTCTTCCCATTACATCGGGATTATTAACTGTTATTTGACGATCAAATCTTCCTGGTCTAAGCAATGCTGGATCAAGGACGTCTGGTCTATTTGTTGCAGCAATAATAATTACACCTGCATTTGCTTCAAAGCCATCCATTTCCACAAGAAGTTGATTAAGAGTTTGTTCTCTTTCGTCATTTCCGCCACCAAGACCAGCGCCACGGTGTCTTCCAACAGCATCAATTTCATCAATAAAAACTATACAAGGTGCATTTTTTTTACCTTGTTCAAACATATCTCTAACTCTACTAGCTCCGACACCTACAAACATTTCAACAAAATCTGATCCTGAAATAGAGAAGAACGGAACATTCGCCTCACCTGCAATTGCCCTTGCAAGTAAAGTTTTTCCTGTACCTGGAGGACCTACAAGAAGTGCACCTCTTGGTATCTTACCACCTAATCTGGAAAATTTTGAGGGATCTTTTAAAAATTCGACAACTTCTTCTAATTCTTGTTTAGCTTCATCAATACCTGCAACATCGTCAAATGTAACTTTACCAACTGCTTCATTTAATAATTTAGCTTTTGATTTACCAAAGCCCATTGCTTTTCCACCACCACCTTGCATCTGGCGCATAAAGAAAATCCAAACTCCAATTAATAGAAGCATTGGAAACCACGATAGCAATACACTCAAAAGTGGATGCATTGATCTTTCGGAGGGCTCAGCAGTAATCTTCACGCCACTTTCATTTAATTTATCTACCAAATTAGGATAATTAGGGACATATGTGCTAAATGATCGTCCGTCGTTTAGAAACCCTGTAACGTTGCTTCCATTGATATTAACTTCAGAAACATTTCCACTTTCTGTTGCAGCAATGAAGTCAGAAAAGGAAATTTTTGAAGTATTTCTATTGTTAGAACTTCCTTGGAAAAGATTGAAAAGCACAATTAAAAGCAATCCAATTATAATCCATAATACAACGTTTTTACTGATGTTTTTCATCTATTTAATACATAGGAATTTATTATAAAAACACAATAGTTTTGTAGAAAATTAAACAGATTTTCTTGAAAATATAAGAAAATCATCATTTTTTTTAACAATCATACCTTTGAGATTAAAAATATTAAAATTTAATTTCTTCATTTCACTTATTAAGATTCTAGTTTTTTTTGATCGAGGAGCGTTAGATTGATAAAATAAAAACTGATATATTCTTCTTATAATATTTTCAGAAGCAATTTCATTTAAATTTTTTATATTATGAGGGCTAATAACAATTTGTTTACTGTCAACATGAACAATATTTTTAAGAAGTATCTCAAGTATCATTTGAATGAAATATGGTGAATAAAAAAGTATATTCTCAAAATCTTTATTTATTTCATTAATTGTTTTTTGGTCAGATTTTTTAAGAAAATTTCTTATTATAGGACGAGTATAATCTAAATTAAAATTTGATGGATCATTAATATATTCTATTTTATTTTTCTTATTATAATTCAATAATGCATCTTTAGAAAAATTTAAAAGCGGTCTAATTATGCAAACTTTATTATAAAGTGAGAATTCAGACATTGATTTTAAACCGTAAAAATCACTGCCAGCGATCTTTCTATTCAAAAAAGTTTCTAAATTATCATCTTTGTGATGAGCAATAAATAAATGCAAAAAATTATTTTTAATACAATAATCTGTAAGTAAATTATAACGATTATCTCTAGCCTCATTCATACTTTTCTTACTCACTTTATCTTTGTTTACAGTTAGAATTTGAGAGTTAATGTTGTTTTTATCCAAGTAGGTAGAAATAAACTTAGCTTCCTCTTTAGAATTTTTTCTAATACGATGATCTACGATTAAAGCGATCAAGTTTCCTTTTTTGTATTTTATAAAAGCATTTGCGAGGAATAATAATGACATACTATCTGGACCTCCAGAAACTGCCACAGCGACAGAAGGATTTTTTTCAAAAGTATATTTTTTTTCTATGTTTTTAATGAATTCTTTATTTGTGAGCTTCATTCATTATTTTCTAAACAATTATACTCAACAATTTGTTTTTTGGTTTGAGGAATTATTTTATTTTTTGGAAAATCAATAATTAATTTTTCCATAGTTTTACAAGCCTCAGTAGTTTTTTCCACTTGGTATAATGACTGAGAAAGTTTGAAAAGCATTTCTGCAGCTTTAATACTATCTGGAAATTTTTGAAAACCTTCTGCAAATACAAGTGCAGCTTCTCTATAATTTTTTTCTAGAATATATAATTCTCCAAGCCAATAATGTGCTGAACCTGATAGTTGATTATCAGGATTGTCTGAAATAAACTGTTCGAATGAAGTTTTGGCATCCTGCCATTTTTTATTTCTAATATTATCAAATGCTTCTTGGAATTGATCTTCAGGTGATAAGACCTCTTCTTTTTCATTAGAATTTATTTTCTGATCTTCAGATATAACTTCTTCATTTGTATCATTTGTGTTTTTTGAAATATTTAATGTTCCAAGTGTATTTTCAGTTTCAGTATCACTTAAAGTATTGCTTTTAACTTCAGAGCTATCTTGTGAAGCTTCATCAGTATTTATTTCAACATTATTTAAAGCAACTGATTGGAAATTATTAATAACTAATTCTAAGTTTTCTAACTTATTAAAAATATCGTCTAATTGAAAATACAATTCTTCTAAATTAGAAGTTAAATTTTTAATATCGTTTTCAATATCATATATTCGCAAATCGATAGCAGAAAGATTTTTAACGAAATCATTATTTGTTCCATTTGATTGATTTGGTGAATTTGAAAATACTTCTTTAGAAAGATCCGAAACTTCTCTTTGTAACCTTTCTAATTGTTGAGAGATAGTAAGATCATTTTCATTAGAAAAAGCATAACTTGAAAAAAATAAAATTAAAACAGTAAGTATGTACTTAAACATTGAATTATTTTAATTTCTAATTGAGATAAAAATGTGGCGCTATATTTTTATAGCGCCAAAGTATTAAGGAATTATAATTAATTAACTAAAGTTACTGATCTTCTGTTTTGAGCCCATGCTCCATCATTTGATCCGACAACAGCAGGTCTTTCTTTACCATAACTAATAGTTGAAACTCTGTCAGGATTTATTCCTAATCCAATTAGGTAATTTTTAACAGCTTGAGCTCTTTTTTCACCTAGAGCTAAGTTATACTCTCTAGTTCCTCTTTCATCACAGTGTCCTTCAATTGTGACAGAAACATCACTATTTTGCTTAAGCCATGCAACCTGATCTTGAAGTAACTCCAAAGCGTCTGAATCTAAATCTGAACTATCATATCCAAAAAATACTCTATCACCGACATTAACAATTAAATCTTCCTGTGATCCAGAAACAATTCCACTTCCTGCAGTTTCAGTAATACTTCCTTCTGAAGAAACATCACTTCCTGAACTACTTGATCCTGAACCTGAAGAGTCAGCTGAGTCTTTAGGTGTAGTTGCACAAGCGGCAACAAATAAAACCATAAAAATAGAGATAAAAAACTTGTAAAACATAAATATTTGCTCCCTTAATACTTTGAGTAGATATACTAAATTATTCCTAGTTCCTTAACATTTTTTTCAAAATTTCGTATATTTTTTTGTATTATATTGAATTAATGCATCAAGGGGGACCAAGCTGGATCAGAGCCTCCTAAAGGTGTTATTACTTTTCTTTCATTAAAACCAGTTAAATCAATAGAATATAGGCTGGATTCACCTCCAGATCCATCCTCAGCAGTTCTCTCTTCCTTGAAATACATCAAAAATCTACCATTTGGGGCCCAAGTTGGCCCTTCAACATGGAAAGATTTTGCAATCATTCTTTCATTTGAACCATCTACCTCCATAACACCTATATAAAATTGCCCTCCCTCTTGTTTGGTAAATGCAATCATATCACCTCTTGGAGACCAGACTGGTGTGTAGTAACTTCCTGCTTCCCTACTAATTCTTTTAATATTTTTTCCATTATTATCACTTACATACAAATGTCTTCTTCCACTTCTATCTGAATTAAAAACTATTTTTTTCCCATCGGGTGAAAAACTTGCAGAAACATCTATTGAAGAATTATTAGTAACTCTTTTTGAAATTCTTGTTTTTAGATCAAGAATATAAATTTCGGAATTACCAATTTCAGGATCAGTGTAGGACATTACAATTTGATTACCATCAGGTGAAAAACGTGGAGCAAATGTCATTCCAGGAAACTCACCTACTATTTCTTGCTTACCGGTTTCAATATCAAATATGTAAACTCTTGGATTATTTCTATTTACATATGACATGTATGTTATTTTTTGTGAATTAGGAGAGAATCTTGGAGTTAATACTAAGTATGATCCATCCGTTAAAAAACGATGATTTGATTGATCTTGATCCATTATTGCTAATCTTTTTTGTTTATTTTCTTTTGGGCCAGTCTCAGCAACGTAAACTATTCTTGTATCAAAGTAACCACCTTCACCAGTGATATTTTTAAAAATGGAATCTGAAATAATATGAGCAACTCTTCTCCAATTTTTTTCATTAGTCTCATATTTTTTTCCTACGATTTGCTTTTGTTGAAAGACATCAAACAACCTAAACTCAACAGATATTTTACCATTGTTTGTTGAAATTTTTCCAGAAACTAAATGTTGGGCCTTTATTAATTTCCAATCTTCAAATCTAGGTTTATTTGATAAAGATTCATTATCTTGAATAAAAGATCTTTTATCTATTGGTAAAAAAAGCCCAGACCTTTCTAAGTTATCTGAAATAACAGTTGAAATATTTTTACCTACTTTAGTTAATTGTGAATTTTTTGAGTATAGCTCTGTTACAGCTATTGGAGTTGGCTTCACACTACCTTGTGTTAGAGTCACTTCTAATGAATGGACTTTTAAACTCGAAAATAAAAAAAGGGTTATTAAGAAAATTTTTTTCATCAATATCCTTTCATAATACTATAATCAAAAGTAATTGTAAGATTTTTCCATAGATTATATTTATCTTTTGGAAGTTTTAACGGTGTACATTCTGGGTTTAAAAGAGTTCTCATTGCGCTATCTGTGATTGGTCCATAAAATGGATTAGTTTTAGCAATATTTGTGTCAACAATGCGGATGCTGCTTGGTGAAACCTTCATATTTTGTAATATTTTTGCTGAAATTGTTACTTTGTCTCCTCTTTTTATAACTGCACCTGCTGGCGCATTCCAACAAGAAGATAATTGCTGTCTCAACATGTCTATTTCAGATATTGATAGCATAATATTGTCATCAGTATCATCTGTACTTTTATTATCAACCTCTGCAACTTCTTCTTTAACCTCATTTTGAACCATATTTGTTTTTTCATTTCTTAAATCTTTAAGCATAGATGCTATGCTAAAATCTTTTTCAGGTTTCGGCTTTGGTTTAGATACGGCTTTATCACTTTCCAACTTTGGTTTATCCTTTATGTTTGTTTCAACATCTAAATCTGATTTAACATTTTCATTATTTATATTTTTTGGCTTTGGTTTGAGTTTTGGTTTAATTATATCAGTTTTAATTGTTTCTATTTTTTTCTTAACCTCTAAAATTTCCTTTTCTTTGATAACTACTTTTTTTGTTTCCTTAACATCTAAATTTGGAGTTTGTTTCATTTTCAAAACTGGTTGATTGGGATTAGTTTTTTCTTCAATTTCAGTTTTATTTATTTCAACATTTTTTTTTACTTCTAATTGATCTGATGAATTAAATTTTTTTTTCTTAGTAATTGTTTCCTTATTTTTATTTTCTGGTTTTTCAGTATCAGATTTTTTCAAATTTGTATTTTCATCAACATTAAGTATTTCAATAGGTATTACGTTTGGGACGTAGATTTCTTTAGGAGAAAAAAAATTTGGTAAGCCGACCATAAACAAAAGGATAATTAAATGTATTAGTGTTGAAAAAATAACTCCTGATGTTTTAGGATTTAAATTTTCAAAAAAGTTTATAATTTTTAAACTATTATAGCTTATATTATCCATCTATTGCTCAAGATTTTGAGTAATTAATGCAACTTTAATATATCCTGCTGAATTTATTATGGACATAATTTCCATAATTCTTCCATAAGCTACTACTCTATCACCTCGTATATAAATTCTTGCTTCTGTGTTTTGTTCAGTAATAGCGTTTAGTCGAGGAATTAAATTTTCTACTTCAACCTTTGATTCTCCAATGTAGACTTCTCCGTCTAACTTAACGGTTATTTCAATTGGATCTTTAATATCAGTTAATGCAGTGGCTTTAACCTTTGGTAAATCAACTTTTATTCCAACCGTCAGAAGAGGTGCGGTAACCATAAAAACAATTAGTAAAACAAGCATAACATCTACAAAAGGTGTAACGTTAATTTCACTCATTTGAGTGTATCTTTGTTTCTTACGTTTGTTTGAATTATTTGAGGTAATCAATTTATTTTTTCTCTAATTGTCTAAAAAAAATTGTTGAGAATTCATCCATAAATGTTTCCAAGGATATGAAGTATTTTGATAAATCGTTTGAAATTTTATTGTACGCAACTACGGCAGGTATAGCTACAAAAAGTCCTAATGCTGTTGCAAATAGCGCCTCTGCAATTCCTGGAGCAACTACTGCTAAATTAGTATTTTGTGCAATTGCGATAGATTTAAAACTATTCATTATACCCCAAACTGTTCCAAATAATCCTATAAACGGAGCAGTTGATCCAGCTGTTGCGAGGAATGTTAAATTTCTTTCAACATTTTCACTTTCTTTATTAAAAACAACTGTCATTGATCTCATCATTCTATCTTTTAAAGAATTAATATCAGATGTATCATTTTCAAACTGAGTTTTACTTTTTTTCCACTCTAAAATTGCAGCACAAAATAATTTTGATTTTGGATCCGTCTGATTAAAGTTTAAAGTTTCATATAAATCTTCAAATGAATTTCCAGACCAAAAAATATCTTCAAATTCTTTTTCAAGTTTTTTTAATTGTCTAATTCTTAAAATTTTTGAAATTATTACATTCCAAGAATAAAGAGAGGCTAGGATTAAAATTATAATTACAGATTTAACTACAAGGTCAGCTTGCATAAATAACGCAAGCATTGAAAAATCTGGAGCTTCTGTCGATAAATTTGTGCTATTTATATCTGCCATAATAATTATTTTTTTATTTTTTCAAGATCACTACTATGAACCATAACCCAAAAACCTGGTCTATTTTTTTCACATAATGCTATTACTGGTGTCTTACCCTCTTCTTTGGCAAGCTTTGCGGTATCATCCCATAAACTAATTGCTGTATGCTTTGCTCTTAATTTACATTCTATGAATAAATCTTCATGAATTACATCAGCTCTTGTTACTTTACCATTACCTCCGCTCAAAGGTGTCCTTTTCCCATTGAAATAGTTTGCAACATCTCTTTCTCTTTTTTTCCAGGCTTTATCAGGCATCTATATTCCTTTCATTAGGCTGTCAGTGAAGATAAAACATTATCATCAACCTCAAAATTTGATGATACAACTTGAACGTCGTCATTGTCTTCTAAAACTTCAAGTAATTTAAATAGTTTGTCGGCTGTATCTTTTCCAATATTTATATTATTTTTACTTTTCCAAATTAAATTTGCAGAGTTAGTCTGACCATACTGTTTAATTAATTTATCATTAAGTTCATGCAAATCATTTTGATCACAGTATATTGAATATTCTGTGTCATTAATTTCATAATCTTCACTATTATTTTCAATAAGAAACTCTAAAAGTTGATCTTCTTTTACTATGTTTTTATCAAGAGTGATATTTCCAAATCTATCAAAACCAAAACTAACGCTTCCTGTTTCACCCAAATTACCTCCATGTTTGCTAAAAGATGACCTAATCTCTGCAGCTGTTCTATTTTTATTATTTGTAAGGGCCTCAACTATTATTGCAACACCTTCAGGACCATACCCCTCATATCTGACTTCTTCATAATTACTATCAGGATCATTTCCTTGACCTTTTTTAATTGCTCTTTCAATGTTATCTTTTGGCATATTTAGAGACTTGGCTGAAGAAATTGCAGATCTTAATCTAATATTACTTTCAATATCTTCACCACCGACTTTGACTGCAACAGATATTTCTCTTCCAAGTCTTGAAAATACCTTTGCTCTTTTTTTATCTTGAGCACCTTTTCGATGCATAATATTTTTAAACTTGGAGTGTCCTGCCATTTCGAGTAGATTTATAAATATTTTATCCGATGTTAGTAAAGATATAAAATATTAGATAAATGTGTCTAATATATGTAAATTATGTCTCTTGAATTGGGGTAATATTTTTGGCTAAACCATTATTAATATCAATTTCTATTAAAGCTCCACATATAGTTATATTTTCAGTAGCAGGTGTAAATCTACCTTCAGCCCTATATCCCTTAACAAATCCATGTATTGGATTATTTATATCGAAACCAATTATTGAATTGTAATCACCTGACATTCCAACATCTGTTTGATAAGCTGTTCCTTTGGGTAAAATAACACTGTCTGCTGTTGGCACATGAGTATGTGTACCTAAAACTGCCGTAACTTGTCCATCAACATAATACCCAAATGCCTTTTTTTCAGAAGTTGCTTCACCATGCATATCAATAATTATCGCATCACATGTACTACCTAATTTCTCTTTTTGAAGAAATTCAATTATACTTTTAAATGGATCATCTAATGATAAATTCATAAATAATCTTAGCATTACTTGTACTACGATAATTTTTTTTCCATTTAAAAGTTCAAACTTATAATATCCTTTTCCAGGAACACCGTCAGGGTAATTCAAAGCTCTGATTATCTTTGGATTTTCTTCAATATAAGAAAGCATATCTCTTTGATCCCATGCATGATTCCCAAGTGTAAGTAGATCTAATCCGCTGGAAAATAATTCTTCTGCATCCTTTTTTGAAAGTCCATAACCAGAAGTAGCATTTTCACCATTAGCAATAATCATGTCTGTATTGTATTTAGATTTGAGTGTTGGTATAATTTCTTTAATTTTTTTTCGTGACGCCTTACCGACAATATCACCTATAAAAAGAATTTTCATTGAAAACTATATAAATTTTTTTCAGTAATAACATAATCCACTTTAAAATCAAATTTGTCTATGGGTATGTAATCTAATTTTTGTTCTTCATATGCATAGGCTACAGAGATGAATCTATGATTAATTTTATTTAAATAATCAAAAGTCCTGTCATAATAACCTCCCCCATAACCTAATCTATTTCCCTGATTATCAAAAGCTAAACAAGGTACAAAAATTAATTCAGGATTAAAAATTTTATTATTATTTTGAGGCTCTGATATATTCATATGTCCTTTTACAAAATTTTCTTCACTCTTAAATTGTTTAAAGATTAAATGACTATTTTTTTTCTCAATTACAGGCAGACATAAAATTTTATTTTTAATAAAGATAAGATTGTTTAGCTCTCTTGTATTTATCTCAGAATTTATAGAAATAAAACTAGATACTATATTGATTTCTTGAAAGTTAATTTTTTCAAAAAATTCATTAAACAAAGATAAAGCAAAATGAGATGGCTTGTTATTGAAAATCTTATCTCTTATAATTTTTTGTTTTTTTCTGATAATTGATTTTTCATCTTTAATATTATTCATAATAAGAATTCTTAATTATATCAATTAAACCCTCTACTTTTTTATTTATTTCATCAAATTCTTGATCTAATTTCAATTTTTCATCTTCTAAAATTTTTTTTTCATTTTGTAGTTTTAGTATTTTATCTTTAAGTTCTAAATTGTTCTTTAGATATTCTTCATTCTTGGCATCATTTACTTCTGAACTTCTTTCTACATTTAATTTTTCTGAAAGCTCTGCTTGAAGCTCAATAGAAAGAAGTGATAACAATATAGTATCACTTATTTTTCCATTAGAATATTTTGGATTTTGTAATTTATCATCAATTTTTTCATTAATTAAATTTATTGAATCTATTATTTTTTTTTCATCTTTTTTTTCATATTCTAATGATATTTCTCTGTTTAAAATTTTTGTCTTATAAAAAGGCATAGTTATTTCTTAATTAGAAGTTCCAATTCATCAATATACTCGGACATTTGTTTTCGTAAATTTTTAATTTCATTTTCAAGATTTTTAATTTTTTCTTTTTTGGAAATATGATGATCCCTAAAATCTTCTACAGCTGATCTTAGATTATTTAAGTTTTCGCTTAGAACTGTAATTTTTTTTTGTATTTCCATTATAATTTTATAGTTTGTAATTTTATAATTGTCACTGTAATGAACCCATATTAAATAATTTTATATCAACCATAAAGGTAAGTATTTGAATAATTTAAATAATATCAACAATCTAAGACAATTATCAAATTGTATTAGATTTTTATCAATGGATGCAGTGGAAAAAGCAAAATCTGGTCATCCTGGTATGCCTATGGGTATGGCAGACATCGCAACAATTCTTTATAAAAATCATTTAAAGTTTAATCCGAATGATCCGGAGTGGATTGATAGAGATAGATTAATTATTTCAAATGGGCATGGCTCAATGCTTTTATACTCTTGTTTGTATCTAACAGGATATAAAGACATTGACATAAATCAAATTAAAAATTTTAGACAATTACATAATAAAACTGCAGGTCACCCAGAATACGGAAGTGCAGAAGGGATAGAAACAACTACTGGGCCTTTGTCTCAAGGTTTAGCAAATGCAGTTGGAATGGCGCTAGCGGAAAAAAAATTATCAAATAATTATGGAAAAGAATTATTCGATCATTACACTTATGTTTTTGCTGGAGATGGATGCTTAATGGAAGGTTTAAGTCATGAAGCATGTAGTCTCGCAGGACATTTAAAATTAAATAAGCTTATTATGTTTTTTGATAATAATTCTATTTCCATAGATGGATCAACAGATCTTTCAGTTTCAGACAATGTGAAAAAAAGATTTGAAGCTTATAATTGGAATATAATTGAAATAGATGGTCATAAATATGAGGAAATTGATCAAGCTATAATTCAAGCAAAAAAAAATGATGCTCCAACAATTATATCTTGTAAAACTAAAATTGGTTTTGGTGCTCCAAACAAAGAGGGTTCAGCTTCATCACATGGTTCACCTCTTGGTGAAGATGAAATTAGTTTAACAAGAAAAAAATTAGAATGGAATTATTCGCCGTTTGAAATTCCAGATGATTTATTACGTGAGTGGAGAAGTTTCTATAAAAGAAATATAGAATCAAGAAATTCATGGTTATCAAAAAACAAAGAATTAATTGAAAGTAAAAATTTTAAAGATAGTTTTTATCAAAAAATTGATCATCAAATTCCAGAAAAACTTAGTGAATTAAAATCTGAGCATTTTAATGATAAAACAAATTGTGCATCAAGAAAATCGAGTGAGCTAACGTTAAATTTAATTTCAAACTATCAAAAAAATCTTATTGGTGGTTCTGCTGATCTTACTGGATCAAACAACACTAAAGCAAAAGATATGAATGTAATTACATCTGATAATTTTAATGGCAATTATATTCATTACGGCATCAGAGAGCATGGAATGGCTGGAGTAATGAATGGCATTTCTTTGCATAAAGGTTTAATTCCGTACGGAGGAACGTTTTTGGTATTCACTGATTATTGCAGACCTTCAATTAGGTTATCAGCTATTATGAATATACCAGTTATTTATGTAATGACACATGACTCAATAGGATTAGGAGAAGATGGGCCGACCCATCAACCAGTTGAACATCTTGCATCTCTGAGAGCTATACCAAATTTAACAATCATTAGGCCTTGTGATATTATTGAAACTATAGAAGCATGGGAATGTGCCATTAACAATACTGGACCAACAATCTTAGTTTTAACAAGACAAAATCTACCAATGTTACAAAAAGAGAACCGAAAAGAAAATCTTGTAAAAAAAGGTGCTTATAAAATAAGAGATTTTAAAGAATATGATGCAACAATTTTATCTTCTGGTTCTGAAGTTGAGATTGCTTGCTCTGCATCAAATAAACTTTTTGAAAATAATGATTTAAAGATAAGAGTTGTCAGCATGTCTTCATTTGAATTGTTTGAGAAAAATGATGATAGCTATAAAAATGAAATTCTAGGAAATAAACCTATTTTTGCTATTGAGGCTGGAGTAATAAATGGTTGGGAAAAATATATTAAAAATGAAAATTTTGTTGGTATGTTAACTTTTGGTGAAAGTGGTCCATACAAAGATTTATATAACCACTTTAAGATAACAGATGATTACTTAATTGAAAAAATAATTAAAACTTTATAAAAAGGAGAAATATGAAAGTTGCAATAAATGGATTTGGAAGAATTGGAAAACTTGTTTTTAGAGCTTTATTAGAAAAAAATCCTAAAGATATTAATATTGTAGCTATTAATGAACTAGGTAGTGTTGAGAGCAGTGCTCACTTACTTAAATATGACAGTGTTCACGGTATTCTTAAAGATGGAATTAGTTCAATCAAAAATGGATTAAAAATTGGTAAACATAAAATTAATTTTTATTCCGAAAGAGATCCAAATAACCTTCCTTGGAAATCACTCAAGGTAGATGTTGTTCTTGAATGTAGTGGTGTTTTTACTTCAAAAGAAAAGGCGATTTCTCATTTAAATGCAGGAGCAAAAAAAGTTATTATTTCAGCACCAGCTTCAAATGTAGATGCTACAATTGTACAAGGTGTAAATAACGATACCATTAAAAAAAATCATAACGTAATTTCAAATGGATCTTGTACTACTAACTGTCTTGCTCCTTTAGCTATGGTTCTTGATGAAAAATTAGGAATTGAAAGTGGTTTCATGACAACTATTCATAGTTACACTGGTGATCAAAGAACTGTTGATCAAACCCATTCTGACTTTAGAAGAGCAAGGGCAGCAGCTGAGTCAATGATTCCGACTTCTACAGGAGCAGCAAAGGCTTTGAGTCTAGTCTTACCAAAATTAAAAGGTAAACTAGATGGAACTGCTATTCGAGTACCTACTCCTAATGTCTCACTTATAGATCTTACATTTGTAAGTAAGAAAAAAACTAGCCCAGAAAAAATTAATTCTATAGTTCTTCAAGCTTCAAAAACTAAAAAATTAAATGGAATTCTAACAACAAACTCATTACCTCTAGTTTCAATTGATTTTAATCATAATTCAAGCAGTTCTATATTTGATATGAGTCAAACTCAAGTTGTCAAAGATAAATTCTGTAGAGTTTTATCTTGGTATGATAATGAATGGGGATTCTCAAATAGAATGGTAGACACTATGGTTGATCTTAAAAAATTTATTTAGTGGCTAAAAAAATTTGTTTTGCAGTATCGACACTAACACAAATTGAAAATTTAATAGAACTTCGAAAATCAAAGTTCAAAACTTCGATCATATTTATAAAATATTTTTTAATTAAAGGTTTTGGGATAGAGTGGCTTAGAACGTTAATAAACCATATTAAAAATAAATATAAGTCACACAATATTAAGTTTTTTATCGACTCAGGCTATGATCAAGGTCTTAGTATATTATTAACTCACGAAAATATTGATTTTTTAAAATTAAAAAATAATAAAATCATCTTAAATAAAATTAATCAAATTGCTAAAAAAAATAAGGTTTTATTAAATCCAACTTTTGATGTAGTAGATCTTACGAAAATTAAAAATATACAAAAAAAACTTAAGATAAAACTATGAAAATAGATGGAAATGAAATTAAAGTTGGAAATATTTTAGAGATTAATAACAAACTTTGGAAAGTTTTGAAAACCCAGCATACTCAACCAGGAAAGGGTGGTGCCTACTTACAGGCTGAACTTAAAGAAATAAGAGAAGGTACTAAAATGAATAGTAGGTTTAGATCATCAGAAACAGTAGAAAGAGCTATCCTTGATGAAAAAGAATTTCAATATCTTTATGAGGATAATAATAATTTTATATTCATGGATAAACAAACTTATGAACAAATAGAACTTGGCTCAGATATATTAACTGAGGATCAATCAAAATTTTTAGTTGAGAATAGCGATGTTATTATTAATTTTTATAATGAAAAACCGGTTGGAATTGACTTACCTGATACTGTAGAATTAACTGTTTTAGAAACTGAAGGAGTTGTAAAAGGTCAAACAGCTGCTTCATCATATAAACCAGCTACTTTAGAAAAGAATATTAAAACATCTGTACCTCAGTTTATAGCAGTTAATGATAAAATAGTAATAAGTACAATTGATGGTAGTTATATCGAAAAATCTAAAAATTAATGCAGCCTGCTGTAATTAATATCTTTGAAAAGGCAGTAAAAAAAGCTGGTAAAATATTGTTAAGAGATTTTGGAGAATTAGAAAATTTACAAATACAATCTAAATCAGTTGGAGATTTTGTAACAAATGCAGATATTAAAGTCGAAAAAACACTTTTAGAAACTCTAAAATATTATTATCCAGATTATACTTACATAACTGAAGAAACTGGTGAAATAAAAGGTGATGAAAACACAATTATTATTGATCCAATTGATGGAACATCAAACTTTATTCATGGAATACCTCATGTTGGAATAATCGTTGCTAAAATGACAAATGATGAAATCACAGACGGTGTGATTTATAATCCAATTTTAAACGAATTTTTTTGGAGTTCTAAGGGTAAAGGTTCGTGGTGTAATAATAGTAGACTTCGAGTGTCAAACAGGCAAATTTTTTCAGATTGCTTGATAGGCACTGGTCTTCCGTTTGGAGAAAGAATTTATAAAAACTATTTAAGTGAGATTGATGAAATCCTAAAATCATCTGCAGGAATAAGAAGACTCGGTTCTGCAGGCCTTGATCTTGCTTATGTTGCCTCAGGTAAATTAGATGGTTTTTGGGAAAAAGATCTAAATTTATGGGATGTTTCAACGGGCATTCTTTTAGTTAAAGAAGCTGGGGGAAAAATTTCTAAAATAGATGGAAATCAATGGGAAATAAATTCTCGTGATTTAGTCGCTTCAAATAATAAAATTCATAATGAATTAGTTAAAAAACTTACTTTACTTTGAAATCTATATAAATATAAGACAGGCATGAAAAAAGATATACATCCTAAATATCATGAAATAAACGTTGTTATGACTGATGGATCCACTTTTAAAACTAGATCTACTTGGGGTAAAGAAGGTGATACTCTTAAATTAGAAATTGATTCTAAATCTCATCCAGCATGGACCGGTGGTAAGGCTGGTCTTAATGAATCAGAAGGACAGGTAGCTAGATTCCAAAAAAGATTTAAAGGTCTTAAAATTAATAAATAATTATTTAAAAAACTTTTCAGCATTAAGTTTTAAATTTTCCTTCTTTTTTATCTCATCTTGAACTCTTAGTATTTCAGTTTGAAGTTCAGAAATATAATTTTGCAAATCCTCAACACTGAAATCATCCAAATTTAATATTTTAACCGTCTTTTGTTTTTCATCAACTTCAAAAAAATCTGTCATAGTCATATTTTGTTATATATTATTTTTTGATTATATTATATGAGCCAATTATGAAATATCCTTTAATGCCTAAAGCAACAGCAATATGGTTAGTTGAAAATACAGCTTTAACGTTTGATCAAATAGCTGAATTCTGTGGATTACATGAATTAGAGGTTCAAGGAATAGCTGATGGAGAAGTTGCTGTCGGTATGAGAGGTTATGATCCAATTGATAATAATCAATTAACAAAAGAAGAAATTGAAAGATGTGAAAAAGATGATGCAGCTCGTTTGAGTCTTATTAAGTCTGATGTAATTGAAGATTTACCACCAAGAAAAAAAGATTCTAAATATACACCTCTTTCTTTAAGACAAGAAAAGCCATATGCTATTTTGTGGCTTATAAAAAGATATCCGACTGAATTAAGTAGTTCTCAAATTGCAAAACTTACCGGCTCAACAAAAAATACAGTAGAGGCCATAAGAAATGGTACATACAGAGAAGCAGTTCTTGAGGCAAAGAGTCCAATGGATGTTGGTTTATGTACTTATAATGATCTTGAAAGAACATTAAATAGAACTAGAACAAAAAAATTAGATCAAGAAAATTAACCATTTTTTATAACGTAATTTAGATAATATAACATCAAGATCATCCAAAATAATACCATTGAAATAATAAAAATCTGAAAGTTATATATTTTTATAACTCCGATGGGCTCACCAAGATAATAGGTTAAAGGTCCTAAAACTCCACTTAAAATAATTCCTAAAATTTTATAACTTTTAAAAAAAGTAAGAATTTCATCAAAAAGAGTACTAAAACTAAACCATAAAACAATCATCCATAATGGCAGAGTACCAAGTTTAGCAATAGTTTCAAAATCGTAAATTTGGAAATAAACTAATAAAGTATCAAAAAAATATCCTGGAACTGAAATCAAAAGTGAAATCTTAATAAATTTTTGTTTATTATGATTAAAATAAAAATAAGTTAATAAGAAAATAATTCCAACCCAAACGCCCAACATAGGATTAGAAAATTTTGTTTCACCAAATACACAGGCTAACCAAGTTAGTTGATAGCCAGTTAAGACTAAAAATACTTTTAGTTTTTGCATTTCTATTTTTGAATTAAGAAATGAGAAACATCGGTTGAACTATTTGCAAAACCTGTTTCACAATAAGATAGATAAAATTCCCACATTCTTTTAAATTTAATATCGAAGCCAAACTTTGATAAATCATTCCAAGATTTTTGAAATTGTTTATTCCACATTTTAAGTGTTTTTGCATAAGAACCACCGAAACTTAGATTTTCAATACATTTTAATCCAACGTGTTTTGCCGAATATTCAAATTGTTTTTTAGTTGGAAGCATTCCACCTGGAAAAATATATTGTTGAATAAAATCTGGTCTGTTTTGATAATCTTTAGCTTTTTTTTCATCAATTGTTATAACTTGTAGCGCAGCCATACCGCCATCGTTGAGAGAATTTCGAATTGTATCAAAGTAATTATGCCAGTACTTCTTCCCAACTGCTTCAAACATTTCAATTGAAACAATATTTGAATATTTTTTTTTGATATCCCTATAATCTCTGAATATAACTGATACTTTTTCAGACAAACCTTCATTTTGAATTTTTTCAGAAGCATATTCGTATTGTTCCTTAGAAATAGTTATAGCATCAACTGAACAATTGTAATTTTTCGCTACAAATGATGAAAACCCGCCCCATCCACATCCAATTTCTAAAGTTTTAGAATTTGAGTCTAATGATAAAGTTTCAGCAATCTTTCTATATTTGTTAAATTGTGCATCCGATAAATTGGTATTCTTATTATCAAAAAGAGCAGAAGAATAGGTCATGGTTTTATCTAACCACTTTTCGTAAAAATTATTTCCTAAATCATAATGATATTTAATGTTTTTTTTACTCTGTGATTTTGAATTGTTATTTAAAAAATGCTTTAATTTCGCAAAAGTAGCAAAAAAAAGATTAGTATTTATGCTTTGTAAAAAATAACTCTCATTTTTGTGAGAAAGTAGTAATAAATTAGTCAAATCGGTGCTTGAAAAGTAACCATTCATATAGGCTTCTGCAAAACCTACAGAACCTTTTTTAAAAATTAAATTTAAAAAATTATAATTATGAATTGTTATACTTGCAGATATATCCTCCTCTTTTCCAACAAAAACTCTCTCCTCGCCAGTAGGAAATTGAACTGTTAATTTTCCATATCGAATTTTAGATAGAAAGTTTACTAATAATTTTTCGACAGTTTTATCAAAATTTGTTTTAAAAAAATTCATTTAAAAATTACCTTCAAAACTCACTGTATCATTTGGCTTCTTTTTTCGTGCATAATATTTACCACCTTTGTAAATTATTTTTAAAGCTTCATAAAGAATTCCAGCCATTACCTTGAAGCCTAAAAGTGGATTATAATATAAAAATTTAAACATATTTTTTGAGTTAAAATCTATAAATTTGCCATGCTGAGAAGCTGTTAGAACTTTTTTATTATTTTTATCATAAAGATCAATGTTAATATTTATTGTATCTTTTTGCATTCGATTAAAAAATTTATAATTTGCCTCCATTTCTATAAATGGAGATACATAAAACTGCTTTGCACATTCATGAGATAATTTAAAATCTTCAAAATTTACATTTCCTTTAAAAATATAGGTATGTTGTTCATTAGTCGTATTTTTGACTTCATAGAAAATAGATATTAATTTTTTATCATCATAACAATATATAATTGATAATGGATCAAATACATATCCCAAAATTCTTGGAAAACATAATATCATTATATTAAGATGTTTATATTTAATATTAAATTTAGAGAGGGAATCCTTAACGAATGTCTTTATTGACCTTTTGTCTCTATATCCATGATCTTTTTCATAAATAGAAAAAAGATTAAAAGAGTTTAATGAAAAAAGTTTATAGTTTTTACTTAATTGATCTAGATTATCTAAATTAATAAAAAGACTTGGTGCCTCATATTTCAATGTGTGTTTAAATGGAATAAATCTTTTATGTATAATGCTAGATAATAGTATTTGAGAAATCATTTAAAACTAATTTGCAGTCTATTATAAAAATTTTTCTCTCTCTTCCAAGGTAAATCACAATTTAATAATTTACAAATATAAGAAGATGATTGAATACCATCTTCATGAAAACCATATCCAAGATAAGCTCCACAGAAAAAAGTATTATTCTTTCCTTGAATTTCCATAACGTTTTTTTGAGCTAAAATAGTATCGGTGGTATATATTGGATGATTAAATGTTGTTTCGTTAATTATATTTTTAGGCTTTTTATATGGATTTACAGTTACAAAATAATTTTGTTTGGTTGGTAATTTTTGCAAGAAATTCATCCAATAGGTTAAAGTAAATTTAGAAGATGATGACTTATTTAAAAAATTCCAACTCGACCAAGCAATTTTTGATTTAGGCATTAAAGAGTGGTCAGAGTGAAGTATTGCTGAGTTAGTTGAATATTTAAATTGTGAAAATATTTTTACTTCTTCTTCTGTTGGTTTTTCCAAAATATCCAATACTTTATTTGCATGGGTTGCGAATATTACCTTATGAAATTCTAATATATTATTTTTCTCATCTTCTATTTTAATTTTACTATTTTCTCTAATAATTTTTTTAATTTTGAAATTTGTTTCATACTCAAAAACATTTTTATTAATAATTTTTTTTATATATTCGTTACTACCACCTTCTACGTATTTCCATTGAGGCCTTTTTTTTAAATTAAATAAAGCATGATTTTTAAAAAAATTAATGAATGTTATGAGAGGAAAATTTTTTACATCACTTATATTACTTGACCATATAGATGATATCATAGGTAAAATATGATAATTTATTAGGTATGTTGAAAAATTATTAGTTTTTAAAAAATCATTTAAGGTTTTAGTTTGCTCTAAATCACTAACATTCAAGCTATTACATAATAAATAAAGCTTTCTTATTTCAAATAACATTTTAAAAAAATTAAAAGAAAACATATTTCTAAAATTAGCAAAAAGAGAAAATATATTTTTACCACTATATTCAATTTGAGGATCTTGATTTGAGACGGCAAAAGACATATCTGAATTTTTGCATTTCACATCAAGTAATTTAAAAAAATTTGTTAAATCTGGATAATTATTTTCATTGAATACAATAAACCCTGTATCGACTGGGATTGTCTTTGTTGTTTCTTCAACATAGATAGTTCTTGTATGTCCGCCCAATCTATTATTTTTTTCAAATAAATGAACATCATATTTTGAAGACAAAAGGTAAGCTGCACTTATTCCTGAAATACCAGAACCAATAATTGCTATTTTTTCTCTCACATCAACTAATAGTTTTAAATGCTGATAGTGCTCTATTTCTTGTTTCTTTTAAATCTACAATTGGTGCTGGATATGAAGTACCAATCTCAAAATTATATTTCTTTTGATCCTCCATAGACATCTCCCAAGGATTATGAATATATTTTTTAGGAATATTATTCAACTCAGGAACAAATTTTTTTACATAATCACCATCTGGATCAAATTTTTGACCCTGCAATATTGGATTAAAAATTCTAAAATATGGACTTGCATCAGCACCACAACCAGAGATCCATTGCCAACCTGCAGAATTAGACCCAACGTCAGCATCAACTAAAGTATCAAAAAACCACTCTTCCCCATTTTTCCAGTGTAACAATAAATTTTTTGTTAGAAACGAGCCTACAATCATTCTTACTCTATTATGCATCCAGCCTGTTTTATATAGTTGTCTCATTCCAGCATCAACAATTGGAATACCAGTTTTACCATTATGCCATAATGATAAATTTTTAGCATTTTTAATCCATGGAAATTTATTAAATTTACTTTGTATAGGTTTATGAGTCATATGTGGATAATGAAATAAAAGATTATAAGAAAAATCTCTCCAGCCAAGTTCAGCAAGAAATTTTTTTTTATTTTCAGGTTCAATTTTTTTTTCAATATTTACGGTATCATAAACTTCCAAAGCTGATATTTCTCCAAAATGGAGATACGGTGATAATTTTGAAGTTAAATCTTTATCGGGTCTATCTCTTCCAACTGAATAGTTATTTGCTTTTTGCGAAATATATTTTTTTAATTGTAATTTTGCATTACTTTCACCAGGTATCCAATATTTTTCAATTTTTTTGATCCATTGCTCTTTTTTGTTTGTTAGATTTAAATCTTGTATAGTTATTTCATTTTTAAATTTTGAATTGGCGTAGATTATTTTTGTATTTTTAAATTTAATATGTTTTAGTTTTAGTAGCTCATCACAATGTCGCCAGTAAGGGGTAAATACTTTAAAAAAGGTTCCACTTTTATTTTTAATATTCCAAGGTTCATTTAAAAGATATCCATTGTGCGAGTCGCATTCTATTTTAGATGAGGTAACTATAGATTTAATTTTAGTATCTCTTTTAATTGAATATGGATCATATAGTCTATTCCAGGATACATGTTTAACATTTGAATTCTTTAGTATTGAAGATATAATTTTCTCTGGATCACCAGCAAATATATTTAGTTTGCCATTATGTTTTTGTATTGAGTCATATAAACTAATTAAGGATTTTTCTAACCACCATTTGGATGTGGATCCAATTCTTTGATTTAAATCTAAAATATAAATTGGAATTATCTGATCAACTTTTTTTGAAAGTGACAATAAAGATGGATTTTCTTGTAATCGCAAATCTTGTCTAAACCAATGAATTCCATAAGTGGCTACCATGAGTTTAAATTATGTTAATTTAGAATAAATTAAAGAGGTAAATCTATTATTTACTATGAGGAGGCATTTTTTTCTCTACGAACCAAACGTGTTTTTTTAACACAGGATCATATTTTTTCATTCGAAGCTTTTCAGCAACTTTCAATCCTTTTGTGGGTTTTCTTACAATATACTTAGTTCCAGTTTTTGGATTTTCTTCAGGTACTAGTTGTTTAAGAGCGAATGAAGTTTTTTTTGCCATGAGATGTCTATACAGAATAATTATATGAAATAAAGTATTATTTATTCATAATCAGAAATTGACTGCTTAATAAAACGGTTAAAATTTCCTCTTTTTTTATCAAGTTTAATTTGTTTATTTCTTTCAAGTAAGTTTTTTTTCTTTTCTTCAGATGTTTTATCAAAACAATTATGACAAGATACACCTGGTTCATAATATTTATTATAAGTATCTTTAATACTAATGGGTATCCGACAAGCATGACAAAGTTTGTAAGTTCCATCTTCTAATTCATTTTTCAAAGATACTCTTCCATCAAATACGAAACATTCACCATTCCACATTGAATCTTTTTTTGGAGTTTTTTCTAAATACTTTAGTATACCTCCGTCTAACTGAGCAACATTTTTAAAACCCTTCATCATCATATATGATGAAGCCTTTTCACACCTGATACCTCCAGTGCAAAACATTGCAATTTTTTTGTCTTTTGAATTATTTAGTTTTTTTTGAACAAAAGATTTAAAGTCAGTGAAACTTTTAGTTTTTGGATTAATTGCCCCTTCAAAAGATCCTATTTTAACTTCAAATTCATTTCTTACATCAATCACAATAGTGTCTTTGTCTTTAATTAGTTGATTCCATTCATTATATTTAACTTTTTTTCCAGATATTTTTGTAGGATCAGCAAATTTGGTTCTGAGTGTGACTATTTCATTTTTATTTCTAATTTTTAGTTTTTGAAAAGGCATATATTTATATTTTGATCGTTTAAGATTAAGTTTCTCAAAACTAAAATTTTCAAGATATAGAATGAAAGAATTTATATTTTTTTCTAAGCCAGCTATTGTTCCATTAATGCCTTCATCAGCAATCAATATTGTACCTTTTATTTTATTAAATTTGCAAAAATCTTTAAGTTTAGTAATTATATCATTTTTATCTTTAATTATTTTGAATTGATAAAAAGTAATTATAGTAAAGTACTTGTTGTTCATTTATCTAATTAATATAAAAAACTTTAAAAATTTATGTCTAAAGAAACCATTAATATTGTTAAAAATTTTCTCAATAGTTATTCTATAGAAACAACTCCAAATGTTTACGAAAAATATGGAGGCTTTTCTGAATTTCTTAATAAAAATCATGACGTTTATATAACTTATTTACCAGATGAAAATTCAAAAAATGTTATTAGAACGGCAAAAAAATTAAAATTAGAAGGTTATGATGTTATACCTCATTTGCCTGCGAGAACTATTGTAAATAAAAATGACTTAGAAAAATATATTGGTGAACTTGCAAATGAATCTGGGTGTTCAAAAATTTTAATTATTGGTGGTGGTGGAAATCAAGCTGGCGAAATCTCTTCCTCAATTGATGTTTTAAAAACAGATTTTCTTTCAAAATATAATTATCAATTTGTAGGTGTGGCTGGACATCCCGAAGGAAGCCCAGATATTTCAAATGAAAATTTAGATTTAGCAATTAAACAGAAGAATGATTTTGCAAAAAATGTTGATTTTAAAATGTATTTAGCAACACAATTTTTTTTTGAAGCTAAATCTTTAATCGACTGGGAAAAACACTTAGTAAAAATTGGAAATAAATTACCAATCCACGCTGGGATACCAGGTCCTGCCTCTATTAAAACATTAGTAAATTATGCAAGGTCTTGCGGTATTGGAAATTCTTTAAGATTTATTACAAAACAGGCTTTTAACTTAACTAAACTTGCAACATTGAGCACTCCTGACAAATTAATTTATGATCTTGCTGAACATAGCGAAATAAACAAAGACTCTAAACTTGAAAAAATACACTTCTATGCGTTTGGTGGTATGAAAAAAACATCAGAGTGGTTAAATCAATTTAATGACTCAGATTTTTCTTATAATAATAAACAGAAATTCGAGTTAAATTAGCTTCTTCACAATTTTTTTATCTTTTAATGAAACAAAAGTTGTTTGATATTTAAGTTAATTTATAGATTAAGAATCTAATAATTAAGGAGTCTCATGTCAGATATTGAAATAGCAAGAAAAGCTAAAATGAAGCCTATTAGTGAAATTCTTAAAGGGCTTGATGTACCAGACACACCTGAAGCCTTCAGTCCTATGGGTCGTCATATAGCAAAAATAAACTTGGAGTACATAGAGTCACTTAATAAAAATAAAGATGGTAAACTTGTTCTGGTCTCAGCAATAACTCCAACGCCAGCAGGAGAAGGTAAAACAACAACTTCTGTTGGATTAAGTGATGGTCTTAATAAACTAGGAAAGAAATCAATAGTTTGTTTAAGAGAGCCGAGTCTTGGACCATCATTCGGTATGAAAGGTGGTGCAGCTGGTGGAGGCTATGCTCAAGTAGTACCAATGGAGCAAATTAATTTACATTTTACTGGAGATTTTCATGCAATTACATCCGCTCATAATTTACTTTCTGCATTGATTGATAATCATATCTACTGGGGAAATAAATTAAATATTGATGTTAGAAGGGTTGTTTGGAAGAGAGTAATGGATATGAATGATAGATCACTTAGATCTATTGTTGTTGATTTAGGAGGAGTTGCAAATGGATATCCTAGGCAAGATGGTTTTGATATTACTGTTGCATCAGAGATAATGGCAATTTTCTGCTTAGCAAAAGATTTAAAAGATCTTGAAGAGAGAATTGGAAATATAACGATTGCTTATACACGAGACAAAAAAGCTATTTATGCAAAAGATTTAAAGGCAGAAGGTCCAATGACTGTATTATTAAAAGATGCCATTAGGCCCAACATAACACAAACGTTAGAAAATAATCCTGCTATAATTCATGGTGGGCCATTTGCAAACATTGCTCATGGTTGCAATTCTGTAATTGCAACTAAAGCTAGTTTAAAATTAAGTGATTACGTTGTAACTGAAGCAGGCTTTGGAGCTGATCTAGGGGCAGAAAAATTCCTTGATATAAAATGTAGAAAATCAAATTTAAAACCTGATTGTGTGGTTTTGGTAGCTACAATTAGAGCACTAAAAATGCATGGCGATGTTTCAAAAGAAGATTTAAAAAATGAAAATGTAAATGCTCTTAAAAAAGGTTTAGTAAATCTAGAAAGACACATTAATAATGTTAGAAAATTTGGATTACCTGTAACTGTTGCTATTAATCATTTTGTCACTGATTCTAAAGCTGAAGTTGATGCCGTTCTAAGTTTTTGTACAACTCAAGGAGTCAAGGCTTCTATGTGTACTCACTGGTCCGATGGTGGTGATGGTGCAACTGAATTAGCTCAAAATGTAATTGATATTTGTGAAGATAATAAGAATACATTTAAATTTTTATATGAAGATGATTTAACTCTATTCAAAAAAATAGAAAAAATTGCACAAGAGATTTATCACGCAAGTGAAGTTGTGGCAGATACGAAAGTACGTCAACAATTGAAGGATTTTGAAACTAAAGGATTTGGCAAATTACCTGTTTGCATTGCAAAGACTCAATATAGTTTTTCAACTGACCCTAATTTAAAAGGTGCTCCTACTGGCCACGTTTTACCTATTAGAGAGGTAAGATTGTCATCAGGAGCAGAATTTATAGTAGTTGTTTGCGGTGATATTATGACCATGCCGGGTCTACCAAGTGTTCCTGCGGCAAATTCGATAAAGCTAAATGACCATGGAGAAATTGAAGGTCTTTTTTAAAACTGCTATAAAGAGTTATAATGTTTAATAAAAATAAATACTCATTTCTATCTATTGCTAGAAATGCTTTAAATCATCATGAGAATTGGCAAAAGACCTGGAATAGTCCTGAGCCAAAAAAAAGTTATGATGCAATAATCGTCGGTGGTGGTGGACACGGTTTAACTACTGCTTACTATTTAGCAAAAAACCATGGAATTAATAATATTGCAGTAATTGAAAAAGGTTGGATAGGCGGTGGGAATACAGGGCGAAATACCACTATAATTAGATCAAACTATTTATGGGATCAAAGTGCAGCTTTATATGAGCATGCATTAAAACTTTGGGAAGGTATGTCTCAAGAATTAAATTACAACGTAATGTTTTCTCAAAGAGGGGTTTTGAATGTTGCTCATAATCTTCATGATGTAAGAGAATTAAAAAGACGGTGGCATGCAAACAGACTAAATGATATTGATTGTGAATGGCTTGATACAAATAAAGTTAAAGAATTTTGTCCAATAATAAATACTTCACCAAACATTAGATATCCTGTTTTAGGAGCAACGCTGCAAAGAAGAGCAGGAACTGCAAGACATGATGCTGTTGCATGGGGTTATGCAAGAGGAGCTGATGAAATGGGAGTTGATATAATTCAAAATTGTGAAGTAACTGGTATTAATGTAAAAAATGGAAATGTAACTGGTATTGAAACAACAAAAGGAACCATTAATTCAAATAAAATTGGAATAGCTGCTGCAGGGCATACCAGTGTTATTGCCAATATGGCGGGTATCAAATTACCTTTAGAGAGTAAACCATTACAAGCACTAGTTTCAGAGCCAGTAAAACCAGTCATTGATACCGTAGTAATGTCAAATACAATTCATGCGTATGTATCTCAGTCAGATAAAGGAGAACTAGTTATTGGTGCTGGAACAGATGCATACACTTCATATACTCAAAGAGGTGGCTTTAACATTGTTGAAGATACATTAATGGCAATAGTTGAATTGTTTCCAATATTTTCTAGAATGAAAATGCTTCGTCATTGGGGAGGAATTGTAGATATTTGTCCTGATGCAAGCCCCATTATCAGTAAGACTCACATAAACGGATTATATTTTAATTGTGGTTGGGGAACTGGTGGTTTTAAAGCAACACCAGGTTCAGGTTGGGTATTTGCTCACACTATAGCTAATGATCAAGCACATGAATTAAATGCTCCTTTTACAATAAATAGATTTTCTAGTGGTGAATTAGTTGATGAACATGGTGCAGCTGCCGTAGCACATTAAATCATGTTTTTAATAAATTGCCCATACTGTGGAGAAAGAGATCAAGCTGAATTTTCTTGTGGAGGTGAAGCGCATATTACAAGACCAAAAAATCCTCCTGAACTCTCTGATGATCAATGGGCAGAATATTTATTCTTGCGAAAGAACGAAAAAGGTATTCATTATGAAAGATGGAACCATGAATATGGATGCAGACAATGGTTTAATTTAGCAAGAAATACTGCAACCGATGAAATTCTTGCAGTATATAAGATGGGAGAAGCTCCTCCCATATTAAAAGCAAATATTCCAGCTACTCCTTCAGGTGAGCCAAGTATTGGATCAGGGAATTTATCAACATCGAAAAAAGATAGGTTTTAAAAATAAAGATGCGATACAAAAATAATAAAAATCTAGAAAATAATAAGTCTATTAGGTTCTATTTTGATAATAAAGAATATTTTGGATTTGAAGGTGACACCCTAGCTTCTGCACTTCTTGCAAATGATGTTCACTTAGTTGGAAGAAGTTTTAAATATCATCGACCGCGGGGTATTTATACCGCAGGTAGTGAAGAACCTAATGGAATAGTTCAGCTTGAGACCAAAGAATATACCGAACCTAATAGAAGAGTAACTGAAGTCCAGATATATGATGGATTAAAAGCTTTTAGTCAAAATAATTGGCCGTCAGTGAAATTTGATGCTGGCGCTATAAATGATTTACTATCCCCATTTTTTCCTGCAGGATTTTATTACAAGACCTTTATGTGGCCGCCAAAGTTTTGGAAAGCATATGAGTTTTTTATAAGACACGCAGCAGGACTTGGTAAATCTCCAAAAAAAGATGATCCCCACAAATACGAACATTTTCATTATCATTGCGATGTTTTAATTGTTGGAGCAGGAGTGAGTGGATTAATTTCAGCAGAAATTGCAGCGAATAAAAATTATAAAGTTTTATTAGTTGAGCAAGAAGAGGATCTCGGTGGTGAAATTTTATCTACAAAAAATCAAGACATTAAAATTGATAATTTACCGATTAATGAATGGAAATATAAATTAGTTGATAAACTTTCTAAAAATTCAAATGTAAAAATAGTTAAAAATACAACTTGTTTTGCATACTTGAATTATAATTTATTACTAGCAGTGCAAGAAATTGATCCAGAAAAAGGTTTAAATAAAAAAAATGATATTAAAGAAAGAATTTGGAAAATTAGATCAAAGAAAGTTATTTTAGCAACTGGCGCAATTGAACGACCAATAATATTTAACAATAATGACAGGCCTGGAATTATGCTTTCTAACAGTGCGAAAAAATACTTAAATAAGTATGGAGTTGCACCTGGAAAAAATTTAGTTTTTTTTACAAACAATGATAGTGCCTATGAAACTGCAATAGATTTTTTTGAACAAGGTATAAAAGTAGAGGCTATTGTTGATACAAGAGATAGTAGTGATGGATATTATCCTAAAAAAGCAAATAAATTAGGTATTACTATACTAAAAGGTTATGAAATTAGTGATACTGTTGGAAGATTAAAAATTAGAGAAGTTAAATTAAGAAAAATAAAAACTGAAAACAATAATGAAAAATCTTCTATTAATATTAAATGCGATCTTTTAGCAATTGCTGGTGGTTGGACTCCTACTGTTCATTTATTTACTCAATCAAAAGGAAAACTCAAATTTAGAGATGTAGATGGAAGTTTTATTCCTAGTGAAGTTTATCAAGATACATTGTGTGTTGGAAGTTGCAATGGTAATTATAATTTAAATGAAATATTATTAAAAACTCAAGAAGATACATATAAATATTTAAATGATAATCAGCAAAATGAACTTAGCGAAGTAAACTATAAATCAGATGATCTAAAGCACAGCAAACACGAAAATGTTTGGATTACATCAAAGAACAATATCTCACGAACAAAAATGTTTGTAGATTTTCAAAACGATGTAACGGCAAAAGATATTAAATTAGCTTTAAAAGAGGGTTTTCAATCCATTGAGCATGTCAAACGTTATACAACTACAGGAATGGCAACTGATCAAGGTAAGACCAGTAATGTTAATGCACTTGGAATAATATCAGAATTAACAAATACTGAAATTTCTGAATTAGGTACTACAACATTTCGTTTACCCTATAAGCCAGTAACATTTGGAGCAATTGCTGGACGTCATGTTAAAGAATTTTTTGATTTAGAGAGAACAAGCCCAATGCATCAATGGCATATTGATAATAAAGCTTTATTTGAGGATGTAGGTCAATGGAAAAGAGCCTGGTATTATCCTCAAAGGAATGAAAATTTTCAGTCTGCTTTAAATAGAGAAGTAAAAGCAACTAGAGATAGTCTAGGGATATTAGATGCATCAACGCTTGGTAAAATAGATATTAAGGGAAGAGATGTTAGCGAATTCTTAAATAGAATTTACACAAATTCTTGGTCAAAATTAGAAATTGGAAAATGTCGATATGGTGTAATGTTAGGTGACGATGGGATGGTTATTGATGATGGTGTAACAACTAGATTAGACGAGTATCATTATCTCATGTCAACAACTACAGGAAATGCGGCATCAGTAATGTCGAAATTAGAAGATTGGTTACAAACTGAATGGCCAGAATTAGATGTATATTTAACATCAGTGACAGAAAACTATGGAACGATAAGCTTAAACGGTCCAAATTCAAAAAAATTAATGCAAAAGTTAGTTCCAGATTTTGATTTTTCAAAAGAAAATTTTCCTCATATGAGTTTTAAAAATATTAATATTGACGGAATAAAGTGTAGAGTTATGCGTATAAGTTTTACAGGGGAGATGTGTTACGAAATAAATGTTCCATCTGGCTATGCTAAAAATCTTTGGGAACTTTGTATAGATAAAGGTAAAGAATTTAATATTACTCCGTATGGAACTGAAGCGATGCATGTACTTCGTGCTGAAAAAGGTTTTATCATTGTTGGTCAAGAAACAGATGGATCAGTGACACCAATAGATCTGGATATGGACTGGATCGTTAGTAAGAAGAAATATGATTTTATTGGTAAAAGAGCGTTATATAGAAGTGATACTATTAAAAAAGATAGGAAACAATTGGTTGGATTAAAAACTAAAGATCCAAATAAAGTTCTTGAAGAAGGATCTCAATTGGTTGAAGAAATAACTGCCCTACCTATGAAAATGGTTGGTCACGTGACCTCTAGTTACTATTCACCTAATTTAAAAAGTTCTTTTGCTTTAGCTTTAATTAAAGGTGGTCTTGAAAAAAAAGGAAGAGTTTTAATTGCTCCAATGGAAAATGAAAATATTGAGGTAGAAATAACCAGTCCAATATTTATTGATCCTGAGAATCAAAGAGTTAATCAATGAGTTTAACTTACAGTAATGTTTTGAATATAAATAAAAAAAATTACAATGGAGTAATAATAGAAGAAAGAGTTTTATCAGGTAAAATAAATATACGAGGTAAAAGTTCAGATAAAGAATTTATGAAAAATATAGGCTCAGTATTAAACCTGGTTTTACCAATTGAGCCAAATGTAAGAATTTTTAATAATAATATTAGTATTATGTGGCTTGGTCCTAATGAATGGTTAGTAGAAACACCAGAAAATGAGAAAGATGAAATTATTTCTCTATTAGAGTCTAAACTTAATCCAGAAAAAACAGCAATAACTGATGTTTCATTTAATAAAACTGTTTTACGGCTTGAAGGGGATAAGGTATTTATTTTACTTTCTAAATTTCTTGTAGCCAACCTAGAAAAAATTTTGGAAACTAATTTTTCTGTAGCTCAAACTATATTTATAAAAATTCCAATACTTTTTATTAGAAATAATACGGATAAAGAAGAGACTTCACTCGATTTACATTTAAACAGATCACATGCAAAATATGTTTATGATTTATTAGTTGATGGTAGTAAAAATCTTAATATTTAATTTATTTTTTATCTTAATTTCATTAAGCACAGTATCATCTGGCAAAACTATATTTGGAAAAGCAAAAGTAGTTGATGGTGATACTATACATATTAAAAAAAATAAAATAAGACTGCATGCTATTGATGCCCCTGAGACAAATCAAACATGTAATAAAAATAGTAAAGTCTGGAATTGTGGTGTGGAAGCAACAGAGTTCTTAAAGGATTTAATTGGTAATAATAAAATTGAATGCATCACAAAAGGTAAGGATCGATATAATAGATTTATTGGAATCTGCTATAAAGATAATTTAGATTTAAATAGTGAAATGGTTCTGAATGGATGGGCGATAGCTTATCGCTATTATTCAAAAGATTATATTGAAGAAGAAGAAGAAGCAAAACGAGATAAAAAGGGTATATGGATTGGAGATTTTGAAGAACCTTATTTATTCAGAAAGAAAAATAAATAATCAACCATGATGTTGGGAATCTTTTAAATAAATTAAATCTTTTATTTCTTTATCTTTATTTATAATTATTTTTTTTAGTTCATTTAATTCATTTTCAAAACTACGATTTTTTTTTTCAATCTGTCTAAGTTCTGATTTTAGTATTGAATTTTCAATATTTAATTCTTCCATATCTTTAGTTGACACAGAACTTTCTAATTCTATTTCTAATTTTTGAACAAGATTTTCATATTTTGATAATTGTTTACTTAATTCAGTTATTTTATTTTCAAGTTTGTTAAGTTTCTCAATATTTTCTGAATTGTTTTCTAAAGAGTTATTTTCTAAATCTGATATATTGTTAAGAGATTGTTCATAATCATTCTTAATTGTATCGAATGTTTTATTTAAATCACGTATTTCTTCACGTAAGTTTTTTATTTGATCATCTCTAAACTTTAATCGCTGATCTTTTTGGAATATTTCTAGTTTAAGTTCTTCTATTTCAGATCGTAAACTTGATTCATCAACAACACTGCTAGGAATGATTTCAATAGGTGGCTCAGTTTGATCAGTTGAAAAATTCATAGAAGGCAAATAGAAAAAAATACCAAAGATAGCTATAATTGAAATGACTAGTAAGATTCTGTTTCTTCTTCTTCTTCTTGCTTGTAAACCAACAAAACCTACCATATGAACTCTATAAAACGGCAAGTGTAAAAAATAAATATTTAATTATTAAATTTTGGATCTAAAGAATATGTGGTTGACCTTAAGTACTGAGTAATTTTTTTGATATCACCAATTTTTTCCAGGTTTTCGTAAGGTATAAGTGAACCAAAGTACATATAGATATCATCACCTATCTTTCTTTTAAGTTCATACATACACAATGAGTATCTAAATGTTTGTCCGATTTTATTAGCAATATGGTAAAGTTGACTATTTTGACCGTCAAAAAAAATTGGTAACACAGGGCTTTTAGTTTTAAGAACTAGTTTAGATACCCATTGTTTCCATTCACCATCGTGTGCTTTTGTATTTTTTTTTAAGTTTTGTTTAGTTGCTATCGTTCCAGAAGGAAAAAGAACTAGAACGCCTTCATTATGCAAAACTTTTTCGGCTTCTTTACGTGTATTAATGTTAGTTAATAGAGCTTCTCTATTTTCATTAAAATCAATTGGTAATATTTTATCTTTTACTGCCTCTGCTTGCCTTAGGACTTTATGTGTAACCATTTTATAATCTTGTCTTACTTTTGAAATTGCTGAACATATAGATACGCCATCAGCAACTCCAAAAGCATGATTTGCTATAACAATTAATTTTCCTTTTTTTGGAATGTAACTACCGTCCTGAAAATTAGTAATTAAAGTAAAATTTAATTTATCTACTGCATCATCCCAAAAGAGCTCAGGAGGTCTATTTTCAGATAAATATTCATCATATAATTTTTTTAATTTTAATTTTCCTGTTAATAATTCAGTAATCTTAATAAATATTTGACCAATAAAATTTACTTCCGCTGTTGCAAAAGTAAATACAATTTTATTTTTATTCATAATGAAAATGAGTCAATTAAAATAAAATAAGTATTTTCCAAATATATTACATATTTGCATAATTTGGCCCCCCACTACCTTCAGGTACAACCCAATTTATGTTTTGTGATGGCTCTTTAATATCACATGTTTTACAATGAATACAGTTTTGTGCATTAATTACAAATTTAGGATTTTGAATATCTGTCTTATCAACCTCATATACACCAGCAGGACAATATCTTTGAGATGGCTCATCATAAGCATTTAAAGTAAATGTTATTGGCAATTCCTTATCCTTTAACTGTAAATGCACTGGCTGATCAGCTTCATGGTTAGTTCCAGTCAAATAAACAGAACTGGTTTTATCAAAAGTAAATATTCCATCATATTTTGGATAATCTATTTTTTTTGAATCTTTTGCTAATTGTAAAGCTTCATGATCAGCATGTTTGTGTTTTAAAGTAAAAGGAAGCTTACCTCTAAATATTATTTGATCAATTCCTGTAAATATTATTGCAGGTATTAGTCCCCAATTAAAACTAGGTTTTACATTTCTTGCAGCGAACAATTCTTTATAGAGCCATGAACGTTTAAAATTATCCTCATATGATGCAAGAGGTATAGATTTACTTAAATAATCATTAATTGTTTCAGCAGCTATAATTCCACTTTTCATTGCAGTATGAGAACCTTTAATCTTTGGCATATTTAAGGTGCCTGCATCGCATCCAACTAGTAATCCACCCGGCATATACATTGTAGGTAAACTTTGAATACCACCTTCAATAAGTGCCCTTGCTCCATACGCGATACGTTTTCCATTAGTTAGAATTTTCTTAATTGCTGGGTGGGTTTTAAATTTTTGAAATTCGTCATAAGGGGATAAATATGGATTTTGATAATCAAGACCGATTACGTATCCTAAAAATATTTGTTTATTTTCAGCATGATAACAAAAACTGCCACCATAAGTTGCATTATCTAATGGCCATCCCGCAGTATGCATGACAAGACCTTCTTCATGCTGACTTTCATCTACTTCCCAAATTTCTTTAAACCCAATTCCGTATTGTTGTGGTGACTTATCTTTTGATAAATTATATTTTTTAATTAATTCTTTTCCTAAATGACCTCTACAACCCTCAGCAAAGACTGTTACTTTAGCGTTAATATTTATTCCTGGTTCAAAACTATCTTTTTTGTTACCATCTTTATCAATACCCATATCACCAGTTTGTACACCAATTACATGATCATCATCTGAATATAATATTTTAGATGCCGCAAATCCTGGAAAAATTTCTACTCCTAAATTTTCAGCCTCACTTGCAAGCCATCTACATAAATTTGCAAGACTAATGATATAATTCTTATGATTTTTTTGTACACTAGGAAGAAGCCATGTAGGCCAATTTAACGAGCCTTTCTTAGATAAGAATAAAAACTTTTCTTTTGTTACTTTAGTTTTAATTGGTGAGTCTTTACTTCTCCAATCAGGTATTAATTCATCGAGTGCTCTTGTTTCAAACACATTACCACTTAAAATATGGGCTCCTACCTCTGATCCCTTTTCTAATACACAAACATTAATTTCTGGGTTCAGCTGTTTTAGTTTAATTGCAGTTGAAAGGCCTGATGGACCAGCACCTACCACTACAACATCATAGTCCATTGACTCACGTTCTACTTCCATTTTATTTATTGTAATAAATTAATTTATTGTTGAATAGTATTTAATTTATCTAGTTCAGAAGATAATTGAGGCAATGCCTCAAATAAATCAGCGTTTAATCCATAGTCAGCGACATTAAATATTGGTGCTTCTTCATCTTTATTGATTGCAACAATTACCTTACTTTCTTTCATACCCGCTAAGTGCTGTATTGCACCAGAAATTCCGACGGCAATATACAAATCTGGGACAACTACTTTGCCAGTTTGCCCAACTTGATAATCATTAGAAACATAACCAGCATCTACAGCAGCACGAGAAGCTCCAACTGCTGCATTAAGCTTATCTGCTATTTCATTTAAAAGTTTAAAATTTTCGGCGCTTTGTAATCCTCTGCCACCGGATATCACAACTCGAGCAGTACTTAACTCAGGTCTTTCAGATTGAGATTCTTCTCTATCTATAAATTCAACACTGCCACTATCATTATCAAAAGAAATATTTTCGACCTTTTCTTTTCCACCGCTAGTTTCTACAGGGTCAAACGATGTTGGTCTTACTGTTACTACTTTAATCTTGTCATTTGATTTAACTGTTGCAATAGCGTTACCAGCATAAATTGGCCTCATAAAAGTATCAGAACTTATTATTTTTATAACATCACTAACTTGTGCAATATCTAGTTTAACGGCAATTCTAGGAAAGATATTTTTACCAAATGTTGTTGCAGGTGCCATTATGTGGGAATAATTATTAGCCAAAGATACAACAATAGGCTCAATGTTTTCAGCAATTGGGTTTTTAAGTTTTTCATTATTGGATAAATATACTTTTGAAACTTTTTCACATTTAGAGATATTTTTAGCTAACTCTTCACATTCATACCCTGTTACCAAAACATGGATATCTTGGTCTATTTGCGATGCTGCAGATATAGTATTTAAGGTTGATGATTTGATATCTATATTATTATGTTCTGCTAATACTAATATTGTCATATAACTTTTGCCTCATGTTTTAGTTTTTGAACCAATTCAGCAACATCACTTACCATAATTCCTTTTTGTCTAACAGGTGGTTCTTCTACTTTTATTTGTTCAATTCTAGGTTCTATATTTATACCAAGTGAAGATGCTTCTTTTGTATCAATTGGTTTTTTCTTTGCTTTCATTATATTTGGTAAGGAAGCATACCTAGGTTCATTCAGTCGAAGATCACATGATGCTACAAATGGTATAGACACTTTTATTCTTTCTAAACCTTCATCTATTTCTCTAGTAACGATTGCATTTTGACCATCAATTTCAATTTTAGATGCAAATGTAGCCTGAGGCCAATTGAGTAATGCAGATGTCATTTGACCAGTTTGATTAGAGTCATCATCAATTGCTTGTTTTCCCATTAAAATAATTGATGGTTTTTCTTCTTCAGCAACTTTAGAAATTATTTTAGAAATAGCTAGAGGTTCTAAATCATTGTCTGTTTTAATATGAATACCCCTATCAGCACCCATTGCTAATGCAGTTCGAATAGTTTCTTGTGCCTTATCATTACCTATAGAAAGAATTATAATCTCATCTGCTTTACCAGCTTCTTTTATTCGTAGAGCTTCTTCTACTGCGTTTTCATCAGGTGGATTCATAGACATTTTTACATTATCTTTTTCAACTCCAGAACCATCAGCTTTAACCCTGATTTGAACATTATAATCTATGACTCTTTTTACGGTAACAAGTAACTTCATACTATTGTTTTAGTTTTTCATTTTTAGGATCATAAGGGCTATCCTCTATAACAGTTACATTGTATTTTTTATCTAATATATCCATTTCTAATTTTTGACCAATGTCAGCAAATTGAGGCTCCACCATACCAATAGCTAATGATTTTTTCACTCTAAAACCATAGTTACCTCCTGTCGCACGACCTATAACTCTTCCATTATTATAAATTGGATTATTACCCAATGCATCTGCATCTTCTACATCATGAACCTCTAAAGTTACCATTTTGTTTTTAAAACCATTTTGCTGCCATTTAACGAGAGAATCTCTGCCAATAAAATTCCCTTTGTTTAAATGTACAAATCTATCTAACCCAGACTCAAAAGCTGCGTATTCTATAGACATTTCTGTACCAACCAATTTATATGTTTTTTCAACACGTAAGCTTTCCATCGCTCTTATACCAAATGGTTTAAGTCCATGATCTTTTCCTGCTTCCATCAATTTATCAAAAATATGGTTTTGATATTCAATTGGATGATGTAATTCCCATCCGAGTTCCCCAACAAAATTCATACGCATAGCGATACTAGGAGCTAAACCAACATTAATTTTTTTTGATGATAGCCAAGGGAAATTTTCATTAGATAAATCAGTCTTGGTAATTTTAGAGAGGATATCTCTTGATTTGGGTCCTGCTAAAACAAGAACACCCATACTATTAGTTAAATTTTCATAAATCACTGATCCATCTTTGGGCATCCATTTATGAATCCAATCATGATCTAATCGTTGAAATGCTCCTGCTGAAACTAAATAAAAGGAATTTTCTTTTTCTTTTGCAATTGTGAATTCTGAGTGAACTCCTCCAGCAGTGTTTAACGCATGACAAAGATTAACTCTTCCAATTTTTTTTGGAATTTTATTTGCAACAAAGTAGTCTAGAAACTCTTCTGCACCAGGTCCTGAAATCCGGCATTTAGCAAACGCAGTCATATCTAGAAGGCCAGCATTTTCGTGAACATTTAAGCACTCGTTGCCAACATGCTCAAACCATTTTGATCTTCTAAATGACCAATCATCTTTTTGTGATTCTTTTGAAGGAGCAAACCAGTTAGCGCGCTCCCAACCAAACTTTTGACCAAAAACTGCACCAAGATTTTTTAATCTATCATAACAAGGTGCTTGTCTTAAAGGACGTCCCTCTTCTCTTTCTTCATCAGGATAGTGTACTGTAAAGACATTCGCGTAAGCTTCTTCATTCTTTTTAATCAAATATGCCTCTGTAGCATAATCACCAAATCTTCTTGGATCAACACCTAACATATCAATTGTAGGTTCGCCGTCTACTATCCACTCTGCAATTTGCCATCCAGCTCCGCCAGCTGCGGTAATTCCAAAACTATGACCTTCATTTAACCAGAAATTTTTAAGTCCCCATGCTGGTCCAACAATTGGACTTCCATCCGGTGTATAACAAATAGCACCATTGTAAACTTTCTTAACTCCAACTTCTCCAAAAATAGGAACACGATGCATTGCTGATTCAATGTGAGGTTCTAAACGCTCTAGATCTTCTTGAAATAATTCGAATTCAGATTCTTTATCAGGTCCGTCTACATAGCAAACTGGAGCTCCTTTTTCATAAGGCCCTAATATTAACCCTCCTCTTTCTTCACGCATGTACCAAGAACTATCAGAATCTCGTAAGACTCCCATTTCAGGAAGTCCTTGTTCTTTTCTTTTTAATATTTCAGGATGATCGTCAGTCACTATGTATTGGTGTTCAACAGGTATAACTGGAATATCAAGTCCGACCATTTTTCCAGTCTGTCGAGCAAAATTACCACTACATGAAACTACATGTTCACATTCGATTGATCCTTTATCGGTTTCTACAATCCATAAGTCATCTTTATTTTTTTTAATCCCTATTACTGAAGTATTTCTATAAATTTCTGCACCTTTATCTCTTGCTCCTTTTGCAAGAGCTTGAGTTAGATCGGCTGGTTGAATGTATCCATCTTCAGGATGCTGAATTGCACCTATCAATCCATCTGTATTACAAAGTGGCCAAATTTCTTTTACTTGTTCAGGTGTTAAAAATTTAACATCTACACCTATCGTTTTTGCGACTCCTGAATATTGATAATACTCATCCATTCTATCTTGAGTAGTTGCTAAACGGATATTAGAAACCACACTAAAACCAACTTTTTGTCCTGTTTCTTCTTCAAGAGTTTTGTAAAGTTTGACTGCGTATTTATGCAATTGACCTACCGAATAACTCATATTGAATAATGGAAGTAACCCTGCTGCATGCCATGTTGATCCTGAAGTTAATTCCTTTCTTTCAACCAGGACTACATCTGACCAACCCTTTTTAGCTAAATGATAGAGAGTGCTAACGCCTACAGCACCTCCACCGATTACAACTACTTTTGACTTTGATTTCATTATTACTATTTAATACTGTACTTCATTAATCATATTAAATAAGGTGGGTCAATCATGAGATACTTCAAAAAAATAATTTTGGTGGTTATAATGAGTGCGTTTATTTGTCTTCCTATAAAGGCTGAAATGACTCTTAAAGAATTGTTTTTTGATGAGTCTAAGCCTTTTCATTTAAAAATATTAGATGTTATTCCTGAAGAGGGAATTGTTCAAATTGGTGATGAAAATGCGAACAATACCATTATTGAATTCATGGATTATTTTTGCGGATATTGTAAAAAAGTACATCCTGAATTACTTCAGATTGCAAGTGAAAGAAAAGATACACGAATAGTATTCTTACAACATCCAATTTTAAGTGAGTCTTCTAAATTACTAGCAAATATGGTTATAGCTGCAAACATGCAGAACAAAGGTATCGATTTTCATAATGCATTGTTTGAGGTTGAAGGAAATTTAAATAATGCAAAACTAAAACAGATAATTGAAAACCTTGAGTTAAATGATGCTAAATTAAATATCGATATGACAAAAGAAAGTGTTAATAATATTGTAAGACTGAGTTCTTTTTTAGCTAATGGATCGGGTGCTCGAGGTACTCCTACTTTTTTTGTTAATGAAGAACTTGTTGTTGGTTACATCTCCATTGATAGAATAAAAGCTTTATTAAAATAAGGAAGCTCTATTAATTAAATAGAGCTTCTTAAAATATATTATTTATCTACTACTTCTCTAGTATTAGCGTTGTGTGATTCAGTAAAAGGAATTGGTACAACTTCTGCATCTACTGGCACTCCAGGTGAGTCTGCATATTGATCAGGTAGATGAACTTTGAATTTACGACCAAAATTTCCAACAGGAAAACCATTTTTATTTAGAGTTCCATCAAATGGCACATAGCCCATAGCAATGTTTCTTCCTTGCTCAGGATGATACCAAGGAGATGTAATGAATCCACAAGGTTCATTACCATCTTCTGAAACAAGCCAAAAATCAGGTGCATATTCTTCGATAGGTTTTCCACCTAAGCTTAGTCCAACTAACTGAAGCTTATATGGTTTTTTTCCATCTTTTAAATCTGCTTTCATCTTTTCAAGAACAGTCTTACCAACATAATCAGAAGTTTTATTCCATTCACCTTTACCAGATAAAGATACTTGATATCCTAAATTACATTGAAAAGGATTATGCTGATTATCCATGTCTTGACCCCAAGATAGAATTCCTGCTTGGATTCTTCGATGATGAGCCGGAGCTATAACCATAAGATTATGTTTTTTTCCTGCTTCTAAAACAGCATTCCACATATCATCGGCATATTTAGTAGACTCATATAAATAAATTTCAAATCCAGCCTCACCAGAGAAACCTGTTTGAGAAATTATACAATCTCTTCCACCAACTTTCGCAGCAGCAAGTCCATAGAATGGCATTTCATCAACTTTAACTTGATCACCTATTAAATCATTCATCAAAGCATGCGCTTTAGGGCCTTGAATTTGAACTGGGCTTACATCAATTTCATCGATATGAACATTAAATCTATTATCATGATTTACACCTTGCAAATACAAGCCAATATCTGAGTCAGATAAAGAAAACCAAAACTCATCCTTCGAAATTCTTAGAAGAATAGGATCGTTTAAAACACCACCATATTGATTACAAAGAATTACGTATCTTCCTCTCATTGGAGATATTTTAGTAGCATCTCTAGTTATGACATAATCAACAAATGCCTCAGCATCAGGACCTTTGACCTGAATTTGTCTTTCGACAGCAACATTCCACATGGTAACATGATTTTTAATTGCCTCATACTCAACCATTGCTCCACCATCTTCAGGCTTTACGTAACCTCTTGGATGATAAATTCTATTATAAACTGTTGCTCTCCAACATCCCGCCTCCATTGACAAATGCCAATAAGGTGATTTTCTCACTCTGGTTGAAATAAGCATTTGGACTGGTGTAGGACCACTTTGTCTTAAATTGTAGGGAACCTTTCTGTCCGATTGATCCACCGACGTAGAATGTTTAATCATTATAAACTCCTTAAATAAATATGCTATTTCTGTATTTAATCTTTAAATACTCTGCAATGATAAAATGTAGGTGATGTAAAAAAAATGGTGGACCTTAATTAGGTCAAAATTTCGTCTTAGTTTTGACAGCAAATTTTGATATTTGTAGTCTATGAAATTTAAATTATTACTACCTATTATCTCTTTACTAATTTTTTTAGGCGGTTGTTCAGCTAGTTATAAACAACTCTCTAAAATGGAAAATAAAGAACCAAAAAACTTTCAAGAACACTTACTATACGAATACAAAAAAAGAGCTAGTTTCGAGGCAGAAGAAATGCACGATTGGAATTCCGCAAAATTATATTCTGAAAAAGCTCTCAAGAGTTTAGAAACTGATGAAATATATCCAGAAGAAATTTCATATTGGAAAATTCCAGAAGAAAATATTAATGAAATAAAAATTGCATATGAAAACCTTATTACAATTTATAAAGATGCTAAAAATATTGATCCTATTAATTTAGCAAGAGCTATTTCGTCATTAGACTGCTGGTCAGAGCAACAGGAGGAAAATTGGCAAACATGGGATATTAATAGTTGCAAGAATGATTTCTTAAAAGCCATGCATAATATTTATGAAAAAATATCTACTCAGGAAAATGAGCAGGAAACTTCAGATAACAAAGATAATAATTTAGAAAATGAAACAAAAGATGAAGTAACAATTGTGACTAAAAATGAAAATAAAGAATTAATGCAAATAATTTATTTTGATTTTGATCAATTCAATTTATCTGAAGTTAGTAAAGATAAAATAAAAAAATTTTTAAATAATTATGGAAGTGATATTAATGAATATCTTGTCGTTGGACATACTGATACTAAAGGAACAAACAAATATAATTTATTATTATCAATCAAAAGAGCAAAGGTTGTAAAAGAAATTTTAATTAATTATGGAATTAATCAAAGTAGTATTAAAATTTTAGGCAAAGGTGAGGAATCTTTAGCTGTAGATACTCCAGATGACACCAAACAGCCCGCAAATAGAAGAGTGGAAATAAAAAAAACAAATTAACTTTTGTTTATAAATATTTTGGTATATTGAGCTTCTTTCAATGTATTCCAAAACTACAAAAAAAATAAATATTACTGTTAAGCCTTATTATCTTGAAGACCAATCTGAGCCTGAAGATCAGCATTATGTATGGGCTTATAAAGTAATAATTGATAACCAAGGTAATGAAAAAGTACAGCTTGTAAACAGGCATTGGAAAATTATTGATGCTAATGGTACTCTTCAAGAAGTACGAGGTAAGGGTGTTGTAGGTGAACAACCTATATTAAATCCAGGTGAAAAGTTTGAGTATACTAGTGGCACACCTTTAACTACTTCTTCAGGTTTCATGGAAGGAAGTTATGAGATGCAAGACGATGATGGAAATTCTTTTGATGTTCAAATACCTCAGTTTTCATTAGATACACCATTTGAAAATAATAAATTAAATTAATTCACAAATACAATGAGAGACTTTAGGTCGATATTAAATATAATTGGAATACTGATATGTATTGAAGCAGTAGCAATGCTGATTCCAATGTTCTTTGATCTTTATTATGGTAATTATGATTGGTTACAATTTTTTTACTCAAGCTTAATCACATTTTTTATTGGTATAATTTTATATTTTTCATTTAGAAAAAAAAATATTAAGCTTGGAATTAGGCAGGCATTTTTGTTAACAATTTTATCTTGGTTAGTAATATCTCTTTTTGGCGCAATTCCATTTGTGTATTCATCATCTTCCCTATCATATACAGATGCTTTTTTTGAGTCAGTAAGTGGAATTACTACGACTGGTGCAACTGTTATTAATAATTTAGAAAACTTATCAGAGGGTATATTAATTTGGAGATCTCTTCTTCAATGGTTTGGAGGAATAGGGATAATTGTTCTTGCAATGGCAATTTTGCCAACTTTACAAATTGGTGGAATGCAACTGCTACACATGGAACATGATGATCCTTATGAAAAAACAATTCCTAAAGTTAATCGATTTGTAATTGAATTATTTCTACTTTACGTATCATTGTCAATTATTTGTGCCTTTTTGTATTTTGTAAATGGAATGCAAGGTTTTGATTCAATCATTCATGCAATGACTACTATCTCAACTGGTGGATTTTCTAATTATGATGAATCATTTTCATATTTTAATTCATTTAAAATTGAAAGTATAAGTATTATTTTTATGTTGGTAGGAAGTTTACCATTTGTCTTGTATTTGCAATTTTTACATAATCAAAAAAAATTTATTTTTAAAGATGATCAAATAAAATTATTCTTTCTAATTTTATTTATAATTATTTTGTTAACGACAATTTGGCTAATTAGTAATCAATCTATAGATGCTATTTCTGCTTTTAGAATTGCTTTATTTAATATTACATCAATTTTAACTGGCACCGGCTATACTAGTAGTAACTTTTCTAATTGGGGAAGTTTTGGCATTGTAATAATGATGATAATTATGTTTATTGGTGGGTGTGCAGGATCAACCACAGGAGGAATTAAAATATTTAGATTGCAAATACTTTTTAGAGGAGCAATTACCCAAATAAGGAAACTGACTCAACCTCATGCAGTATTGATGATGAGATTTAATGGGAAATCAGTTAATGAAAACACTTATAACTCCATTATGGGCTTTTTCTTTATGTATATATTTTTATTTATTTTATCAGCAGTAAGTTTAAGTTTATTCAATTTAGATTTTTTAACTGCCTTTTCAGCAGCTGCTTCTGCAATTTCAAATGTTGGCCCTGGTTTAGGTGAAATGATAGGACCTAGTGGAAATTATTTTTTATTAGACAATGGAGCTAAATGGATATTGTCTCTAACAATGATTATTGGAAGACTAGAAATTTTTACAGTACTAGTTTTATTATCTATTAATTTTTGGAGAGCTTAAATACTTAGATAATCTCCCATATAAACAGATAATTGGTTTTTTGTTTCGTTAATATAATCTTTCATTGTTGTTAATAATAATTCATTAATAATTATTTCAACTTCATTTAATGAAATATATTTTTGAGATGTTGTAGATCTAGAAGTTTGAACAGTGGTATTTGCCTTTAAAAAACCACTGTCATCGTAGAGTTCATACTCAACTAAAAAAAATAATTCATATTTATATATAATTTTTTCTTCATATTTTTTAGCATCAACATTCTCAATTTCATTTTTTGTAATAGATGCATCTAAAATATTAATAACTAATTTATTTTCATTTCCAATTTTTAATATGTTTTTGTTATGCCATTCCACAATTACATCTATTGGTGATTTTTGGATTTGTTCTTCAATATTATTTTGAGAAAAAATAGAATTATATTTTTTATTAATTTCAATATTTTTTGAATAAATTGAAATAGTATCAAGATTTGAAGTATCAATTTCAATTGGTCTTAATATTTCAACTGGTTGACATGATAGCACCAAAAATAAAATTAAGGTAAAACTACTTTTTAAGTACATAAATTAATATAGCTTGTTGAATGTACATTCTATTTTTTGCTTGCATTAATACAACAGAATTTTTTCCATCAAGAACTTCTGATGTCACTTCTTGTCCTCTTTTTGCAGGTAAGCAGTGCATAAATATTACATTATTTTTAGCATTGCTAATAATTTTTTTATCTACGGTATAATTTTTGAAATATTTTTTTTTATTTTTATTTTTTTCACCCATAGAAACCCAAACATCAGTCATTATACAATTTGAATTTTTTGTACCTAATATAGGATCAAAAAAATAGTTTAAATTTTTATTTTTGTATTGTTGAAACTCTTTTTTACAATTTTTAAAAATTTCTTTTGGAATGATTAAATTTAGTTTGAAATAATAAATATTTTGCAGATGAATAAGAGAACGTAAGACATTATTATAATCACCTATCCAAGCAATATTAGCATTTTTTATACTTTTAAGATGCTCTTGTAGAGTTAAAAAATCACCAAGTATTTGGCATGGATGACTATATTCAGTTAAACCATTTATAATCGGCAAAATATTTTCTTTGCTTAAATTTACTATTTGTTTGTGATTATTATTTCTTATCATTATGCAATCAATATATTGACTTAATATATTAAGAACATCTTCGGCTTTTTCTCTTTTATTATCAAAGCCAATATCTTTACTTTGCAATTCTAAAACAGAACCTCCTAATTTTTGCATTCCAACATTAAAGCTTAATCTGGTTCTTAGTGATTGTTTTTCGAAAATTAAACCGAGAGTTTTATCTTTGCAAGATAAAGAATATTTTTTTGGGTTTTTTTTGATTTTTTTAGCAAGAGAAATTATTTCATCAATTTCTTTTTTTTTAAAACTATTAATATCAATAAAATGCTTCATCCTGATAGTTCTTTTAAACTTTTTTTAATTATTGTTAATGATTTATCAATCTCTTTATAAGATACAATAAGTGGTGGTGCTAATCTTACTGTATTATCTGCAGCAGGTACATTTAGTAATTTATTTTTTTTAAGTTGTTCAGAAAAATCTATATTGCTAATATTTGTTTTAATTCCCAATAAAAGTCCTGCACCTCTAACCTCTGAAATAATATTTGATGAATTCTCTAATTTTTTTAAATTTTTCCAAAAATATCTTGCTGTTTTATCAACTTTTGTAAGAAATGTTTTATTAGAGATAATTTTTAAGACTTCTAAACCTACACTCATGGCTAACGGATTACCACCATAAGTTGATCCATGACTGCCTTTAGTCATTGCAACACATGCTTTGTTTGTTGACATACAAGCACCAAGAGGAAAACCCGATCCAATACCTTTTGCTACAGACATAATATCAGGTTTTATTTTTGCCCATTCATGTGAAAATAATTTACCTGATCTTCCAAATCCACACTGAACCTCATCGAAAAAAAGTAAGATTTTCTTTTCGTTACAGATTTTTCTTAGTAATTTTAAAAAACTTAGATTGGCAGGACGAATACCTCCTTCTCCTTGAATTGGTTCAATAATAATACCAGCTGTTTTTTTGTTTATTGCCGATAATAATTTTTTTTCATTATTAAATTCGATTTGTTTAAATCCTTTAAGCATAGGGCCAAAACCATTAGAGTATTTTTTGTTTTTTTGTGCAGAAAGTGCACCATAAGTTCTTCCATGAAAAGCGCCATCAAAAGTAATAATCTCTGTTTTGTTAGTCTTGTAATATGAATGATATCCTCTTATAATTTTAATTCCGCATTCAATAGATTCAGCTCCTGAATTAGTAAAAAAGACTTTGTCTGCAAAAGAATTTTTACATAGTAATTTTGCAAATTGTTCCTGTTTTTTAATTTTATATAAGTTTGAAACATGCCAGAGTTGTTTCGATTGCTTATTAAGCACCTCTATAAGCTTAGGATGACAATGACCAAGAGAATTTACAGCTATTCCACTTGCAAAATCTAAATATTTTGTATTTTGACTAGAGTATAAATAACATCCTTTGCCTTTTGCAAATTCAAGAGATTTGTTCCCATAAGTTGGCATCACGTTTGATAAAAGTTTACTAACCATATTTAAAATTTAATTTTATATCCTTTGCAAAACATAAAATAGCATAATAAAATTAATATAATATTAATAATTATTAAGAAGATTGATCCTTGGATTAATGAGCTATCAGAAATTCCCGTAAAAGCATATCTGAAACCATCAATATTATAGAAGAATGGATTGAAAGAGGAAACTGTCTGCCAAAACTCTGGAAGTCTCGAAATTGAATAAAATGTTCCAGACAAAAAAGTAAGAGGTAAAACTATAAAATTAGTTATGCCTTGTTGTTGATCCCATTTATCTGCCCATATACCAACAATTGTGCCCAAAGTTCCCATCATTGTACACCCCATTAATGTAAAAAATAGTAAAGCGGTGTAAGAGTGAACGGTTAAAGGAACAAATAACATAACCCCCAAAGTAGTAGCTATACCACAAACAATGCCTCTACAAACAGAGCCAATAATAAAACCAAATGCTAGTTCAACATTATTTAATGGAGCCATTAATATGTCTACAATATTTCCTTGAAATTTTGATTGACCAATACTTGATGCAGAATTAGCGAAAGCGTTTTGCAACATAGTCATCATTATTAGACCAGGTGCAATAAAATAAGGAAGATCAATACCATTTATAGAATTTACAGATCTACCTAGAGCTAAACTAAAAACAGCTAAAAATAATAAAGAGCTAATAGCTGGTCCAATCACAGTTTGTATTCCAACTTTTAAGAACCTAAAGACTTCTTTTTTTACTAATGTAAGAAAACAAAGATAATTATAGTAAATCATATTAGGAGTTTTCTTTTAATATATTTAAATTATTTGTATATTAATTTAGTGGACGAAAAAAAACTCTTAAAATATGCCGTTGATTACTTAAGCAAGTACGATTCCTCAAAGAATAATTTAGTTAGTGTGCTTAAAAGAAAAATTTTAAGATTAAATTTAACAAATTTTGAGAAAAAAAAACTCATTGATATTATTGAAAGTATAATTTTAAAATTAGAAAAAAATAAATTTATTGATGATGATAGATATAGCTCAACAAAAATTCATTCTTTATCAAATTCTGGAAAATCTAAAAATTTTATTTTCAGTTACTTGACCAAAAAAGGAGTGAGTAAATCTCAAATTCAAAATAATTTGAACTTAATGAAGCAAGATAACGATAATTGGGAATTAGAGTCAGCAAAAATATTTGCTAAAAAAAAGAAATTGTTGGAAAAGAATGAAAGTTATGAAAAAAAATTAGCAAAAATGGCAAGAGCTGGTTTTAGCTATGACATATGTAAGAAAATATTAGGCTAGCTCTCTTTTATATGAATCTTACCTTCTAATAATCTTGCAATTTGTTTGGTTGTTTCAAATCTTTCAAATGAAATTCTGATGATTGCAGTTAAAGGTGCTGCAAGAAGAACTCCAATAAAGCCCCAAATCATGCCCCAGAATATTAACGATAAAATAATTGTAATTGGATGTAATCCAAAACTCTCACCAAATATTTTAGGTTCTACAAAATTTCCTACTATTTGATGAATAATCGTAGGTAAAATTATAATTAATACAACTAGTGTTGGATCGTTGTATTGAAGGAAAGCAATTGGTAATGGCAGTAAAACAGCAATAACAGAACCAATAACTGGAATGAAATTTAAAATAAATGTTAAGCTTCCAAAAATGAAGGCTAATTCTAGACCTAAAAACCAATAAATTAATCCTGCTGCAATGCCTGTAAAAGCTGATGTTAAAAATTTAGTAAATATATATTTTTTTACTAATCTAATAATATCATTCCATTCATCTGAAGTATTTTTAGGGGGAGTTCCTAATAATAAAAATAATGTTATAATTACAACTAAAAGAAACTTTGAAATAAAATTTGCACTATTACTTAATATAATTCCAGCCCAATTAGTAATGGGTAACTCTGCAATTGTATTTCTAATTGTTTCTCTATCAATATCAATTTCAAATTGTTGCAGTTGTATTATGACTGCCTCAATTAAAATGATTACTTTTTTATTATAATCATCTGCAGAGTCCAAGAATGTTGCTACAGAAGAAACAATAAAAGGGACGATAATTGAGAATAAAAGTACAATTAAACAAATACTTATAAAAACTGCTATAAATCTGTGTACACGAAGATTTATAGTTTGAAAATCAATTATTGGATCAATTAATATCCTTAAAAGAAGTGCTAACACAAATGGAACCATTATTGGTTGAGAAAAATTTAGTATAAATGCAACAGCAATACTAGCTAATATAAAAAGAGAACCAGAAATTACACGATTACTTTCCTTCATTAATTTTTTGTAGATTGAGGATTAAAAATCTCAGTTTTTTCTTCAGATAATTTCTCAACATAAAGTGATTGGCTTGGAAACGCAAAACCAGCCTCATTATTTTCAACAATTTCAATTATTTTTACAGCAAGATTTTCTTTAATTTTTAAAAATTCAGCCCATTCATTTGTAACTGTAAATGTTTGTACTAACATATCAATAGAGCTATCAGAAAAACTATCTATTCGAACGTAGAAACTTGCATTTTGATTTTTTGCAAAGTTATTATCTTTCTCAATTAATGTATTTATCTCATCTCTAATTTTTTTTAATTGATCAATTGTTGTTCTATACTCTAGTCCAATTAACCATCTTATACGTCTATGATGTCTTCTTGTATAATTAGTTACAGACTGTTCAGCAAATTTATAATTTGGTACCATTACTGGTGTTGAATCAAACCTTCTAACAAGTGTGGATCTAAATCCAATTTGTTCAACAACTCCTTCAACTTCTCCAGAAACTAATATTACATCTCCTACAGTGAATCTTTTTTCCATTAATATCATAATACCGCTAATTAAATTTTTAAATAAATCTTGAGCACCAAGTGCTACGGCTACACCAAATAATCCTAATCCTGCAATTACTGGCCCTACTCTTATTCCCCACAACTCTAATATTGCGACCGACCCAAGTACAATAACAAGAATTTTTAAACCTTTAAGAGTCCAATCGACTAAAGGTTTTGAAATTTTTGACTCAAAGTTTTTTATTACAAATGAAAAAGGTATAATTAATTGATGGAGAAGCCAGAATATAAAAATTGTAATTAATGATCTATTTAGTAAATCTAAAAAGTCTTGATTGTTATCAGAAACATCCAAATATGAAGAAGCTATAAAAAAACCTAAAACAACAGGGAGAAATTTTAATGGTCCATCTAGGACTTCAATTACTGCATCGTCGATTTGATTAGATGTTCTCGAAACAATTCTTGATAATCGATTAAGAATAAATCTAGCTATAAGTCTTCTAAGTAAATAAAAAAGCAGGAAAATTACAAGACTTACTATGATATCAGAAGCATTTATGCCAAAAACACCATTATTCCAAACATCTAAAAAAAGGTCGGTAAAGCTATTGAATGTTTCCATAAGCGATATATTTACTACTCACTAACATGAAATTTAAATTTTTACTTGTTTTTTTGATTATGCTTAACTTAAAGAATACTTTATTAGCTAATGAAATAGTGAATTTATACGATTTTTCATTTGAAGATATAGACGGCAATCAAGTAAATTTAGAGAAGTTTGCAGGTAAGCCAATTTTAATTGTAAATACAGCTTCAAGGTGTGGTTTCACTCCACAGTATGAGGATCTTCAAAATTTATTTTTAGACTACAGAAAAAGTGATTTAACAATAATAGCCACTACGAGCAATTCCTTCAATCAAGAATATTCAGATGCTGAAGATATTAAAAAAATATGTTTAGTTAACTATGGGGTAGGTTTTGTTACTTCATCACCAATGAGTGTGAAAGGTAGTAATGCTCATCCAATTTATGCCTGGATTGAGAAAGAGTATAACGAAAAGCCAAAGTGGAATTTTTATAAATATCTTTTTGATAGAAATGGACAGCTCGTTAAATCTTGGTCATCTATGACTAAACCAGATAGCACAAAAATTACAAATCTAATAGATCGATTAATTTAAAAAAAAAGGGCAAATAAATTTGCCCTCTTCTCTTAATTATTTTATTAAAAATTACATCATACCGCCCATGCCGCCCATGCCGCCCATGCCGCCCATGCCGCCGCCCATGTCAGGCATTGCAGGTGCTGCAGATTTATCCTCAGGAGCATCAGCTACCATAGCTTCAGTTGTAATGAGTAAACCGGCTACAGATGCTGCATCCTGTAGTGCAGTTCTAACAACTTTAGTTGGATCAATAATACCAGCATTTACCATATTAGTGTATTTGTCCATTTGAGCATCATAACCAATATTATGATCTTTACTCTCACGAATTTTGCCAGCCACTACTGCTCCATCAACACCAGCATTTTCAGCAATTTGTCTCATTGGATTAAAAAGTGCTCTTCTTACAATATCAACACCAATCTTTTGATCGTCGTTAGAAGTTTTTACTGATTTGAGCGAGTTTGTAGCATATGCAAGAGCTGAACCACCACCAGGTACTATACCTTCTTCAACAGCAGCTCTTGTTGCATGCATTGCATCTTCGACTCTGTCTTTTTTCTCCTTAACTTCAACTTCTGTAGCTCCACCAACTCTTATAACAGCAACACCTCCTGCTAATTTGGCAAGCCTTTCTTGAAGTTTTTCTCTATCATAGTCAGAAGTTGTTTCTTCAATTTGTGCTCTAATTTGATTACATCTTCCTTCAATGTCTTTCTTTTTACCAGCACCTTGAACGATAGTGGTATTTTCTTTGTCAACAACTACTCGTTTAGCAGTACCTAACATTTCTAGATTAACATTTTCTAACTTTATACCAAGATCTTCACTTATAACTTGACCTCCAGTTAAAATTGCAATGTCCTCTAACATAGCTTTTCTTCTATCTCCAAAACCTGGAGCTTTAACTGCAGCTATTTTTAAGCCACCTCTTAGTTTGTTTACAACTAAAGTAGCTAGAGCTTCACCTTCAATATCTTCAGCTATAATTAGTAGTGGCTTTGTAGATTGAACAATAGATTCAAGCAAAGGTAACATTGGTTGTAAACTTGATAATTTTTTCTCATGAAGTAAAACATAGCAATCACCAAGTTCAGTTATCATTTTTTCTGCATTAGTTACAAAATATGGTGAAAGATAACCTCTATCAAACATCATACCTTCGACAACATCAAGTTCAGTATCTAAACTTTTTGCTTCTTCTACGGTAATAACACCTTCTTTACCAACTTTTTGCATTGCACTTGAAATCATTTTACCAACCTCAGCATCACCATTTGATGCAATAGTGCCTACTTGCGCAACTTCCTTATCAGTTTTAATTACTTTAGATTTTTTTCTAATTTCATTAACAACAGCATCTACAGCTAAATCAACTCCTCTTTTAAGATCCATTGGATTCATTCCAGCTGCCACAGCTTTCATTCCCTCAGTTGCAATAGCTTGTGTTAATACGGTTGCGGTAGTTGTTCCATCACCAGCAATATCATTAGTTTTACTAGCAACATCTCTAACCATTTGAGCACCCATATTTTCAAATTTATCTTTTAACTCTATTTCCTTGGCAACACTTACACCATCCTTAGTAATTCTAGGTGCGCCAAAAGATTTATCCATAACTACATTCCTACCTTTAGGTCCTAATGTAACTTTTACAGCATCAGCTAGTTTGTTAACACCAGTTAACATTTTTGATCTAGCATCTGATCCAAAAAATATATTTTTTGCAGACATTTTAATTATCCTCTCTTGATTTTATTTTTTTTTCTTACCAGAAGTTATAATTCCCATGATGTCAGACTCTTTCATAATTAGAAAATCGTCTCCATTCATTTTTACTTCAGTACCAGACCATTTTCCAAAAAGTATTTTATCTCCTTTTTGGACATCTAAAGGTACAAGTTTTCCTGTTTCATCTCTTGCCCCAGAACCAACTTCTAAAACTTCACCCTCCATTGGTTTTTCTTGAGCAGTGTCAGGGATAATTATTCCCCCTGCTGTTTTTTGATCAGAGTCTACTCTTTTAACTAATACTCTGTCATGTAAAGGTCTAAAATTCATATTTCCTCATTTGTTAACTAATTGAAATTTAGCAATTTTTTATTAGCACTCTCTTTATAAGAGTGCTAGTTATTTAAGCATTAATAGAGTCTATTCAAGAAGAAAACAAAAAAAAATTCGAATTAGATAAACTTATGATATTCTTTAAAAATGGTCTTTTTTAAGGTATTTTTTAAAACTCTGGGTTTCTTGATTGCTTTTTTGTTCTTTTTGATAATTCTTAACATTTTAATTCACTTTTCAAATGATTTTCAAAATGATCGATTCGCAATGATTGATGGAAATGAAAACTCAAACAATATTATAGTTAATATGAAACTTAACGGACCAATTTTAAGTAATTCTAATAATCTTTTTGGAGGTAATATTAATGATTATATAAACCCTATAGAAGTAAAATCTTATTTAGAAGAGTTAAAAAAGCTAAAAATCAAAGTCTTAATTGTAAATATTAATTCTCCAGGTGGCACTGTAAGTGCTACAGCTGAACTAGAAAATATATTTAATGAATTTAAAAAGAAAACGAATGTTAAATTATATTTTTTCACTACTGAAATTTTAGCTTCAGGAGGGTACTGGGTAGCAACTTCATCTGATAAAATTTTTGCTTCATATGGCTCAATAATTGGAAGTATTGGAGTAAGTGGACCAAGTTGGTTTTATTATAATACACCAATTAGTTTATCATATGGAATTTTAAATCAATCCATAGAAACAAAAAATGGAATTGAGGTTTATAATCAAAATGCAGGTAACGGTAAAGATTTATTTAATCCTTATAGAAAACCTGAAAGTAAAGAAATTGAACACCTGCAAAAAATTGTTGATGAAATATATAATGACTTCACTACAAAAGTATCAAAAAATAGAAAAATTGAAATTTCATATATTATTAACAATATTGGTGCTTTAATCTACAGCAGTAATCAAGCTAAGAATAATTTTTTGATCGATGAAGAATTAGATTATATCAGTCTTATTAATTATATTGTTAATGAAAATAATTTTGAGGACTATAAAATTTATGAAAATAAAGTTAATTCATCTTTGATTGAAAATTTGTTGTCTAAATATAATAACAAAAGTAATTATTCTTATAGTAATGTTTGTAAAAAATTAGAGACAAATATTAGTGTAATTACTCCTTTATTTTTTAAAAAGTGTTAGTTAAATTATTTTTTTTAAGTCTTGGATTTTTAGTATTAAATTTTTATAATAATTACTCTTTGACAGGACATTTGGGTGTATATATTTTTTTGCTAGTAAAGAATGTTTTTCGACATCAATAGTATCAGCAACTATTTTATTATATTTTAGATTATTTAACATTGAGAGTTTAGAATATCTCTGATCAAAAATTTTTTCTTCATCTGTAAATGGAGGTGTAATTTCAAATATTTCTGTCCCTGGTTTACAAAAAATTATATTGGCCAAATTAGATCCGTGGGGAGAAATAATTCTTTCAGCATTGAAGAAAATTTCTATTTGTTCTTCAATTTCATATAACTGAGGATTAATTACCCTATAACCATTTTCTCTTAAATGAGTTACAATATCGCCCTCATTAATAATCTTTCTATAACTTGAGTCTTCTCTTGTTACGTATATTTTTTTACTATTTTCAGGGTTAGTTTTTGGGTTAAAAAAATTTTTTAAAATCTTAATTGAATCATTGATACTCATAAATTGTGGAAATTCTGAATTATGGAAAGAATAAAAATCATCATCAAGAAAGACAAAATTATATTCAATTTCAAGAGAATTAAGTATGGCTTTTAGAAACTCCCTATATTTATTCGAAGAATTTCTATGAATTGCAATTTTTATTTTTGTTTGTCTATTAAAAAAAATTCTGGGCAAAAAATGTAGTAAATTTGAATAATAATTATTACCAGAATTTGAACCCAGTAAAAAAACATCTTTAAATGATTTCAGCGATTTTTTTTTACCATTAAAATTATCATAGAATTTTTTTGTATAATAATGCGATAGGTTATTAAAATCTCTTAAATAAAGTGATGAAAATGTCTGATTGTTGGTAGTTATCGGAAAATAGTAAAATGAATCAGAAAAAAAATTTCCTTTAAGAATATTACAATTTAAAGATAAAGTGCTAAAACTTGCATTAACAAATAAATCTTTAAAATTTTTTTCATTTTTAATTATATCTAAATTTATATCCGTTATCATAATAATCAGTAGTAATACACATTTGTATTTTTTTGTACAAAAATATAATACTTTTTTGTTTTGGCGCGCCTGAGAAGAGTCGAACTCCTAACCTTATGATCCGTAGTCATACGCTCTATCCAATTGAGCTACAGGCGCTTATAATATTATACACTTTATAGATATCCTGTGCTACTTTATAAAAAAATAACATGAAAATTATATTAGCATTTATCCTGGTCGTTTCATTTAGTAGCAAAAGTAATGCAGATGTTGGAAAAGAAACTGGTTTAGAAATCCCAAGATATGTTTCTTTAAAATCAAATGACGCAAATATTCGTGTTGGTCCCAGTAAAAATTATCCAATTGTAATTAAATATATAAAAAAAAATTATCCGTTAAAAATAATTGAAGAGTATCAAGAATGGAGAAAAGTAGAAGATTTCAAAAAAAATATTGGTTGGATTCATAAAAGCTTAATATCAGGAAATAGAACAGGGCTTATATTAACAAGTAATAATAACATAGAATTATTAAATACATTAGGTGGTAAGGTTGTTGGAAAAATAGGACATGGAAATATTGTAAAAATAGAAAAATGTAAAATTGATTGGTGTTTTATCGAAATAAATAGTTTTAAAGGATGGATTAATAAAAAATATATTTGGGGTGTAAAAGTCAAAGAAATAATTAAAATAAACTTTCTACAAATATTTGAGGATTTATATTGGAAGAGTATCAACTTTCTAGATGATATTCAAAATAGATTTTAGAATTTGGCTGGGGCGGTAGGATTCGAACCTACGAATGCCGACTCCAAAAACCGGTGCCTTACCGCTTGGCGACGCCCCAAATTATGGTTACTCTCTAGTATTTAGCACAAAATAAGTCAAATTCTTCGAGTGCGACATTACCATAAAAAGGAATAAAAAGTAGAAAAAGTGATCAGTATTGATTCAAGGCAAGGGATTTACATTTTTAAAGCTAAACCTATTTAATTTTTATGAGAAAATTAATTACTATAATTTTATTTTTATCAATATTTTTACCAATTTATCAGGTCAATGCGAATACAGAAAAATTATATGAAAAACTTGTTAATGATTGGTCAACTATTTTTCCTGATGGGAATAGAAATGCAGCAGGACCAAGATTTTTTAAATATATTTTAGATCAAAAATTAGAATATGAAGAGTTTATGGAATTTAACAAGTTATATTGTGCTGTGTCAGGCTCTATAATTCCACCTGATGCTCAGCCAGATGAAATATTCCTTACCAATTTAGAAAACGATGAAAAAATTTGTGGTCAATATTATAAATGTTGTTGGCCTTGTCTATGTGATGTAATGAAATATTCAGAAACAAAAAAAATAAATATTAATTTTAAAGATCAATCAAAAGATATTTATGCAATTCTAATTGATAATCCTTGTGATAAAAATGATTTTCCTGAACTTGTTAATCGAAATTATTTTTGTGAAGGTAATAAATTAAATAGAGAATATACCTACTCAGTAGATAATAAACTAGTTATTGGTTTATTACACAATGCAAAAAAATGTGATGCTTACGATATAGATTATATAAAAAATGACCAAATAACTGGACCCATGTGTGAAGCCCGAAATAGTATGCCTCTTGAAGAGCTAAATTTTGGTATGGGTGACATTTTTATTAGATTGGCAAATTAATAATATTTGAAATGAGTAAGTTAGTTTTTATTTTTATAATATTAATATCAAGTATGGCTAAAGCAGAATTTTTTTCTAATATTTCAGAAATAATTGAAAACAATAACGATAGATTAAGCTATGGAGTATCAGTAACTGACTTTGATAAAGATGGAAGCTTTGAATTTATTGTTGCTGGCTTTGGATACTCTAATCTAGCTCTTAGTTATAAAAATGGAAAACTAATTAATACAATTCAAGATCCTTTATTCATTGATGAAGATAAAAATACTATTGGTGTATCAGCTTGCGATATAGATCAGGATGGTTTTGAAGAAATTTACTTCTTAAATACTGATACCTATAGTGGAGAAAAAAAATACTCTGATAGATTACTGGATAACAATAACAAAATATTAGATTATTTTGAGTTAGAAAAAAATTTAGAAAATTTAAATTTAACCGCAGGCAGATCTGTTGTTTGTGTAGACAGAAATGGATCGGGAAAGTACGGCATATATGTTGCTAATTATGGAGGTCCTACTAGATTTTATGAAATTGAAGAAAATGAAGTTGAAGATTTAGCTCCAATGCTTGGAATAGATCAAATAACTGGAGGAAGAGCGGTAATTTCAGGACATATAGTTTCTGATAATATGGATATATTTGCAGCTAATGAGAGAGGTCCAAATTTTTTATATAAAAATATCAATGGTAATTTTAATGATATTGCGATTGAAAAAAATGTGCAAGATACTTTTCAAAATGGTCGTGGAACTGCTTTAACTGATTTTTTGTATAGAGGTGAACTTGATATTATAACAAGTAACTGGGAAGGTTATCATCGTATTTTTGTAAAACAAAAAGAATCTTTTCTCGATATGTCTTCATTAGATTTTAGATCACCTAGTAGAATACGAACAGTTATATCGGCAGATTTTGATAATGATGGTTACGATGAAATTTTTTTAAATAATATCGGTCAACCAAATAAACTCTTTCGTATCCTTGATGAAGGAAACTTGGAGGAAATAAAATTAGACGAAGCACTTGAAGCACAAGGTCTTGGAACCGGTGCAGCTGTTGCTGATATTGATGGAGATGGAATTTTAGAATTACTTATTTCTCATGGTGAATCTGGTGCTCAGCCACTAAGTCTATTTAAAGCAAATGTATTAAATACCAATTATGTTAGAATCAAACCTCTCAACACCTTTGGTGCTCCAGCTAGAGGTGCAACAGTTACTTTACATACAAATTTAAGAAATCATGCAAAGACTATTGATGCAGGCTCAGGATATTTGTGTCAAATGGAACCTGTAGCACATTACGGTTTACGTGAAGGTGAAATCATTAAAAATATAACAATCAAATGGACGAATGGTACAATTGATAGTTATGAAATTAATGATATAAATAATACATTAGAATTTAAACAAGGAATATAATTTAATGTCTGTTGCTGAAACATTAAAAAAACCAGCTCCAGGTTTTCATTGGAAATGTAAACATACATGGAGAAGAAGTGCTAAAAATACTGCTTGGTGTTTGCTAGGGTGTAGTATTGGCGATTTTGGAACCATACTCTATTTTCAATTAACTGGCATTCCTTGGCCTACTCTTTATATTATGATCCTAGCAATCATTAATGGTATTATTACTAGCATCATTTTAGAGACAGTCGTTTTATCAAGACAAATGATTATCAGCAAAGCTTTTAAAACAGCCATAGGAATGAGTTTAATTTCAATGGTGTCTATGGAAATAGCTATGAATACAGTTGACTGGATAATTATGGGTGGCGCTAAACTTGTATGGTGGGTAATACCTATAATGCTTCTTGCAGGCTTTCTAACGCCGTGGCCATATAATTATTACAGATTAAAAAAATATAATATTGCCTGCCATTAATTAAATTAATTCACAAACGAATATTGAAATTAGTTCATACAAACATATCTGAATTTGATGATTAGAATATTACTTACATTATTATTTATTAGTTCTGGTGTATTTGCTGCTGCAAGTTCAGACGACAGTAGCTCAAGTATGTCTGCAGGTGAACAAGTTACTAAGCTTTACGATAAAGCGTATGAATTAGTTTATTACAAGAAATTTGATAAATCGATCAAATTGCTTGAAAAAATGGCTAAGCGTAAAGATCTTGGTGATAAAAAAGCTGATGTGTATAATTTACTTGGATTTAGTTACAGAAAACATAGTGAGCCAAATTTAGACAAAGCTTTCGAAGCATATCAAATTGCATTAGAAGCAAACCCTGAACATTTAGGGGCACACGAGTACCTAGGTGAGCTTTACATCACACTTGGAAAGATGAATAAAGCAAATGAAATGTTGTTAAAGTTAGAAACTTTAGCTGGAACTAATTCTATGGAATATAGAAAATTAAAATCAGCAATTGATAATTCATAACTACTACAATTGCTCTTTATGAAGAGCAATTTAAACTATGATAATTTATACTCTTAATTTTTTATTAGCAGTCTTAATAGGATCTATGACGTTCTTTATGGCTGTTGTCTCACCCTCAATTTTTGCCACTTTAAGTACTAATGCTAGTAGTAAATTGTTAAGAAGAATTTTTCCTCAAATGTTTTTATTTGGATTTATAATAGCCATTTTATCTTTAGTCCTTTGTTATATTTCAGGTAATATTTTAAATTCTATTTTATTAATAATTGTGGCTATGAGTTTTATTATTAATAGAAATTATTTAACACCTAAAATTAATAATTTTAGAGATAAAGAATTAGAAGGTGATAAAAAAGCATATTTAAGTTTTAAATATATGCATTTGCTTTCAGTTTTATTATTTGTATTGAATTTTATTATTTTAATTGGGATCGTGATTAATAACTACTTTAATTATAATTTATAAACTTTGTCCTGTCCCACAGGATAAATACTCAAATTATTCTTATTTAATACATCACTTATTTGTTTAGAATGGACATCCAATCCACCCGTTAAAATTCCAAAACTTGGTAATATGAATATTTTTTCATTATGCACAAAACATGTTTTAAAAATAGTTTTCCCTCTGTGTACAATTTTTACTTTTGGATGATAGTGACCACAAATTTGAAATAAAGGTGTTTCGATAGGAATGTGTGTAAACAAAAATTTATCAATTTCATAATTTGTAAAAATTTTAAAACCTTCAATTTGTATATTTTTATCATGATTACCCTTGATCCATATGAAATCAGTATTTTCCATATATTGACTAATATTTTTAAGATCTTGATCTGTTAAACTCAAAGTTGAAAAAATATCGTGTAACAAATCTCCAACTATAATTAAATTGCTTGGTTTAATCTCATCTAAACTAACAAAAAGTTCGTTTAATATTTCTTTGGTATCATATGGAGGTAAGAATTGCTTATTCTTTGCATAACTAATAGATTTTCCAATATGTAAATCTGATACAATCAGGGTATTTAGTCTTTTCCAATAAAGAGACTTATTTGGGTAAGCATAAAATTCTTCATCACCAAAATTAATTAATTGATAGTACATTTGCCTCTTTTAATATTTCATTTTCTAAATCCTCTAAAATATATTCATCAGTTTCCTTTTTTGATAAATTTTCTCTATTTATTTCAAGAATAATCGGAACAGCCAATGGTGATATACTTGTTAGTTTCTTTAATATAATTTTTTTATCGATTTTTTTTAATATTTCTCTTAGTCTATCATAATCTATCATATTCTTTTTTGCGTCTTCATATGATGATTTTAGAAGAATGTGATCTGGTTCATTTTTTTTTAATACTGTATAAATTAGATCTGAACTAAATAAAACTTGCTTCCCAGTTTTTTCCATTCCTGGCAACCTTCTTTCTATTAAACAAGATATAATTGCATTATCTCTAAACAATCTTTTGACTATTGAAGTTTCTTCAAGATAATTATCTAAATGTTTATCTAACAATCCAATATTTAGGATCTTTTTTATTTCTTTTACTTCTTTTAAAGTCCATAAAACAATAGCGTAATCATTTGCAACAAAACCTAGAGGTTTATAATTAAATTCCTTAAAGCCTCTAAGCAATAAAAATCCTAGTGTTTGATTGGCATGCCATCCTGCAAAAGTATAGATAACAGTATAAAAATTTTTTTTTCGAGGGAATTGCTCGACTAGATATTCATCTTTTTTTGGGATTTTAGATATATTTTTTTGTCTTTTTAACCATTCAGTAATTTGATCTGGATATAGATCCCGCATATTACTTTTTGCCAATAAAGCCCTAACCGAGTTAGCCAAATTTGTTGATAATGGCATTCTGCCACCGGAATAAGATGGAATTTTAGAAATTAATGATTTACTTCTTTTAACTTGTACTAAATTATTTTTCATTGATTGAAATTCTAATACTTGACCAGCAAAGATAAATGAATCACCTTGAGAAAGATTTTGAATAAAAACTTCTTCTATGTTCCCTAGTGTTTTTGTTCCAAGTTTTATTTTTAGCATCGGATTTTCAATTATTGTTCCAGCATTCATGCGGTATTTTCGTGTTTCTCTTCTATTTACTAGCTTATAAATATTTTTATTTTCTCTTAATTGGAAGATTCTCTTAAATTGATCATAATTTTTTAAAACATATCCGCCATCTTGAATGAGATTAATCAATTGTTTAAAATCATTAAGTTTTAATTTTTTGTATGGATATGCTTTGATAATTTCTTTGTAGAGATCATTAATATCAAATTGCCCCGCACAAGCGGTTGCAAAAATATGTTGAGCTACAACATCAAAACTTCCTTCTTTTAAATCTATTTGATCTAAGTTATTTTTTTTTATTTCTTCAATAGCAGCTTTTGCTTCGATAAATTCAAAACGATTAGTGGGTACTAAAATTGCTTTTGAAGGTATATTTAAATTATGATTTGATCTTCCTACACGCTGTAATAATCTATTAATTCCTTTAGGTGCTCCAACTTGAATAATTTTTTCTACATCTCCATAATCTAATCCGAGTTCTAAAGAAGAGGTCGCAACAACACAGTCAACTAATCCTTTGCTAAGATTATTTTCTACTTTTAAACGTAAGTTTTTTTCTAATGAACCATGGTGAACAGCAATTTTTAATTTTTTCTTATTAATTAGCCATAAGTTTTTAAACATATATTCGGCTTGCGCTCTCGTATTAACAAAAATGATAGTTAATTTTGATTTCATTATTTCTTTATAGATTTCATTAATAGAATACGTAGCCATATGACCAGACCAAGGGATACGTTCTTTTGATTCTAGAATTTTAATCTTAGGTAAAACTGAATTTTCATAATAAATTATTTTTGGTTTTTTGCGGCAAAGCCATTTTTTGGCATCTTGTTTATTCTTGAGAGTTGCTGACAAACCTATTCGTTGTAATTTTGGAGAGAAAGTTTGTAGTCTTTCAATATTTAAACTCAGAAGATCAGCTCTCTTATTATCCAAAAAAGTGTGTATCTCATCAATAATTATATATTTTAGATTATGAAAAAATTCTTTCGCATTCTCATACGAATTTAATAATGCAAGTGACTCTGGAGTTGTAATAATGATATTAGGAGGTTTTTGTTTTTGTTTTTGTTTTTTATATGGTGTTGTGTCCCCTGTTCTTACTTGAAATGAAATATTCAAATCAAGCTCTTTAATAGGTTTCTCTAAATTTCTCACAATATCGTTTGCAAGAGATTTTAATGGTGAAATATAGAGGGTATGAAGACCTTTGAATTTTTTTAATTTTATTAGATCATCTATTGGATTAATAAACCCGGTTAATGTTTTGCCAGCACCAGTAGGAGCAAATACCACAACATCAGATCCGGTTCGAACATGCTGAAATGTTTCAATTTGATGAGGAAACCAGGACCATTTTTTTTTCTTCATCCACTTGTTTAGGGGGTGTAATAATAAGGGATTCGATTTATTTATATTCATATGGATTTCATTAACCATCAGCTATTTATCAAAGATATAAATGTACATATAGATCCAATATTGCCGAAAAAAACAGCAATTATTACACATGGTCACGCAGATCATGCCCGATTTGGACATGATCATGTTATTGCTACTAAGCAAACAATAGACATAATGAAAATTCGCTACGGAGATAAATGTGCGAAGAAATTTACTCCTCTTAGATACGGGCAAAAATACTCGATTAAAAACTTTGATTTTACATTATATCCTGCAGGACATATTTTAGGGAGTGCTCAAGTTTTAATTGAAAAAAATAATCATCGTTTGGTCATCACAGGTGATTATAAAGTAGGAAAAGATGAAACATGTAAAAATTTCAAACTTGTTAAATGTGATACTTTAATTACCGAAGCAACATTTGGATTACCCATATTTCAACATCCAGATCCTAAAGATGAAATTCAAAAACTCATACGATCTGTAAAGATAAATAAAAATAATTGTCATATTGTTGGTGCGTATGCACTTGGCAAAGCGCAAAGAGTAATGAATCTTTTACGTCAGCAGAAATATGATGAGAGAATTTATATTCATGGTTCTCTAGAAAAGTTATGCCAATATTATTCAAAAGAAAAAATAAATATTGGAAAGTTTGAAAAAGTTTCTTCAAAGGATAAAAGCTTTTATGAGGGTAAAATAATTATTGCCCCTCCTTCAGCATTAAAGGATCGTTGGTCAAGACGATTTCCTAATCCTATTATTTGCATGGCAAGTGGATGGATGACAGTTAAGCAAAGAGCAAAACAACAAGGTATTGAATTACCTTTAGTTATTAGTGATCATAGCGATTGGAATGAATTACTAGATACAATTAAAAAATCAAAAGCAAAAAATATTCTTATTACGCATGGACAGGAAGATGCATTAGTTTATTATTGTAAGAAACAAAATCTTGTTTCAAAGCCCCTTTCCATCCAAGGAAGAAATGATGAAGAAATAGAATGAAAAAATTTTCTTCCTTACTTCACAATTTGATTTTAACACCAAGTCGAAATACTAAAATTAAATTACTTCAAGATTATTTTAAAATACTTGATATCAACCGTGCATATGCGCTTGCAATTTTATCTGACCAACTTTCATTTCAATTTATCAAAGCATCTAAACTCAGAGAACTTGTCTATGAACAAGTAGATCAACATTTATTTGATTACTCATATGACTATGTTGGGGATTTAGCAGAAACAATATCATTAATTTGGCCAACAAATAAAGAGGGTAAATCACAAAATTTATCTACCTTAATAGAAAATATAAAAAAAATTAAAAAGTCTGAAATTAATAAAGAGTTTAGTAAAGTTTTGAGCGAACTATCTAATAACGAAAGGTGGACTTTAATTAAAATTTGCACAGGTGGATTGCGAATTGGAGTCTCAGAAAGATTAGTCAAAATGGCCTTAGCTGATCTGTATAATAAATCTGTAAATGAGATTGAGGAAATTTGGCATGGTCTAGAATTTCCATATGAAAATTTATTTCAATGGTTAAAAAATGAAAAATCAAAACCAAAAATAGATTTTAAAAAATTATTTCATCCTATGATGCTTGCTAATCCTATTGATGAGGAAAAAGATTTTAAAAGATTAGACGCGAATGAATTTCAAGCAGAATATAAATGGGATGGGATCAGAGTTCAGCTTATGGTTTCATCAAATAGTGTTTCACTATACTCAAGAACAGGTGATAATATATCATCTGCATTCCCAGAAATAATTGAAACAACTAAAGGTGATGCGGTTATTGACGGGGAATTACTTGTGGGTGGAAATTTTAAACCCTCCGGTTTTAATGATCTACAACAAAGATTAAATAGAAAAAAAGCGTCAAAAGAGCTTCAAAAAAAGTTTCCTGTTTTTATACGAGCTTATGATATCCTTTTTTATAAAGGAAAAGATTTAAGAAAATTATCTCTCGTTGAAAGAAGAAAATATTTAGAAAAATTTCAAAAAGAAAATACAACTAATCAAATTGATTTATCTACCATCATTAATTTTTCAACATGGGAAGCATTAACTAAATATAAAAATAATTTTTATGATGATTTAAATGAAGGTGTAATGATTAAACTTAAAAATAGTGAATATTTACCAGGAAGAAAAAAAGGGTATTGGTACAAATGGAAAAAAAATCCAAAACTAGTTGATGCTATTTTAATGTATGCTCAACGAGGACATGGCAAAAGATCATCATATTATTCAGATTTTACGTTTGGTGTTTGGGAAGAAAATGAATTAGTTCCTATAGGAAAAGCATATTCCGGTTACACAGATAAAGAGCTATTAGTCTTAGATAAATTTATTAGAAATAATACTACCAATAAATTTGGTCCTGTAAGAGAAGTAAAAAAAGAAATTATTTTAGAAGTAGCATTTGACGATGTATTTCCCAGCAATAGACATAAATCAGGTGTCGCTATGCGTTTTCCTCGAATTCATAGAATTAGGTGGGACAAGCCAATAAATGAAGTGCTTTCAATTAAAGAATTTAAGAAAGAATTTAAAATAGATTAACCAAATTGTTTTCACTTAGGTGCGTCCATAGATTTGAAAAACTTTGTTGAAATTTTTTTTGTGCATTCATAGCATGCTCTTTTTTTTCAAATACACTGTAAATACAAGAACCACTCCCAGTTAGTCTTGAAAATATAACATCATCAAAATCCTCCAAGAAATTTATGATTGATAAAAATTCAGGTTCATTTTTTTTAAGAATTTTTTCAAAATCATTTCCAGAATCTTGATCATTTATTTCTTCTAAATTAAATTCAGCATTATAATCAAAATCTGAAGGTTGAAATGAATCATACATTTTTTTTGTAGAACATTTGAAAGACGGTCTAATTAGTAAGAAATAATATTTTGGAAAATGAACATTAGCAATTAAATCCCCCCTACCTCTAACTAGAGCATCTTTTTGATTCAAGAAAATGGGGATATCTGAACCGAGATCAACATAATCAAATATATTTTTCTTTTTTATTATCTCAAGATTTTCTAAAATTTTTATAACACTTGCAACATTAGAGGAAGCAGAACCTAAACCAGCTTCATAAGGAAAATTTTTTGATATAGTAAAAAGAAGTTTAGGTTTATCTTCATTTATATAGGTAAATAATTTATCAATAATGCAATCCTCAAATAGATTATTTTTTGGAGCGAAACTACCTGTATAGATTACTTGAAATTTGCTGTGAGGTTGAACAGTTATCTCATCAAAAAGATCAATGAATGTTATTCCAGTACGAATATTATGAAAACCATCATCTCTTCTATTTATAATTTTTAAAAATAAATTAATTTTGGCAGGTGATTTTTCAATTATTTTATCCGGCATTAATATTATCTAATTTGCTTTGAACATCTTCAGTTATTTCATCTTCTGGCTCAGCCAACTCTAACGCTTGTTGCCAAAAATGAATTGCTTCTCTTTTTCTATTCATAGCATAATAAATATCACCAAGATGGTCTAGAGATATTGCTTCACCAGGGGCGATATCTATTACCTTTTCCATTAACCTTGCTGCTTCTGAAAGATTATTTTTTTTAAAATGAGCCCACGCTAAACTGTCTATAATATAAAAACTATCAGGATTAGCTTTATATGCCTCCTCTAACATTTTCAAAGAACGGTCTAATTTAATATTTCTTTCAACCCAACCATATGCAAGATAATTTAAAACATTTGGCGTTCCAGGTTTAATTTCTAAGGATCGTAAAAAATCTTTTTCAGCTAAGTCCCATTCATCTTTTTGTTCATAGCAAATACCTCTCATATAAAAAATATTCCAGAGATCATCCTGGTTTTCTTTGATCATTTCATCATAAACATCTAAAGCTAAATCATACTTTTTATTGTAACGATAAAAATCACCTAAAGTTTTTTTTAGAGAATAATTGTTGTTATTATTTTCAACTAATGATTTAATTTTAGTTTCAGCTTCCTCATAGGTATTATTGAATAAGTAATGTCTAGCAAGACTATTCTGAGCATCTAAATAATAAATACTTTCTTTATCTATCTTCGCATATATATCTGATGCAACCTTATCTTGTCCAACTTGCGAAAATAACTCTGCTTTAATAATCATTGCTCTGTCATTTTTTGGATCAAGTATTTTAGCAAGTGAGGTATAAAATAATAAAAAATTATAATTTAAACGACTTTGTTCATTATTTGAATATGAGGATGATACCAATTCAACTAGAGCATTACTTATAGTACTATTATTTTTAAGTCTGTTATCAGCAAAAAAAATAAAGTCTAATAATTCACTTGGTTGCAGCATATTATCTCTTAGTTCAATGATGTCTTTAAATTTTTTATCTTTGTAAAGAGATGTGGTTTTTATAATTAAAGCTTCTGGGTTATTTTTGTTTTCAATTAAGATTTTATCAGCAATTTTTAAAGCCAAAACTAGATCCTCTGTAATTATTGCAGCAATAGCTTTATCTAAAAGACTGTCTTGAGATAGGGTTACTTTATCCATATTAAATTTAAATAAAGTGGAACTATAATCATAATTATTAAAGGCAGATTGTGAGATTAAAAAAGATGAGCTAGTTAAAGCTAAAGCTCCAGAATTAACAATCAGAAAAAATAAGATAAATTGTAGTGTTTTAATTAAATTAACCATTTCAAATATCGTATAGTTACACTATGAATAGATAATTGTAATTTTACATGAATCAATCAAATAAAAAAAATTTAGAATTTATTATTAATTCTGGGGTAAATTATTTTCTTCAGGATTCTCCTAGAAACTGGTTTGAAAATAAGAAAAAATTAGAGCAACCTAGTTTCGACAAGGATACTGGGGATAAAAAATCTAAAATTGATGGTGTTATTGAAGATCTTAAAAATCATAAATCTCCTCTTCAAAAAACAGCAAAAAATTTAGTAGTTTATGATGGTAACTTAAATGCAAAAGTAATGTTAATTGGTGAAGCACCAGGTAGGGATGAGGATGATCAAGGAATTCCATTCGTCGGTAGAGCTGGACAGCTATTAAATAAAATGCTTTTGGCAATTAATTTACAAAGAGAAGACGTTTATATTACTAATGTAGTTAATTGGCGTCCAGCTGAAAATAGAACACCTAATGACAATGAAATTTTAGAATTTTTACCGTTTTTGCAAAGACAAATTGATATAATTAAACCTAGATTTATCTTCCTATTAGGTGGTGTCGCAGCAAAAGCCATTTTATCAACCCCTCTTGCACTTGGAAAACTCAGAGGCAAATGGCATGAATACAAATCACTCAATTTAGAAGAAGGTATTCCTACAATAGCCTCTTACCATCCAGCTTTTTTACTTCGATCTCCTCAGTATAAAAAACATTCTTGGGAAGATTTACAAATGTTACAAGAAAAATTAAATAAATGAATCACAAAAAATTTTCTATTATTTGTTTTTTTATATTCTTCGTATTTTTTTCGAAACAAATCTATGCATACCAACAAGATATAGTCATCAAATATGATAATATTTTCTCAAAAAAGGTTCTTAGTGAAGAAGATGTATATAATTATCAACAAGCTTATAAATTTCAGGAAAAGTGCAAATGGAAAAGTGCAAATAATTTTATTTTAAAAATAAAAAATAAATCTTTGCTTGGGCATATTTATGCGCAGAAATTTTTACATCCTAATTGTTATCGATCAAAGTATTTAGAATTATATTATTGGCTTAAAAAATATAATGATCACCCTCAAGCAAAACAAATTTATAAATTGGCTATTCGAAGAATGCCAGCAGGTTATAAAAGTCCAACTAAACCTAGCGCTCCAATTGGTATAGAATCAGAACAAGTAAAAAGTAAAAAAACTAGTAAATATAAAAGTTCAAAGAAACTATCCAACAATCAAAGAGTTGAAAAAAGAAAATTAATTAATGGTATCAAATCAAGAGTGAATAAAGGTTGGCCAACGGGAGCAGTACAACTATTAAATCAAAGAGATGTAGATCTATTATTAGATCAAGTTGAAATAGATCAACAAAAAGAATTAATAGCGAAAGGATATTTCTTAGCAAATAAAAATGACTTAGCAATTCAATATGCTTCTGAAGCTCTTGTTAATTCAGCTAAATATGTTCCTTATGCAGCTTGGACAGCTGGTCTATGTTCTTGGAGATTAGAAAAATATGAAGATGCTGCAAAATATTTTTCTCTCTTTTCGATTAGTTTAAAAGATGATGCTTGGCATCAAACATCAGGTAGTTTTTGGACAGCTAGATCATATGCAAAACTTGGTCGCTATGATGATATTAATTTTTGGTTAAAAAGAGCATCAAATAATCCAAATAGTTTTTATGGAATGCTTGCACTAGAAATTTTAGGAGTTGATAAAAAAATTGAATGGGTAGAGCATACTGATCTTAATAAAAACAATAGTACTATTTTAAAAATACCAGCAGGAAAAAGAATACAGACACTGATACAAGTTGGATTTGCCGATGAATTAGAAAAGGAAATTGTTCATATCAATTCCATTTTAAATAGGGAAATAGCAAAGGAGTCTATTAAAATTGCTGAAAATTTTGATCTTGCCTATACTCAATTAAAAATTGTCAATAAGCTAGAAAATTTTGGTATGGTTGTACCAACCTATCTCTACTACCCTACTAGTGTGTGGAAGCCTCGAGATGGTTTTAAATTAGAAAAAGAATTACTCCACGCGTTCATGCATCAAGAGTCGATGTTTAACATAAAGGCAAAAAGTAAAGACGGTGCCATAGGTTTAATGCAAGTTTTACCTTCGACAGCAAAATTTATTACAACAAGTAAAGACGTAAAACAAAGCAATAGTAATATTCTTAAAAATCCTGAAATAAATTTAGAGGTTGGACAAGAATACTTAACGTATCTTCTTGATCTAGAGCAAGTTTCAAGAAATCTTATATTTCTTGCAGCAGCTTATAATGGCGGTCCAGGAAATTTACAAAAATGGAAAAATGAAACAAATTATATGGAAGACTCACTCTTTTTTATGGAAAGTATTCCATCAAGAGAAACAAGGTGGTTTATTGAAAAAATCTTAACAAAATATTGGATTTACCAAAATAAAAATAATAAAGAAATGCGTTCCCTAAAAATGCTAGCAAATGGAAAAGATCCACTTTATTAATAAGTTATGCCAATTGATACTTCTATAGATTTTGTTTCTATAAATATTGCTGTAATTACAATCTCAGATTCAAGAACTAAAGAGAATGATACATCAGGTGATACATTAGAAAAACGTATTACTAATTCTGGTCATACAATGATTAAACGTACAATTATCCCAGATGATGTTTCTCAAATAAAAGATACCTTGGATATAATGTCAAAAGAAAAAGATATTGATTGCATTATTACAACTGGTGGGACCGGTCTAACAGGAAGAGATACTACACCAGAAGCTGTAAACGCTATTGCTAGTAAACATATCTATGGATTTGGGGAATTATTTCGCCAAGTTAGTTTTGAAAAAATTGGTACATCGGCAATTCAATCACGAGCAGTTGCAGCCTTAATAAATAGTACGTATGTTTTTTGTTTACCTGGATCAACAGGTGCATGCAAAGATGGCTGGGATGAAATTTTACAATATCAATTAGACATTAGACATAAACCCTGTAATTTTGTTGAAATCATGCCAAGATTAAATGAAAAATAGTGACTGATTTTTCTATAGAGAAATCAATTAATGGACCTGTAATTGGTTTAGATGAAGTAGGTAGAGGTCCATTGGCAGGCCCAGTGGTGAGTTGTGGATGTTATTTTTCTAATTATGATGATTTAGAATCAGAAATACCTATAACTGATTCAAAGAAACATACAGCAAAACAAAGAGAAAAATTATTTTTATTTTTTAAAAAATTACAAAAAGAAAAAAAACTTCAATACTACTTAGGGTATGCGAGTGTCGAAGAAATAGATAGAATTAATATTTTGGAAGCAACAAAATTATCGATGAAAAGAGTAATAGATAAATTTAATTTTGAAAATCCACATCTTATTATTGATGGAAACTTTTCATTAAATTATCAAAATGAAAAATCTATAATAGGTGGCGATAAAAAATCTTTGTCGATCGCAAGTGCATCTATTATTGCAAAAGTTCACCGTGATCGACTGATGAGTATACTTGATAGCAAGTTTACATTGTATAATTGGAAAAAAAATGCAGGTTATGGAACTAAAAAACATATTGATGCAATAAAAAAACACGGTGTAACTCAATTTCACAGAAAATCGTTTGAACCAATTAAATCTTTATTAAAAAAATAAATTACCCAAATTTATCCATGCAAAGAATGCATACCAAATATTATTTTATTATGCTTCAAAAAGATGCGACAAACACTAAATAAGTATTATGTTTCATCATTCCTCCCATTTGATGAACTATTCCAGGGGTCTTCGGACCCCTTTTTTTATGTTTTTAGCCAAATTTTAAGGTTATCCCTACCAAAAGATTCCCCCTGTTGATAACTCAATTGACCTGATTCCATATCTGCTTAAAGATTCTTTTTATCAATTATGAAGAAAAATCAAATTATTTTAGGTGATTCCATTAAGGAAATGAAAAAACTAAAAGATCATTCGGTTGATCTTATTTTTGCTGATCCACCCTATAATCTTCAATTAAAGGATACATTATACAGACCTGATCAAACAACAGTCGAAGCTGTTACACAAGATTGGGATAAATTTAATACATACAAAGAATATGATCAATTTACCAATGCATGGCTGAGTGAATGTAAACGTGTTTTAAAAAAAGGTGGGGCACTTTGGGTGATAGGAAGTTATCATAATATTTTACGTGTTGGTTCTACAATACAAAATGAAGGTTTATGGATTTTAAATGATATTATTTGGCATAAAACAAATCCCATGCCAAACTTTCGTGGTACACGTTTTACAAATGCGCATGAGACACTGTTATGGTGCACAACGTCAAGAGAAGCAAAATACACATTTAATTATCAAAATCTCAAAGAACTAAATGAAGGAAAACAAATGCGGAGTGACTGGTATATTCCTATTTGTTCAGGGAAAGAAAGATTACGTAAAGATAACAATCAACGATCACACCCAACACAAAAACCAGAAGCTCTACTCTACCGAATTCTATTAGCATCAACAAACAAAGGTGATCTTGTTCTTGATCCTTTTTCAGGAAGTGGGACAACAGCTGTTGTTGCAAAAAAATTACAACGTAACTTTATTGGTATAGAAAAAGATAAGGACTACGTTAAACTATCAAAAGAACGATTAAAGAAAACCAAAGTATTGAAAGAAGAAGTTATCACTATTGCAAAGAGCAGAAAAGAATTACCAAAAGTACCTTTTGGTGAATTAGTCGAGCAAGGAATTATTCCACCAGGTGCTGTATTAACTGATAAAAAAGAACGCTTTAAAGCAACTGTTAGTATTGATGGAACACTTAAAATAAAAGATTTAACAGGCTCTATTCATCAAATGGGAGCAAAGATACAAGGACTCCCAAGTTGTAATGGATGGGATTTTTGGCATGTAAAAGATAAGTCTAAATCAATCCTACTAGATGAAATACGATCTAATTACCGCAAAGATAAACTGAATTAGTATATTTAAAAATTGTACGTCAGCATTAATTCCGCTTCTTGATTTGGATTAGCACTGAAAGACTCACTGGCATTAAACCCTACATCAAAACCATATATATTTTTTGATATACCAAGTTTAACCTCTTCATTTTCATCACCGGTTAATGACAGACTATATTGTGTCTCACGATTTGAAATAAAGTTAATAGCAAAGTCTATAGTATCTCTTCGTTCACTCCTGTTACCTTGAACTCTACTATAACTGGAATTAATATTTAAATAATCTCCAGCGGTATATGTCAATCCAATCATGGAGCTGATTAAATGATCTGAATTAGCTTCTTGCGTATAAGTATAAATTGTTGAAGTGTCTGTTACATAATTGATCTTGGCATGAGATTTGTTACTAAAATCAGTAATAACTTTAAGCGATCCAAATGGTTGAAATTTATTTTCATTAAACTGAATATTATCGCTAACTTCAAAACCAAATGATGCTAATCCACTCTCAATTCTCTGACTTGCATAATTTAAAGCGTTTATTCCACTCTCCTTGTATTCATCAAGTTTAGTATAACCTAAATCAAGACGTCCAATTGGAGTTATATTAAAATCACCGCGGTCAATTGTTTTACCATAATTGATGGAACCAAATATTTGTGTTCCATCCCGCGTACCAGTTAATACACTAGAATTATGGACTCTTTTCAAATCACTTTCTATTAACCCTATGCCTAACAATGTTTCGATAAAATTATTATTATCAAGTGGCTTTGTTCGGTAAACCGAGAAATTTATATTTTCACTATCAACACTTGTTCCATTTGTTCCAATATCCGTATCGCTTTGACCATACTGAATAGCAAAACCAAGAAAATCACTATCACTTAATTTTTTATCAAACCCTAATGCCACTGCTTGACCTTCAGTTTCTTGTGATGATGAATTTATACTATCACCAATTTTTGATACATAAGCTGACCCAGATGTCCATACAGACCAATTAGTAGGCATGATGGAGTTTGTATTTTTTTCTATATTATCATTTGTTAATGAGGTGAGAATTGTATTACCAAGATCTATTTGTAAGCCTTGGCTCGATAAAGAATCACTTAATCTATTTTGTCTTAAAAATCGTAAACGATTTGAGACAGTATCAATAGACTGGCTAATATAGTTTTTTGCCAATTCACTTTGTGCATCTATGGAGCCTATAACATCTTTAATTGTTGTTGGATCCAACCTATCATCGCTAACAGTAAAACTTAAAGCCGTTGTTGACGTTATACCTGCATAAGAAGCATCACTTCCATCATCAAAAGCTGTTGGATCAATTAAAACATAATATTCAACATTATATTCAAAATCTGAGCTGGGATTAATTGTTATCGCTGTTGTTCCAGTACCAGTTACTTGACTACTGGTGACATCTATTGTTTCAACAAGAGAATTATCAGATGTTTTATAAATTTCTATATTACCACTTTCTACATCCATCTTTTCACTAAAGGTTAGAACTATATTAGCATCTATTGAAACACCTGTAGCGTTATCCGCTGGTGAAGAAGAGCTTAGAGTCGGAACTGCTAAATTATAAGCTGCATTATTTAAGGTATATTCATTAACTTCATCATTACTACCACCAGTTTTATCGCCATCAGTTCCCGTAATAAATACTTTACTACCATCATCATTAAAAGCTATACCTTCAGGTTGCACTTCCTCATCCGCTACACTATATTCATCAACGAGAGTTGCACTAGAAATATCAAAACCTGTTGTTAAACTATATTCATAAATCTTTCGTTCGATTCTATTCAAAACAAATAATGTAGTTCCATCACTACTGAATGCCAACGATGATGCGCCAGAAGTTACAGTTAAACTATCCACATATGTTACTGTTGATGATAAATCAAATGCAGTTTCAACAGTGTATTCATCGATTTCATCGCCATCCTCAATAAACAACTTTGTACCAGTAGAATCGAATTCTATTGCCAAAAAATTTCCAGACTCGTCAGGATCAAAAGTATTAAGGTGAGTTGCCGATGATATTTCATAGGGTACGGTAAGCCTATATGTTATTACACCATGTTGGTTTACCGAAAGATACATTCTATCGCCGTCTTCATTAAATCTTATATCATGAATTCTTGTACCTCCTCCATTTGTTGAAAATTTTAAATCTGTTATAACAGTCGTAGTAGCCTCACCATCATCTGTATCTCTTATTTGTTTTTCAAAGCTTTTTGTTGATACGTCATATGAAGTAGTTAAATCATATTGAACTACAACATTTTTAAAGCCTGGGTCGGTACCAACAATATACATTTTATCACCATCATCATCGAATGTTATCCCGTAAGATAAACTAAATTCAGTATGAGTTGCTGCAGCATCCTCATGATTTATATCTGCTTTAAGAGAATTGATAAAAATACAATTGAAAAATAAAAAAATTAAAAGATAGATTAAATATTTTTTTATTTTGACCAAACTTACAAACATAAAACTTTTAATAAAATTTGGCCTTTTTTATTTTAAAATAGGGCTAGTGGCCGACCTATTTGAAAAACTCTGTGTCTTTTTACGTATTTTTCGAAAATTTAATAGAATTATTCTTGGATGCGGCCATAAATTCTAGGCATGTAGACAAACAAAGTGAGTGCTCTTGCAATAAAGAAAAGGCAGAGAGATAACCACAATCCTGTATTCCCAAAACTTGCTATTAAAAAGAAAGAGACAACAATATAGATGGCGACAGAGACGATCATGGCATTTCGAAGTTCTGTTGTTTGCGAAGCGCCAACAAAGATACCATCAAATTGAAAACAAAAAGAAGCGGCAAAAGGAATAATGATTACCCAATAAGAAAAGTTAAAACTAATTTCTCGAATGTCAGGTAAATCTGTCATCGTAATGATGAAATAATTTTTACTAAAGAAAAAGATTACACATATTACTAAGCCAGTTGCTGTACTTAAGATAAAGGAATTTTTTATGACATCTCTTAATAGTTGTTTATTTTTTGATCCAATAGAATACCCAACAATACCCTCTGTAGAGAAAGCATAAGCATCAAGAACATAAGCTGATAACATTATAAAATTTAGCAAAATGGTATTTGCTGCTACTGTTTCTTCACTGATAGAATTACCAAGATAGGTAAAATATAAAAAGGCAAAAGCAAGAAGAAGAGATCGGATAAATATATTAAGATTAATATTAAAAATATTTTTTACTTTACTAAGATTAAAAATTTTTTTTGAATTAAATTCTAATTTGGTCATCATGCTTAGAGCATAGAACGTATAGAATAAAAAGATTATTGTTGTCAGCGTTGAAGCTATGAGTGTTCCTAAGGCAACACCTAAAACATTTAAATTAAAATATAAAACAAAGACTAAACTTAAAATTATATTTGCAAGAGAATAAAATCCTACAATGAGACTTGATGTTTTTGTTTTTTGTAAACCAATAAACAATCCTGTTATCACAAAAATCGTTAGCTCACCAAAAGAAGAGTAAATACGAAAAGTAAAATAATCTTTAAAATAAAGTTTTGTTTCCTTCGATAAATCAAAAATAGATAAGGAAATATTATATATGTATGTTTGAAGAATAACCAACAAGAGGGAAATAATAATGACAAAAGCAATATTACGTAAAAAAATATTTACGATTTCTTCATAATCTTTTGATCCATCTGCTTGTGCGATCATTCCAACCGTACCCGATCGTAAAAAACCAAAACTCCCATAAAGAATGGAAAAGACACTTGCCGCAATACTGGTAGCAACCAAGTAACTAGCATTATCAAGATTACCCATTAAACCCGTATCAACAATAGCCACAAAAGGAATGACTAAATTTGCAAAAAAAATAGGGATAGATAATTTAAAAATATTTTGGATGGATGATTTTGAAGACATTTTTAGTTTAGCAAGAATTTATATTAGTAAAATTTGATAATAAGTAATTAAGGCTGCTTTCTTATCAAAATATTCACTATCTTTATTTATCAAATCTTATAAAGCATTACATACTTTAAATGAAAATTGGCAGATACAAATACGAGTTTGATTTCTTTAGTTGGATCAAAAAAACTGAACTAGTTGAACTAGATGGTGTTAATCCATCTGATGATCCAGTGCGCCCAGAACTTGATAATGACTTTCGTACGTCAAAAGGAAGAAAAATTTTTGGGCTCAAATATAAGGATGATATTGAAGGTATTGCCTGCTTTGCCTTTACAAATGAAATACCCGCAACAATTAAAGAAATGGATTTGATGAGTGTTGAAGAAGATCAAGCAACTATACCAATTGCCTATACTTTATGGTCTTTTAAAAAAGGTGCAGGTAAAAAAATTATGAAAGAGCTTCAAAAATATATTAAATCAAAAGAGCAGTTTGAAAGTATTATTACTATTTCCCCTCTAACTCCTGTTGCTACTCATTATCATATTCGAAATGGCGCAAGGTTAATTAAGATTAACCCAACAACACAGAACTTTGAATATAAAATTTAAGAATTTTATTCAGAAATAGTAGTTGTTGATTTTACATAATACGCATCAAGATAACAAGATCCATCTGTCCACTCATCAGCATAAAGACTTGTGGATGTTCCAAATGCTATATCAATTTTAGGCGCTACTAATCCAACTGTATAACTAGATTCTAAATTATAAATTTGGGTAAAAATATCAGTATTAACATCAGGGTTATCCATTGCTAACCCGTATTTGCCAGTTAAACTTGTTATATCTTTTGCATAATTAATTGTTTGATTTGATCCGCTATCACAAGCTGCATTTGCACAAATAGTTGTTCCACCTCCAGTTGTATCTGTCTGTAAATAAAATACATTTTCCTCTGCATTAGCAGCAGCATCAGCTTCACTAGCTTCACATACTCCATACTGCAAGGACTTATATTTACCCGTCGTTGAATTATAAGTAGAATCAGACTCCGTTCTACACCAACAATTACTGTCTGCTTCTACATAACCTTTCATTGTAAATTCTCTCGATAAAGTTGGTTTAGCATGGGTAAAGGTAGTACCGATTGGAAGTCCAGAGGTTGAAACAAACGATCCTACCTCTGATCCAGCTGTTACAGAAGCAACATCAAAAGTTTTATTTCCAGTTCCAACAATTGTAGCACCTGTGCAAGTTGTGTCAGTCTTACTAGCAAGTGGAGCTGCGGTACACAGTTCTATTTTTGTTAATGTAACTTTATAAACTGTTGCTTCACCAAGTTCTGCAAAAGCATGAAAAGAAAAATTAAGACAAAATAATAGTGAAATAACAGATATTATAATTTTCATTCGACTAACCTCGTTATTACTACACCTGTACCTTCTGACTCAATGGCTTGTTTGTTACTCCTTCTAACAATACTAAGTAGTTCCGTACTCATATCAAATTGAACAAATGCTCTTTCACTGACGAATTCTGTTGCAGCAGTTGGTGTTTCTCTTGGTGGATAAATAAAAGTTATTTTTGCAAAGTTATCTGTTCCATTAATATTATTATCATCAAAACCTACTTCTGCTATCAAATTTGGTGTTAATGTCATTTCTAAACTAAGTGTTTCACCTGTAGAATCTTTTGAATTTTTTTCAGCTTCCCATCTATATGATTTACCAATTACATTTACCCATGGAATATATGGGACTTGACCAACAACACTAATATCATAACCATCAAGTGTTCTTTCAGTATAGTCTCCAACAGTTTTACCTCCACTTATTGCAGAATAATAATTTGCTAAAGCATCAAAAGCAGATGATCGAAGTTCTACCCCAACACTAGCTCTAGCATTTCCTTTTTCATCGTAATCAAAGAAAACATTTGCGCCTGTAATAGAAGTTTTACTATCTGATAACTTTCTATAACCAACTCCAATATTTCCAGCTAATCTACTATCACCTCTAATTTTGTGATCACTTAATTGTAATTGGATAAAGGTTGCATCAACACTATGATGTATTGCTATTGGTCTTACAGTAACAATAGAAAATTCAGGTTTATAATCTTCACCCATATCAATTCGAACTTGTGTATCACCTTCACCATCTAATATATTTTCTACAGCTTCAGATAATCCATTAGTAAATCTATCAATTAATCCGTGCTTAACTTTTTGTTCATCTCCAGCAAATAAAGTTGAAGAAAATAAAAGGCAAAAAATAAGAATTACTAATCGCACAATTATTTATATCTATATTTAAGAAAAAGATAAGGGCTATTTTTAATTAATAAAATTGCACTATTTACTTAACAAATCGAAGCAAAATAAATATTGTTGGAAATGGCCTACCAGATAAATACTAATTATTCCGTTACTTTTGATGATGTTCTGCTCTCACCAGCGTATTCCGAGATAAAACCAAAAGATGTAGATACGTCGATTACCATTGGAAAAGTCAAATTACATATTCCTATACTCTCTGCTGCTATGGATACTGTGACAGAGAATAAGATGGCGATCAATTTAGCACTTAATGGTGGTCTAGGTGTTATTCACCGTAATATGCCAATTGATAAACAAGCAAGTGAAGTTAACAAAGTTCATAGCTTTAAAGTTAACGGTAAAAAATTTCAAAATGCAGTAATTAATTCTAGTAAACAGATTGCGGTAGGCGCAGCAATCGGTGTGGAAAATAATGCGTACTTACGACTATTAGAATTATTAAAGGTTGGCGTTGATATAGTCTTTATTGATGTTGCTCATGCACACACAAAAACAACTTTAAAGTTTATTGAAAAAGCAAAAAAAGTTTTAAAGAAAACACCTCTTATTGTTGGAAATATTGCTACAAAAAAAGCTACATCAGATTTAATTAGTGCTGGTGTAGATGCCATTAAAGTAGGTATTGGACCAGGGTCAATTTGTACAACAAGAGTTGTGACAGGTGTTGGTATACCTCAACTCTCAGCTGTGATGGATACATTTCAAGTTGCCAAAAAATTTAAAATTCCAGTAATTGCAGATGGAGGAATAAAAACATCAGGTGATATTGCAAAAGCTATAGCAGGTGGTGCAAGTGCTTGCATGATAGGCTCTTTATTTGCCGGCACTGAAGAGTCACCAGGAAAATTATTAACGATTAAAGGTAAAAAATTTAAATCATACAGAGGTATGGGTTCGGTAGGAGCAATGCAAAAAGGGTCTTTTGATCGATACTCCCAAGAAGAAACAAAGAATGCCAAAAAATTAGTAGCAGAAGGTGTGGAAGGGATGGTTCCATACAAAGGTAAAATAGAAGATGTAGCGTATCAACTTGTTGGTGGCTTAAAATCTTCGATGGGGTACACTGGTCATAAAACGATTAAGAAAATGCAAGGCAATTGTAAATTTGTCTTTATTTCAAAAGCAGGAGCCCGTGAAAGTAATGTCCACGATGTCATTATGTAATAATGTATCGAATCATCATTGAATTGATACAATAAAACTATAATGACCTCAGCATCAACAAAACATAAGGTAGCAATTGTGATGGGTAGTAAGTCTGATTATGCTACCATGAAAAATTGCGAAAAAATTTTAAGATTACTGAAAGTTAAGTTTGAAACTAAAATTGTTTCTGCACACCGCACACCAGAGAGAATGTTTAAATTTGCTAAATCAGCGGAAGATAATAATATTTCTGTCATTATTGCTGGTGCTGGAGGCTCTGCACATTTACCAGGAATGATTGCATCATTAACAACTATACCTGTAATCGGCGTACCTGTAGAAAGTCGTAAATTAAAGGGATTGGATAGTTTATTATCAATAGTACAAATGCCAAAAGGTATTCCTGTTGGCAGTGTAGCAATCGGTGAGGACGGTGCTATGAATGCCGGTTTATATGCAGCTTCCATTATTGCTCTTACGAATAAAGAAATTAAGAAAAATCTAAAAAATTATCGAAGTAAACAATCAAAAGCTGTTAAACAAAAACCATAAGTCATGAATACACCCACACTTGGCATTATCGGTGGTGGACAATTAGGAAGTCTTTTAGCAGATGCTGCAAAAAAAATAGATATACAAACCGTCATATTAAGTGATGATCCTGATGCACCCGGGAAACACTTTGCATCTAAATTTATTTTTGGTCAGTATGATGATGATACAACGATAAATAATTTTATTAATGCAGTTGATCTTGTTACATATGAATTTGAAAATATTCCTTTCGCAATATTAAAAAAAATTAATGAAAAGAAAAAAGTTTTACCAAAACCTGAAATTAATCAACTCATTCAACACCGAGAAACAGAAAAAAAATTTCTCAATAATAATAATATAACTACAACAAAATATGTAACTGTCAAAAATGAAAAGGATTTGAGTAAAAATGTAGACTTGCTTCCTGGTTTGTTAAAAACCACAACGTTAGGATACGATGGTAAAGGTCAGTATAAATTAAACACTGTAGATGATATTACGAAAGAGATTGATTTTACAAAAGAATATATTTTAGAAAAACTCATTCATCTTAAAAAAGAAATTTCAGTTGTCATTACTCGTTTTGATCAAAATAGTTATGAGATCTATGATCCTATTGAGAATGTGCATGAAGAACAAATTTTAAAATATTCAACAATACCAAGTGATATCTCTGATGACATACGAATAAAATCAGTTGAGTGGGCAAAACAAGTTGTAGAAAAACTAGATTATATTGGAACGTTATGTGTAGAATTTTTTATTGATACTGATGATAATTTATATGCTAACGAAATTGCTCCTCGTGTTCATAATTCTGGACATCTTACAATGAACTCTCATAATATTAGTCAATTTGAAAATCATGTACGAGCAGTATGTGGCTTAGAAAAAATTGAAACAAAAAAATTGTATAATGCCAAAATGATTAATTTAATTGGTGATGATATAACACCGTATCGAAATAAAAATTTTAAGGATAATGAATTTTTTTATGACTATTTAAAAACAGAAATTAAACATAAAAGAAAAATGGGTCATATAACGATTATTGAAAAATAAATTATTAACTTAAATTAAATTGATCAGTTAGTTGTGTTACCAGTTGATATTTATTAGCAACATTTACTAAATCTTCTCCTTCACGAAAAGATTGTTTATCTAATTGTTTAGTTGGATCTCCGCCAGGCCATATTCGCCAACTATCATTATCAATAACATCAGATAAAACTAACGAATTATCGGATATTTTAAAACCAAGCTCAAACTTAATATCGACTAAATGTATAGGACCATCAATAGTCTCAATAGTTTTCCATTTGTCTTCTATAAGTTCGAAACTTGGAAGAATAATCCCATTAATAGCTATTTCTAATTCTTGATCAGACAATAATTTTTTGGTTTTCATTAAGCTTTTGCTTGTAACAGGTTGTTTGGCAGAAAATAATTCCCATTCTTCTCCAGTTTTTACAAATGGATCCGTAAATACACCCTCTTCCCATTTTCCATCTTTCAAAAATTGTCTTCTCGCTTCACTCTCATCCATTTGAACAGGTTCTGAAACATGCGGAGGGATAACAACGGCTTGTTTATGAAATATTTCCCAAACTAAGTTTTCAAATTGATGAGGACTACTTTTATCTTTTGCAAATTGAGTGTTTCTACTTAAATAACTTCCCCACGCATACCGTCTTACTACAAATTCCAAAGGAAGCATATTACAGTTATGACTTAAAAGACTGTTTGGCGAATCTTGTTCAATAAATGATGTTGCTATACCTGCCTTGGTTAGCATGCTAAACACATTACTTGTTTGTTTTGTCTTTTGAATTCCAATATCTTTAATTTCCTCTTTCTTCGCTGCATCCCCACCTGTTAAAAAATCTTTTGTTACAATTCGAATGATATTTTGATCATTTGTTTTCTCAATAATTTTTGTTTTTCCTTCAACTAAAAAAGAATTACTCATCAATATATCTCCAACCAATATCTTTTCGATAATATCCCTCATCCCAATTAATTTGATTGATTATATTGTGAATATTTTCTCTAATAGTTTTTAAGTCTTTGCCAGTAGCAGATATATTTAATACACGCCCACCATTAGAGAGCCATTTGTTTTCTTTTAGGATTGTTCCTGCATGAAATAGATAGTCATCCGTTGTTAAAGTAAGATTTTCCAAATTATTAATTGGTGTCAATTTTTTATAATTCTCAGGATATCCACGAGCAGCCATTACTACTGTCATGGCATAATCATTTTTCCACTTAATTTTTTTTATTTCATTTAAGGTGCCTATCGCTGATGCATGAAGGAGTTCTAATAAATCTGTTTCTAATAGTGGGATAATTGCTTGCGTTTCCGGATCACCAAAACGAACATTAATTTCGAGTAAATTTGGACCTTTGTCTGTTAGAATTAATCCTGCATAAAACATTCCTTGATACTTGATGCCTTGTTCAGCAAGATGTTGAACAATAGGCTCAACAAATGTTTTGGATAATGCATTCATTTTATTTGATGAAATAGAAGGAACAGGTGTGTAGGCTCCCATACCACCAGTGTTTAAGCCTTTTTCTCCTTCCAAGATTTTTTTATGATCTTGTGCTGTTGTAAGTGGCAACACAAATCCATTTTTATCAACAAGTGAAAATAAACTTACCTCTTCACCAAGTAAAAATTCTTCAATAACAACAACTGAACCAGCATCACCAAAAGAATTATCTTTAAAACATTTAATCAGCGCATCCTTTGCATCTTCCATTGTTTGACAAATAATAACTCCTTTTCCTGCTGCTAAACCATCAGCTTTGATAACAAGAGGATAGGATTGGTTTTGACAAAAAATGAAGGCATCATCATAGTTGTCAAATACGTCATAGGCAGCTGTTGCTATATGTAATTTTTTACAAATATCTTTTGTAAACTTTTTTGATTTTTCTAGTTCAGCTCCCATTTGATCAGGACCAAAAACTAATATAGCATTGTTCATTAAAAGGTTGGATAATCCTTTAGTTAAAGGTAGTTCTGGACCTATCACGACAAGATCAATTTTACTTTCTAGACAAAATTGAAGAATAGCCTCATGATCATCAACATCTATGATAATCGAAGAAGCAATCTCACTGATACTATCACTTCCAGGAATACAATATAAATTAGAACATTTAGGAGATTGTTTTATGCCATAACATAATGCGTGCTCTCTTCCACCATTACCAATGACAAGAACGTTCATGAAAAAAAATAATTCATTAATTAATTATTTGAAGCAAGACTTAAGAATGAAAGTTTTTTTAAGCTTTCGTCATTCAAGTAATCTAAAGGTCTGACTGGATACTCTCCTGTAAAATAATGATCAGTAAATTGAGGATTATCATTATCTCTCTCATCGTAACCAAGAGCTTGATACAGACCATCTAATGATAAAAATTTTAACGATTTAGCTCCAATATATTTACACATTTCCTCTAAATTTTTGTTTGCAGCTAATAATTCTTCTTGGGTCGGAGTATCAACTCCATAAAAATCAGGATATTTAATTGCAGGTGAAGCAATACACATATGGACTTCTTTTGCACCAAAATCATAAAGCATTTTTATTATCTTAGTGGATGTTGTTCCTCGAACCAATGAGTCGTCAATTAAAACAACTTTCTTTTTTTTAATAGAACTTTGGTTAGGATTTAGTTTTAACTTTACACCTAAACTTCTAATTTGCTGAGTTGGCTCAATAAATGTCCTCCCCACATAATGATTTCGTATTAATCCTAACTCAAAAGGAATACCAGACTCTTGACTAAAACCAAGCGCAGCAGGAACACCTGAGTCTGGAACTGGTACGACTACATCAGGTTTTATATCGGTTTCTTTTGCTAAGTATGTACCTAAATTTTTTCTATATTCATAGGCGGTTTTATTTTTTAAAATACTATCTGGCCGCGAAAAATAAATATATTCAAATACACATGGTTTGATTTGTTTTTTTGGAAAAGGTCTTCTACTTTCAACTTTATTATCTTTTATAACTACAACTTCTCCATTTTCAATTTCACGGATAAATTTTGCACCTATAATGTCTAGCGCGCAAGTTTCAGAGGCAAGGATAAATGCATTTTTAAATTTACCTAAAACAAGTGGTCGAATACCTAATGGATCTCTTGCACCAATCAACGTACCATTAGCAATAATTGATAAAGCATAACCACCTTGAATTTGCATTAAAGCATCAATAATTTTATTTAAGATATCTTTCTTTTTTGAACGAGCTACAAGCTGAACAATTGTTTCGGTATCTGATGTTGTTTGAAATATTGCACCCTCACGTACCATTTGCTCTCTTAAAAGGAGTGCATTAGTTAAATTACCATTATGAGCAATACTAATAGCTCCACCATGAAGGTCAGCATAAAAAGGTTGAATATTCCTTATTGTTTCACCACCCGTTGTTGAATAGCGATTGTGTCCTATCGCAATTTTTCCCTTTAACTTGTCTAATGAGTGTTTCTTCGTAAAATTATCGCCAACCAATCCAAATTTTCTTTCTGAGTGATAGGAGTTGCCATCATAACTTATAATTCCACAACCTTCTTGACCACGATGTTGCAACGCATGCAAACCAAGAGCTGTTAAGGCAGCAGCATCCTTGGTTCCACTTATTCCAAAAACTCCACACTCCTCATTAAATCTGGGAACATGAGATTGCCTTATCTCGAATTTTTTTAGGAAATTTTGCCGATTTTTCATCTTACTGTTGTCTCGTTAAAAGTGTTTTTGCAACCATCTGTAATGCTCTTGGATAAACCTTATGCTCTTCTATCAATATTTTCTTTGAGAGTGATTCGGTATTATCTTTCTTCAAAATCTTTACTTTTTTTTGCAAAATAATCTGTCCAGAGTCAATTTTAGCGCTTACGTAATGAACACTACAACCAGAATAGCTCGCTTTAGCCTTTATGGCCTGATCCTGAGCATTTAAGCCTTTGAAAGCTGGAAGATAGGATGGATGAATATTGATTAATCGCGATCGCCACTGACTGACAAATTTTGAGTCTAAAACTTGCATAAAACCAGCTAAACAAATGATATCTATATTTTTTAGATACTTCATGACTTTGCTTTCGAAATTTTTTCTTGGAATAAAATGTATGAATGGAATTTTATTTTTTTTGGCAATAGTTAAACCTTTTGCTTTGGAATTATTAGAAACGACTAATTGAACCTCTACTAAACTTTGCTTTTTAAATGATGTTTGTATTAGTGATTCTAAATTGGAACCTCTTCCCGATATGAAAATAGCAACTTGTAATTTTTTCAACTAATTGTGCACCTTGATGATTTGTTAACTTCTATTTTCCCAATTTCAAAAATATCTAAATTTTCATCTTTTATTAATTGCTCAAATTCTTTGTAATTATTTTTTGAAATAGTCATTATCAAACCTAATCCACAATTAAAGGTCTTCAACATTTCTTCATCTGAAATGTTAGCTAAACTTTGAAACCATTGGAAAATTTCTTCATCACAAATAAATTTTTTATCAATCCATGCTGATAAATTTTCAGATAGCATTCTTGGTGCATTACCAATAATACCTCCACCTGTTATATGCGAAATACCGTTGATAAGATTTGTTGTTAAAATTTTTTTTAAAAAAGGAAAATATAATTTTGTTGGAGCCATTAAGGCTGCTGCATTTGTTTCATAAGATGATTTGAAATCTGTTTTTCTATGTAGATCTATATTTTTGTCTTTTAAAACTTTTCGAATGAGAGAATATCCATTTGAATGAAAGCCCGAAGATCTAATCCCATATAGAAGATCATCTTCTTTCATGACATCTCTTTTAGGTAGAATTTTTTTTCTCTCTACTGCACCAACACAAAATCCAGCAAAATCAAAATCATCTTTTTTATAAAGCCCAGGCATCTCTGCTGTTTCGCCACCAATAAGAGAGCAATTATTTATCTTGCAAGCTTCAGTGATACTTTTCATAATTGTTAAAAAAGAATTTTTATCAATCTTGGAAGAAGCGTAGTAATCTAAAAAAAATAATGGCTCTGCGCCATGGCAAAGAATATCATTAAGGCACATACCAACGAGATCATGACCCAAACCATCTAAAATGTCAGTTTCAATCCCTAGTAATATTTTTGTCCCTATACCATCTGTTCCAGAGACCAATAAAGGATCTTCATATCCACAATTTTTAAGATCAAAAATTCCACCAAATCCGCCAATTTTATCAAAATTTCCGTTTCTGTTTGTTGATTTGCTTAGCTCAGAAATATCTTCAACAAGGGCATCTGTATTTTCTATATCAACACCTGCTTCTTTATATGTTGTCATATTTAATTAGTTTTAAACGAATCGTTAACGAGTAAACTATTAATATAGTAAATTAAGTTGATTCGTACTCATAATGACAAATACAATTCAAATTCTCTCCATTGAGAAGACAGGGAAAGAAAGTTCACTACAAAAAGAACATAATAATAAATCCATCAAAATTATAGATGGATATTTCTTTTCGAGAAATCTTGATGATCAAAAGTTTACTAAAATAAGTAAACTTATTTCTAATGATGTTTCTCAAACAATATTAACAAAAAAAAATGTAAATAAGGTTTTATCTAGTTATAGTAATTTCAA
>CACMRK010000003.1 GCA_902616075.1 uncultured Alphaproteobacteria bacterium
CATCTTCAGCTGGCTTAGCTTCTGCTTCTTCTGCTTTTGGTTCTTCAGCAGGTTGTGCATCTTCAGCTGGCTTAGCTTCTGCTTCTTCTGCTTTTGGTTCTTCAGCAGGTTGTGCATCTTCAGCTGGCTTAGCTTCTGCTTCTTCTGCTTTTGGTTCTTCTGCTGCAGCTTTCGCAGCTTCTTCTTTTTCTTTAGCAGCAGCTAAACGTTCCTGAGCTTTTTTCTTAGGTAGATGTTTTTTTGTTTTTTCAGTAATAACTGGTTTTTCCATCACACCAAGATTGCTAAGAAAAATAGAAATTCTATCTGATGGTTTTGCTCCTTTTGCAATCCATTCCTTAGCTTTATCTAAATCCATTTTAACTCTATCAGCGCTATCCTTTGGAAGCATTGGGTTATAAGTTCCAATTTGATCTATAAATTTTCCATCTCTAGGTCTTCTAGAATCAGCAACTACTATTCTATAAAATGGTCTTTTCTTTGCACCACCTCTTGATAATCTTATTCTTACTGGCATTTTATTTCCTTTCTAATTTATGTTTGGAGGAAGATTTCCTTGTAATTTTTGCATTAAATCACTGGGAATTCCTCCTTTGCCCATTGATTTCATTCTCTTCATCATTTTTTGTGATTGGAGAAACTGTTTTAATAACCTGTTAACGTCTTGAACTTTTGTTCCAGATCCTTTTGAAATTCTAATTTTACGTGAAGCCTTTATAATATCTGGATCAGCCCTTTCTTTTTTTGTCATTGAACTGATTATAGCTATTTGTTTATCAATCATTGAATTAGAAATTTTATTTTCTGCCATTAACTTCTGTGCCTTTGAAACACCTGGCATCATAGAAAGTAAACCGGAGACTCCACCCATTTTACCCATTTGCTTTAATTGATTGGCAAAATCTTCAAGGTCAAATTTTCCTTTAGCGATCTTTTTTGCCATATCTTCCATTTCTTCTTTATCAATATTTTCAGCAGCTTTTTCGACAAGAGATACAATATCTCCCATACCTAAAATTCTTTGTGCAATTCTTTCAGGATGGAAAGGTTCAAAATTTTCTACTTTTTCACCTAGTCCTATAAATTTTATAGGAGAGTTTGTTATCGATTTAATTGATAGTGCTGCACCACCTCTGCTATCACCATCTATTCGAGTTAAAATTGATCCAGTGATATTTATTGCATCACTAAAACTTTTAGCTACATTTGCTGCGTCTTGTCCTGTTAGAGCATCTGCTACTAATAATGTTTCGTCAGGTTTAAACTTATTTTCAATTTCAATTAATTCACTCATTAACTTTTTATCTACAACTTGTCGTCCAGCAGTATCTAAAATAAGAATATCAAATAAATTTTTTTGAGCATAGTCTATAGAATCATCAACAATATTACTGACTGATGATAGATTATGACTAAAGAAATCTGAGCCGGTTTCTTCAGCTAATACTTTTAATTGTTCTTGTGCTGCTGGTCGATAAATGTCTGCTGATGCTAATAAAATTTTTTTCTTTGAAGATTTCTTTAACAAATAGGAAAGTTTGGCAATTGATGTTGTTTTACCAGATCCTTGTAATCCACAAAATAATATTTTAGTTAATTGAGAAGAAGATAAATTTAGAGATTTATTTTCTGATCCAAGAATTTTTACAAGCTCATCTTGCACAAGCTTTATGATCATTTGATCTGGCTTGACAGATTTGAGAATTTCTTTTCCCAAAATGTTTGACTTGATGGAATTTATAAATTCTTTTACTACAACTAAGGAAACATCTGCCTCTAAGAGAGCAATTCTAATTTCACGTAATGTAATTTCAAGATCTGTTTCTGATATAACAGCCTTACCCCGAATACTTTGAACAATTTTTTCAAATTTTGTGTTCAGTGTATCAAACATAAATCTCCAATAGCCTTTTAACTCCAGGGCACGAAACTCGTGGGCTAGAGTACCTATCACAATTGTAACAAGCTCAATTCGTTTACAAATATAGGATTTCTTCGTGACCCTCTATTAGCTGAATAATTGAAAGTCAAGTATTCTTAAATTTCCCATATTTACTGAGATTTATTGATAAATTAGGTTATAAAACAAATATGCAAAAAGTAGACTTTATAAAGATGCATGGGCTTGGGAACGATTTTGTTATCATAGATAAAAGGTCTAACAATATAGTAATTACTGAAGATATTATTAAAAGACTCAGTGACAGAAGAACTGGAGCAGGATGTGATCAATTAATCACAATTAATAATACAAGTAATCAAAGTGCTGATGCTGAAATTGAAATTTTTAATCCTGGTGGTGATAGAGCCGAAGCTTGTGGTAATGGAACACGCTGTGTGGCAAAAATACTATTTGATGAAGATTCAAATAAAGAGATTTTAAAAATTCAATCTGATGCAGGTATATTAGAATCAAAAAAAATAGATAACAATATAAGTGTCAACATGGGTTCAATAAAAAATACTTGGGATAAAATTCCTTTAAGTAAAGAAGTCGATACAATGAATATACCAATTTCAATTGATGGATATAGTAATGGGGTTGCTGTTAATGTAGGTAATCCACATGTAGTTTTTTTTGGGAAATCGATCAAAGATACAGATCTTGAAAGTATAGGTCCTAAAATAGAAACTCATGAGCTCTTTCCAAAAAAAACTAATGTTGAAATAGTTGAAGTTATTAATTCAAATTTAATTGAAATGAGAGTTTGGGAACGTGGAGTTGGAATCACGTTAGCTTGTGGTAGTGGTGCCTGTGCGGCTGTATATGCGGCGTGGAAAAAAGGATTAATTGAAAATAACGCTGAAGTGAAACTTGAAAAAGGATCACTGCACATAAATATAGTTAATAATGAATCTATTATGACAGGACCTGCAGAAATAAGTTATCGAGGTAGTTTAGAAATATAATTTATGAAAAATAAAAACTACGTAGTCAATCTAGGTTGTAGATTGAATATTTATGAAGGTGAAATTATTAAAAACCATCTTAAAACAAATAATTTAAATAATGTTACAGTCATAAATTCATGTGCAGTAACTGAAGAAGCTGAGAAAAAAGTTTCTTATGAAATTAGAAAGGCAAAAAAAAATTTTCCTAATAATAAAATAGTAGTTACAGGATGTGCGGCTCAAATCAATCCATTAAAATATAAAGATTTAAAAGAAGTAGACTCAGTAATTGGGAACACAGAAAAATTAGAAACTTTAACATGGAAAAATATCGATCAGTCTAAAAATCTTAAAGTAGGAAATATATTAGAAGAAAGTAAAACAGTACCTAATTCAATTGAAAAATTTGAAGGAAAATCGAGAGCTTATATTGAAATCCAACAAGGTTGTAACCATCGCTGTACTTTTTGTATTATTCCATTTGGCAGGGGCAATAATAGAAGTGTACCTGCTGGAGAGATAGTAAATAAAATAAAAAAAATTGTTAGCAATGGATATAATGAAGTAGTCTTAACAGGAGTAGATATAACTGATTATGGAAAAGATCTTCCAGCAAAACCGACTTTTTCTAACTTAATTAAAAGAATTCTAAAATTAGTACCTGAATTAAGACAGCTGCGTTTGTCTTCAATTGACTGCGCTGAAATAGACGAAGATTTTTGGGATATTTTACAGGACGAAAGATTGATGCCTCATTTTCATATAAGTTTACAAGCTGGAAACAATTTAATTTTGAAAAGAATGAAAAGAAGACATTCAAGGGAAATGGCAATTAATTTTTGTAAGAAAGTTTTATCTATTAGGAAAGATGCAACATTTGGTGCTGATATAATTGCCGGTTTTCCAACAGAGACAGAAACAATGTTTCAAGATTCAATTAAACTAGTTGATGAGTGTAATTTAACTCATCTTCATATTTTTCCTTATTCACCAAGAGAAAACACTCCTGCATCTAGAATGCCTCAAGTTCAAAAAAATATTATCAAAGATAGAGCAAGAAGACTTAGAGAAAAAGGTATTGAAAAATTGAAACAACATTTAAAAAAAAATATTGGAAAAAAGGAACAAATTTTAATTGAAAGTAGAAAAGAAAATTTTTCACTTGGAAAAGATCAGCATTTTTTAAAAGTAAAACTTGAAGAAGAGTTTAAAGAAGGAAATATAATTTCCTGTATATACACAGGCGTAGAAAATGATACGTTATTAGCAAGAATAGCATGAGTTTGTTCTCAATATTTAAAGATAAGTTAAGTAAAACTTCAAATATACTTTCTTTTAATATTGTAGAGATTTTAAAAAACAAAAAAATAGACGATTTAACTTTAGAAGAATTAGAAAATGTTCTTATTTCATCTGATATTAGTTTGGATGTTGTAAATCAGCTAATAGATTCTATAAAAAAAATAAAAATTTCAAATAATGATGGAATAAAAAATGTACTAGAAATCTTAGCTCAAAATATAGAAAGTATATTACTTCCAAGAGAACATGTTCTGATAAATGAAAAAAATGATGAAAAAAAAATATTAATATTTGTTGGAGTAAACGGAAGTGGAAAAACAACCACTATTGGTAAAATTGCAAATAAAATTTTATCAAATAAAAAAATTCTGATTGCGGCTTGTGATACATTTAGGGCAGCAGCTGTTGAGCAGTTGGAAAATTGGGCAAAAAAAAATAATAACGGTTTTATCGCTGGAAAAAATAATCAAGATCCAGCAAGCGTAGCGTATCAGGCAACTGAAAAATTTGGAAAAGAAAATTATGATTTTTTACTTATAGATACTGCTGGAAGATTATCAAATAATACTAACCTCATTAATCAGCTAATTAAATTGAAGAATGTTATCTCAAAAGTTAATTCCTCTTTTAATATTGAAACTGTGTTAGTTTTAGATGGAACGAATGGTTCGAACATGATTAAGCAAGTGGAAATCTTTGGAAATGAACTTAATGTATCAAGTCTTATAATAACTAAATTGGATGGAACAGCAAAAGGTGGAGCATTAATTTCAATTGCAAATAAATTTGAAATCCCTATAAGTTATGTTGGTCTTGGAGAAAGTATTGAGGACCTTGTTAGCTTTAATTCTCAAAACTTTGCTAGGTCTATTTTAAATCTAGAAGAACAAAAATGAAGTCAGTTTATAAGTTATTAATTGATATAGGACCGCTTGCTGTATTCTTTATTTTTTATACAAGAAGTGGTCTTCAAGAAGCAATACTTCCTCTTATGATTGCAACTGTAATTTCAGTAATCATTTCATACATACTTGAGAAAAAAATACCAATTATGCCAACTCTTGGGGCTGCGATAGTATTAATATTTGGAGGTCTAACAATTTATTTTGACAATGAAATTTTTATTAAAATGAAACCAACAATAATAAATATGGTCTTCGCATTAATTTTATATGGAGGAGTGATTGTTAAAAAACCTCTTTTAAAGTATCTTTTAGGTGCTGCGCTTAAACTAGAAGAAGATGGATGGAGAATATTAACTCAAAGGTGGATTGCTTTTTTTGTTGCACTTGCTGTTTTAAATGAAATTGTTTGGAGAACACAAAGTACTGATGTTTGGGTAAATTTTAAAGTTTTTGGTATCTTGCCAATTACGTTTATTTTTACGATGACACAATTCCCTTTAATTAAAAAATATCAAATTGAAGATTAAGTTAAAAATTGTTTTCTCTTAATGCTATAAATCCTGGTGATTTATTTCCCTCAAGCCACTCTAAGAAGGCACCTCCAGCTGTAGATAAATATTTAAATGCATCATTGGCTTTAGCTTTTTTTATTGCTGCAAGTGTATCTCCTCCTCCTGCTAGAGCATCTAATTGAGATTTACTTGAATAATTTTGTATAATATTTGCAACTGAAATTGTACTTTTATCAAATGGACTATACTCAAATGCACCTAAAGGCCCATTCCATAAAATTGATTTAGATTTTAATATTTCATCTGAAATTAATTTTGTAGTTTGTTCACCAACATCTAATATCATTTGGTCATTTGGAATATTATTGATTGAATAAGTCTTAACATTTACTCTATCTTCTATTGTTTTTGAGCAAACAGCATCAATTGGTAAAAGTATTTTACAATTTGTTGATTCTGCTTTTTTTTGTATCTTTTTTGATAGTTCAATAAAATCATTTTCTACTAGAGAAGAACCAACGTTATAATTATTTGATAGCAAAAAGGTATTAGCCATTGCACCACCAATCACTAAAGAGTCAAAAATTTCAACTATATTTTCTAAAACTTTTATTTTTGTTGAAACCTTTGAGCCGCCTATAATAGCTAGATTTGGTTTGTCTGAATTTTCTAAAAATTTATCTAAATTTTCAATTTCTTTTGAGAAACTTAATCCAGCGTATGAAGGTAAGTATTTAGTAATACCTACTATAGATGCATGATTACGATGAGATGCAGAAAAGGCTTCATTAATATATATGTCAAAACTAGAAGCTAATAATTTTGAAAAATTAAGGTCATTTTTTTCTTCTTCAGCATTAAAACGAATATTTTCTAATAGACAAATTTCCCCTAAGTCCATTTCAGCAATTTTTGTCTCAATTATTTTTTTTTCACAGTTATCTAAAAAATGAATTTTACTTAGATTTAAAAATTTTTTTAATTCTGAACATAAAAACTCAATAGAATATTTATTATTAGCTTTACCTTTAGGTCGGCCAAAATGAGCAATTAAGAATACCTTGTTTTTATTTTTAATTAGTTTTTCTAGTGTTGGTAAGATAGCATGAATTCTTGAATGATCTGTAATTACCCCATCCAAAACTGGTACGTTTAAATCAACTCGAATAATTATTTTTTTATTTTTACAGTCTAGATGTCTTAATTCTTTCATTTCTATTCACATGTATATAAAAAAAATGCTGGAAATCATTGATTTTTTTTAAAAATTTGCAGTTTTATCTTTTTTAATACATATATTTAGTATATTAAACCTTTTTATAACTACTAAATGTAGTAATGGAGATTAATAATGCCTTGGGATGATAACAATGTAGCAAAACTTAGAGATTTGTGGGACCAAGGTCTGCCGACAGCACAAATTGGAAAATTACTAGGTTTCACTAAAAACGCGGTTGTAGGAAAAGCTCATAGAATTGGACTCGAGAGAAGACCATCACCTATAAGAAGAACAGCTGTTAAACCTGATCGAAAGAAAGCTAGGTCTCCGGTAATGCCAAAATTAAATTTTGAAAGCACAAAAGAATCAGAGAGTGTTTCTACAGAGCCTTCTGTTTTCCAACCGGTGGTTAAAAATTTATTCAATGCAGCGCCAAAGAGGGGTTGTGAATGGCCTGAAGGTCATCCTGATGAAGCTGACTTTCGTTTTTGTGGTAAAGATAGATTTGAAGATAAGCCTTATTGTTTAGATCATTGTGCTATTGCATATGTCGTTCCTGAAAAAGAAGAAAACGAAAAAACAGTATTAAATAATACAATTTAATAATAATAAAAATTCTAGAAATAAAAATTCTTCCTGTTATCTATTAAATATGAAAAATGAGAGAGTTAATTCTGTATTTACTCCTATTCTGATTGGTGGAAGCTTAATTCTTCTAATAAGTTTTGCAATCCGTTCAACATTTGGCTTATTTCAAATTCCTATTGCTTCAGATTTTTTATGGAACCGATCGGAGTTCTCTCTTGCCATTGCTATTCAAAATTTAGCTTGGGGTATAGGCACTCCTTTATTTAGTGCTTTTGCTGAAAAGTATGGTGATAGAAAAGCAATTGCTCTAGGCTTAATTCTTTATGCAATTGGAATTTTTATAAGTAGTACTGCTACAACTCCTGAGGCACATCAAACTTTAAACCTATTAATTGGTTTTGGAATAGCAGGTAGTGGTTTTGGTCCAATTTTGGCAGTAGTTGGAAGAGCTACATCTCCAGAAAAAAGATCTTTGGCACTAGGTATTACAACTGCTGCAGGTTCAGCTGGACAAGTAGTTGGGCCACCACTTGCTTCTATTTTATTATCTTTTTTACCTTGGTCATCAGTATTTGAAATCTTTTCAATTATATTATTAATAACACTGATTCTTGTTCCAATTTTAAAAACTGAATTATCAAATACAAATATTAATAATGAAAATGAAAAAATTACTGATGCTGTATTTGTTGCATTAAAAGATCCAACATATTCAATGTTGTTCTTTGGTTTTTTTTCTTGCGGATTTCAGTTAGCATTTATTACTGCACATTTTCCAGCATTTATTTTTGAATCAAGTAGTCCAATTATAGAAGGAAGCTTGATAAGTTTAATCTGTAGTTCTATAGAAGGTTTAGGAGCATTATCTATGGCTCTTATAGGATTATTTAATATAATTGGTTGTTTGATTGCTGGGGCCTTAGGGAAAGGACACTACAAGAAATATCTTTTATCTTTAATTTATACTGGAAGAACTGTTGCAGCAATTTTATTTATCTTACTTCCTATTACACCAACGTCTATTGCTATATTTTCAATAGTTATGGGTGCTTTATGGTTGGCAACAGTTCCTTTAACATCAGGAATAATAGGACATATTTATGGATTAAAATTTATGGGTACCTTATATGGCATTGTGTTTTTTTCTCATCAGCTAGGATCTTTTGTAGGTGTTTGGTTAGGTGGTCTGTTTTATGATATATATGGAAGTTATGATATTGTATGGTGGGTTGGTATAGGAGTCGGTGCATTTTCTGCAATAATCCATTTACCAATTAGAGAAAAACCATTAACTAATAGAAATATACAAACAGCGTAATTTTATGGATGAAAAAAAAATTATACGAAACTTAATTATAGTAATTTTTTTCTTAGCTATTATTTACTCACTAGCAAGAGTTGGTGTAGGTTTAGATCTTAGTTTTGGACCTTATATAAAAAAATAGTTGAATTAATTACACCATTCTCCTTGCTTAAATATTGGCGTTGTCACACCATCCTTGTCAACTCCATCGACGTCAATTTTACCTGAGCCAATCATCCAATCGATATGAATCATACTTGAATTACCACCCCTTTGAGTGATCTCATCTTTTGATAAGTCTTTTTTGGATTTGAAACATTTTGAGTAACACTGTCCTAGAGCTATATGAGAAGCAGCATTTTCATCAAATAGAGTGTTATAAAAAGTTATTCCTAATTGCGATATGGGTGAACTATTAGGAACTAAGGCTACTTCACCAAGTCTTCTTGAGCCCTCATCTGAATCTAGAACTTTTAATAAAACATCTTGTCCTTTAGAAGATTTTGCATCAACAATTTTACCTTCTTCAAAACGAACGTTAATATCTTCTATTAGTGTTCCTTGGTAAGATAGAGGTTTGGTTGAGCAGACCTCACCATTTACGCGATTAGCATGAGGAGTTGTGAATACTTCTTCAGATGGAATATTTGGATTACATACAATACCATTCTGTGCTTTTGACGCGCCTCCCATCCACTCATGGTCGTCAGCAAGACCTACAGTTAAAGATGTTCCAGGACCAGTGTATTTTAAAGAATGAAAATTTTTAGCATTTAACCAATCTGTTTTATCTCTTAAATTTTTATTGTGTTGATCCCATTCAGCTACAGGATCATCACTACTAACTCTTGATGCATGAAATATTGCATCTCCTAATTTTTTAATTGCTTCATTATCATCAAGTTCTGGGAAGACTCTTTTTGCCCATGCTTTTCCTGGCCACGAAATAATATTCCAGTTAATTTTAAATTCAGTAATTCTTTCTCTGGCAGGTTTATATGCAACAGCATTAGCTTTATTTGCACGCGAAACTTTATCAGGATCAATTTCAGATAATAGCATGGGATCATCACCAGCAATAGCCATTCTAGCTGTATTGTTATCAAAAGCTTCACCCATTCCATTATAAAGCCAATTTGCTGCAATATTGAAAGATTCATCATTTCCATACTTGAATCTAGACAATATAATATCAGAATCATTAAAAAGTGGAGTTACAAGTCCAGCCCCTTCTTTATAAGCATATTCAACTATTTTTCTAACCAGAGGTAGGGACTCTAACGGAGCAGTTATTAAAAGGTTTTGACCTTTTTGAAGTGCAACACCTCTTTTAATAGATAGATGTGCAAGTTTATCAATTTTTTTTGTATCTACATCATAAAACATTAATGTTATAATTAGTTTTTATATTCTAAAAAGTCTAGAGGTTTTAACTTTAAAATTTATCTTTAATAATTTTATTATAAAGAACTTATACATTTCAAATTCTTTAATAAAATCTTTCCACAAACTCTTGTTTTTTTCCAGATATAAAAATATCAAATCTAGGCAAAAATAGTAAACTAAATTATGGATTATGAGCTTTTAGATAAAATTAATTTTCCATCTGACTTAAGAGAATTTAAAAAGAAAGATCTAAAACAAATCTCAGAAGAATTAAGAGCTAAAACAATTGAGACTGTTTCAAAAACTGGTGGTCATCTAGGTGCTGGATTAGGTGTTGTTGAATTAACTGTAGCAATCCACTATGTCTTTAACACTCCACATGATAAATTAATCTGGGATGTGGGACATCAAGCTTATCCTCATAAAATTATTACAGGAAGAAAAAAAAATATAGATACACTTAGAAAGAAAGATGGTGTTTATGGTTTTGTAAGAAGGTCAGAAAGTGAATATGATCCCTTTGGTACAGCCCATAGTTCTACAGCAGTATCAGCAGGGTTAGGAATTAAGGCTGCAAAAGATATAAATAAAGACAATTCAAAAGTTATATGTGTTGTGGGAGATGGTGCCTTAAGTGCAGGTTTAGCGTATGAAGGATTAAACAACGCAGGTGCACAAAAAAAAGGTTTAATTGTTATTTTAAATGATAACAAAATGTCAATAGACAAACCCGTTGGTGCTATGAGTACATATCTAACCAGATTGCTTTCATCTAAATCTTACTCAAGCTTAAGAAATATTATTAAAAAAATTTCTAAAACATTTCCATCAAATCTTTCAAAGACTCTTTACAGAACAGAAGAATATTCTAAGGGGCTTATCTCTGGAGGCACTTTATTTGAGGAATTGGGTTTTTATTATCTTGGCCCAATAGATGGTCACAATATAAACGATATGGTGTCAGTTCTAGAAAACATTAGAGATAATAAATTTGATAAACCAGTTTTTCTTCATTGTGTAACTAAAAAAGGTAAAGGATATAGTCCTGCAGAAAAGTCAGAGGATAAATTTCATGGTGTAGAAAAATTTGATATTAATACAGGTAACTCAGTTAAAAAAACAAATTTAAAATCATACTCAAATGTTTTTGGAGAAAAACTAACAAAACTTGCTGAAAATGACGAAAAAATCGTGGCAATAACAGCTGCTATGATGTCTGGAACAGGGTTAAAATTATTCCAACAAAATTTTGAAAAAAGATTTTTTGATGTTGGTATTGCTGAACAACATGCTGTTACAATGGCAGCTGGATTGGCTACTGAGGGTTTCAAGCCATTTGTTGCAATTTATTCAACATTTTTACAAAGAGCTTACGATCAAATAGTGCATGATGTAGCTATTCAAAAATTACCTGTTAGATTTGCAATTGATAGAGCAGGGTTAGTAGGATCAGATGGTCCCACTCATGCTGGTTCATTTGATATTACTTATTTAGCCACATTACCAAATTTTGTAGTTATGGCGCCTAGCAACCAAAAAGAGCTATCTAATATGATAGAGTTATCTTGCGAGATTAATGACACACCATCTGCTTTTAGATTTCCAAGAGGAACAGGATCAGATGAGCTATTCAATAATCAGCCTACAGATATCAGCATAGGTAAGGGATATATTCTAATTGAAGGTAATGATGTTGCAATCTTAAATTTAGGAACAAGACTTGAAAAATGTATTGAGGCTAGTAAGTTTCTTAATCAAAATAATATTTATCCTACTATTGCAGATGCAAGATTTGCTAAACCATTAGACACAAAATTAATAGATGACTTATTAAATAACCATAAGTATATTTTAACTATAGAAGAAGGTTCAATAGGTGGATTTTCATCTCATGTTTTACATTATGTCCATAATATAAGATCAAAAAAAGATAACGTTGTGATAAAAAATTTAATTTTTCCAGATCGTTTTGTTGAACATATGACACCGGATGAACAATATCAAGATATTAAAATGGATACTGAATCAATAATCAGAGAAATTAATAATTTCTATGAAAATAAAATTGTTGATATTAAGAATTTTAAATCAAAAGTTTAATTCTTAATAAAAATTTAATTGAAATTAAAAATGAAGAAAATTAAAATTTTACACAAAAGTTTTTCTAAACCTATAAGCTGTTTGACTGCATACTCTCCATCAATTGCAAGTATTTTAGATGGAAAAATTGATTTAATACTGGTTGGAGACTCTATTGGCTCAACACTCTATGGGATGAATAATACTCAAGGAGTTACTATGGATATGATGAAAAATCATGGGGAAGCTATAAATAAAGCAATTAAGAAAAGTTTAAAAGTATTAGATATGCCTTATAAAACATACGATAATAAAATTGATGCATATAAAAATGCTAAAGTACTTTTAAACCACTGTAGGCCTGATTTATTAAAAATAGAAATTAGTGAAAAAAAATTAGTTGTTTTAAAACACTTAGTAGATAAAAAAGTAAATGTTATTTCTCATATAGGGGTAACGCCACAAAGTTACAAAGATTTTAATAAAATTAAAGTTTTAGGAAAAACTAACAAAGAAAAACAAAATTTATTAATGTTAGCGAAAGAATCTGAAACACTTGGAGCTAAAGCAGTATTGTTAGAATGTGTTACAACCGATACGGCTAAGCTAATTACGGAAAATATTTCGATACCTACAATAGGTATAGGTGCTTCAAAATATTGTGATGGTCAAGTTTTAGTATTTGATGATTTAATAAATTTAACTACAAATGATAAAAAACCAAAATTTGTAAAAAATTATTTTAATTTTAATAAAGTTGCTAGCAATGTAGTTAAGAAATATAATCGTGAAGTTAAGCTTAAAAAATTTCCTAGTACTAAATTTAGTTACAATTAATCTAAGTCTATAAAGCTATTATTGTTATCTAAAAATTTGATTAAACCAGAATTAATTTGATACCACAAACCAATAACATTTAGTTTATTTTCATTTATTAATTTATTTATAAATTCATATTCATATAGATTTCTAATTGATTGTTTTATATTTTCCTGCTCAAAAAAAGTTATTTTTTCAGTTTCTGAAAAATCATTAGGGATGTTGTTATAAGAATTTTGTAAACAACTTACCCATTGATTTATATATTCAAAATCATTTATATTTTTTGAATCTAATAATGTTTTGTAAGAATATTCAACACCGCCACAATTTGAATGGCCTAAAATAATTAAATTTTGAATTTTTAGAACTTTTAATCCGTATTCTATAGCAGATAATGTTTGTATATTTTGATCCTTATCATTTTTGGATGGTACTATATTAGCGATATTTCTATGTATAAAATAATCTCCTACACTTCCACCAAATATTGTATTTTCAAGAATTCTAGAATCACAACAGGTGATAATCATAGCAATTGGTTTTTGTGGAGTTTTAGAGGCCTGCTGGTATAAATCTTTATAATTTTCAAAAGTATTCTTTTTCCAGAATTGATATCTTTCAATTAAAAATTTTGGTATTTTCATATTATTTTTTATTAAAAATTATTTATATAGCAAAATTAAATGAAAAAGGAAATTAGTAGAAAATTCTGTGTAGCTCCAATGATGGGGTATACAACACCTTATGCAAGGAAACTTTATAGAATATTGTCAAACAATAGTTTTCTATTTAGTGAAATGATAGCAACAAAATCACTAATTTATTCAAAGAGTAAGGGTAACATAATTGATAACGATTATAATAATCCTGTTGCTCTCCAAGTTGGTGGTTCAGAAATTGAGGACTTATCAAAAGCATCTCAAATTGCAATCGATTACAATTATGATGAGATTAATTTAAATGTTGGCTGTCCAAGTAAGGCAGTCCAAAAGGGTAGTTTTGGTGCTTGTCTTATGAAAAATAAAGTTCACGTTAGAAATTGTATAGAAGCTTTACAAAATGATAAGATTGAAGCGACATTAAAATGTAGATTGGGATTGGGAAGTGAATTAAATTATGAGTTTTTCGAAGAGTTTATAGATGAAATATCAAAAAGTGGAATTAAAATTATTTATGTACATGCAAGAAATGCAATACTGAATGGTATTAGCCCTCAAGGTAATAGAACGATACCCCCTCTTAATTATAATTTTGTAAAGAAAATTAAATATAAATTCCCTGATATAACATTCATTCTTAATGGAGGTATAGATAATCTTGCTAAAGCACAGAATTTACTAGAAGAATTTGACGGTGTAATGATTGGAAGATTGATAAAAAATAATCCATTCATTTTGAAAGAAGTTGATAAAAAAATTTTTAAAGAAAAAAATAAGACAATTGATGAGTTAGTAATTAATAATTATTTTGAGTATATAAAACCTAAGCTAGGTTTTGAATCAATATTTAGATTATTGAGTCCTTTACTAAATATATTTTTTTCAGTTCCTCATAGCAAAGTGTATAAATCCAAAATAAATGATTATATGAAGGATCAAAAAATTAATTTAATTGAGGATCTATTATTAAAATTTGTTAGTGAAAGAAATCTGAGTTAATTGTTTTAATAAGGTACATGATAGGAAAAACTCAAGATTTCGACACCTGGATTTTTGTCTGCTAAATTAGCATTTGAAATATGGCTGAATGAAATTCCTATTCTATTTTTATTTTTTAATTCATAGCTTAATTCTAAAGATGTTCTAAATTGAATATCGTTTCCTAAGTTCTTTCCTGAGCCATTATCATAAAAACCTGCGCCAAAACTAGGGGTAAAATAATATTTACTTTTATCACCTTCAAACAATTCTCCAAGATTATCTTCAAAATATATACCTGCTAAAAAATAGGAGGCTGAATCACTTGTATACTCAAAACCATAAAAAGGTTTTAAGAAGAAAAAGTTATCTTCCTTTGGACCAATATCAAGCAATGATTTATTACTTCTGAATTCATATCTAAAATCTGTAGCTTGATCTTTTTCAGATCCATCAAATTTAATATCATAAATACCTAGTCCAAATACATTGGTCCCGTTACTAAGAGCGATTTTTGAGAGCAATATTATCAAAGTAAAAAATAATATTCTAATCATAAAAATATTTTATAATTAATTAATACGGCTATCAAACAAAAAATTCTTTATTTTCCTGTGATATATCTAGAAGAGTTTTTCTAAGTTTTTCTAAGGCTTTAGTTTCTATTTGTCTTACTCTTTCCTTGCTTATCTTTAATCTTTGACCTAATTCATCTAAGGTAATACTCTTTTCTCTAAATTTTCTAAGACGAATGATAGTTTTTTCTCTATCACTTAATGTATTTATGGCTTCATTTATAAAATCTTTTTTTATTTTTTTATCATTGAGGTCCTCATATGATTCTTCAGGATTTTGACGATCATCAGCTAAAAGACTCATGAGATCATTTTCAGTTTCATTATCAACTTTTTGGTTAAGATGTAAATCTCCACCCGTAAGTCTTGACTCCATGTTTTGGACTTCTATAGATTTTACATTAAGTAAATTGGAAACTTTATTAATTTCTTCTTGACCCATAAATTCTCTTGAAACATCATTGATTTGTTGTTTAATTTTTTTAAGATTAAAAAATAGAGCCTTTTGAGATGCTGTTGAGCCAGTTCTAACAACAGACCAATTTTTTAAGATATAATCCTGAATTGATGCTCTTATCCACCAGGAAGCATAAGTTGATAGTCTGAAATCTTTAGATGTATCAAATTTTTCAAGAGCATGCATAATTCCAAGAACTCCCTCGTGAATTAAATCATCCAAAGGAAGTCCATAACTTGAATATTTCCTTGCAAAAGAGACAGCTAAGCGGAGATAAGAGTTTAGAATTTTTTTGAGTGAATTAGGTGTTTTATTATCTCTCCAGTCGTTAATTAGCCTAAATTCCTCGTCTTTTTCAAGAATCGCTGCTTTTTTTGAAAGCTCAACGAGATTATTTGAAAAAATATAATTTTTAAACGACATATATTATTATACGTAGTTTTTTGTTATTGGATCAATTATTTTCAAATAAATCTAATATTTCACCGTTTTCTCCAAAAATTCCGCACACTACAATTTTATTAGATAAAGGTTGTTTAAATAAAGTGCAGACTACATTTTTGTTAATAATTTTAGACTGATTTAAGTGCTCAGATTCATAACCTCTTACAATTCGTACAAACGTGTTGTAGGGCTTCTCTATCTTTGAAAAGTTTTGAAAACCCCACCAAAAACAATCATTTTGTGCAGATAAAGGTCTTGTTATGTCTACTCCTCTGTTTACAAACAAAATTTTTTTTGTTTTAGAATATGCAGCGTGTTTTAAATTTAAGAAATATTCTATGTGTCCTGGATTTTTCTGTAAAACTCTATTTAAGCTTGATGTCCATTTGGAAATATTTATGGTACCAGAAGAGGCAATATTTTTAATTTCATCCTCAGAAAATCCATAAGAGTTTATTGTCTTATTAACACCATGATCAAACATCCATTCAACTATTTCAGTGGGATTAGGAGCAAGTTGAAGTTGTAGCAATTTACTGAACATCTCTTCTTGTGCACCTCTTAAAAAAACAATTGAATCAGGCTTAAGTTGATATTTAGACATTAAGTTGAATCTTAATTCTATAATACTATTAAGTGTTTCTTTTGAATGCTCTCCCAATCCAATGGTATTACCCAGAAATATTAATTTATCTCTTTTATCAAAATTTTTTAAAATAAATCTTTTAATTGAGTTAAACGAGTCTAGGTTAGAGTGAATTGAACCAATTGCCCAAATTTTGTTTGTTTGATTTAACTCTACAAAATTACTAACTTTTTCCAAAATATTATTTTTTACTTAAAATTTGTTCTATTTTTTCTGTAGATTGAAAATAATCTGTTTTTTCTACTGCAGCAACTTCTCTTGCCAAACGTTCTATTGCAACTTGGAACATTTGTCTTTCACTGTATGATTGCTCAGCCTGACTACTCTTTCTAAAAAGATCTCTAACAACTTCTGCAATTTTTATAGGATCTCCAGAAAAAATCTTAGTCTCATATTCCTGTGCTCTTCTACTCCACATTATTCTTCTTATCTTCGGTTTTAATTTTAAAGTTGAGTAAACTTCTTCAATGATTTTTTTTGATGAAATTTTTCTCAAACCAACTTCGTGTCTTTTATCTAGTGGGACCCTAATTATTAATTTTGATTGTTCCATTTTAACGACGTAGAAACTTGTTTTTATGTTAGAAATTTCCATATTTTCTATTTTTGTAATTTCACCTACACCATGTTTAGGATAGACTACAATTTCACCAATTTTAAACTCATTATTTTTTTTATTTTTCATTTATCTACCTGGTTTTTCACTGAAATGTTTATTGTATTTATCATCAACATTTTGCCATTTTTCTGCATCTTTTGGAGGCGTTTTCTTTTCACTAATATTAGGCCAAATCTCTGAGTATTTTCTATTAATTTCAGCCCATTTTTCAATTCCATCTTCTGTGTCTGAAAGAATTGCTTCAACTGGGCATTCAGGCTCACACACTCCACAGTCAATACATTCATCAGGATGTATTACAAGCATATTTTCACCCTCGTAAAAGCAATCAACGGGACAAACTTCTACACAATCCATATGTTTGCATTTAATACATTTTTCATCAACTACGTATGTCATATTATTTACGATTTTTATCTAGAGCTCTTTTTCTAGCATTTCCAGAATTTACATCAGATATATAAAGTAAACCAGCCAGTCTTCTTATAAGATTTGACTCAAAATCGTGAATTTCACCATCAGACAATACAATTTCCCATAAAGCTTCTATTAGAATAAGTTTTTTATTATCATCAAAATTCTTGTTAATAAAAGAAGTATAATGATGTAGTGACTTAGAATTATTTTTATTTTTTTCTGCTTCAGTTAATACTAAATCAACTTCTTTTGGATCCTCAGAAAAAACATTAACTAGGCTAAACTTAATTTTATCTAATTCAGCTGAATCAATTTGACCATCTGTATACGCTGCTTCAATCATTAATCCACAAAGTAATTCTAAATTTTTATAATCATCTTTTTCATTTTTAGAATCATGATTATTTAAAATATTTTTTAATAAATTTATCAATTTGTACCTATCTACATACCTTTAAAGAAGTTTTTCTAAAACTGCAAAGGGAGAATTTGGGTCTCTTTTAATTTTTTCTTTATCATTTTTTTTATTAATTTTTTTATTTTTAATTTTTTGTTTTGTTTCTTTTTTCTTACTAGAAAGAAAATATAATTTCTTTTCATCAGAAATAGTTAAAAATTCATAACCACATAATAACATTATATCTCTTAGTTGATTGCTATTACAACCGATTGGATTCATTAGATCAGATGACTCTAAAAATGGACCTTTCTTTAATTTTTGCCTTGCCATAAAAAAAATTTTTTCAAACACATCTATTCTAAATACAAAATTTTGAATATTAATATATCCAATTGATTGCCAATAGTTTTTAGGCATTTTAATTTCTGATGTAAAAGATACTCTGCCATTTGAAGGTAGTGGAAGAAAAGCATCAATGTCGTTTGGATTGAAAGTCTTCCACAAAATTGCACATAACTCTATGGGTTTTTTCTTTAATAGATTTGGTATATAAAAATATTTTGCTCCAATTCTAATTCCTAATTTAGATAGCTGAAGTTTGTTCTCTTGTGTAATTGTTTTTAAAGTATCTTTAAATTTATCGATTGGATAATTTCCAAAATTTTCAAAACAATTAAAAGCAATTGCTCTAATTTCTGAATCTAAATCTTCATGTAAATTTGTATTAAGAGGATGAATTGTTTCATGTATTTCAATTTCTAGCCATTTTTGAAGTTTTGCAGTTATCATCAGTTTATTTTCTGATGATAAATATTCAGAATTCAAGGCATCAGCAATTGGCTTATAGACTGACCTACCTTTTTTTAATTTACCAATAGGTTCATCTCCCCAATAAATAAATGCGTCATCCTTTATTTTAGATTTACTTATATCTCCAAAGCTTATCGAATCTAAAGGTGCTTTTAAAAAATTCTCTATCTTTTCATTAATCATATTTCTTACTGATTTTCTTATATTACTAATCGAAAAAAGAGATTGTGAAAATATTTTTTTATCTTCAAATAGATCAAAACCTTTTATAATTCCGTATTTATTATTATCTAGAAATAATTCACTATTATTTTTTATAAGTATATCTTGAAAATTTTGAAATTTTTGCTGTCCAATAAAAAATTTAGAAGAATAATCTATGAATTTATTTGTAAGACTATTATGCAATTGATCAGACAATTGATTTTCTATTTGTTGAGTTTTTTCTTTCCAGTAATATGAATTTTTAATCCAATTATGATTATTTGATATATATGTCCAAGTTCTTATTTGAGAAATTTTGATAGATAATTCGGGTATGCCTCCATCAAAATTATTTAGCTTACTTACTTTCTTAAGTATCCATTCCTCAGGAATATTATTATTATTTTCAATTAAAATTAAATATATATCTTTTAAAAGTAGTAAATAATTGTCATTAAATAGTTTCTCAAAATCTGGTATTTGACAAATCTTCCACAATAGGTTCAAATTTTTACTTGATGTTAAAGAATTTTTTATTTGACTGTCATTTATCAAGTTACGTAGATTAATTTCATCCAAAGCATTTTTTTTGTGAATGAAGTAATTATGTATAGGATATTTTTTTAGTGAAGATAATAACAATTCAATTGAATTAAAATCCAAATTACTATTTCTCCAATAAATTTTTTGAATATTATCAAAATTGTGTGTTTCTATTTTTTGAATAATAAGTGGATCTAAATTACCAGCTTCCTTAGTATAACTAAAAGTACCATCTTGTTTATATCTACCTGCTCTTCCTGCAATTTGACCTAATTCATTTGGTGCAAGATTACGATTATATCTACCATCAAATTTTTCTAATGATGAAAAGCTTACGTGATTTATGTTAAGATTTAGACCCATACCAATGGCATCAGTAGCTACAAGATAGTCTACATTTTTGTTTTCATATACTTCAACTTGCGCATTTCTAGTTCTAGGACTTAGTGATCCTAAAACAACTGCAGTTCCTCCTTTGTGGGTTCTAATGCTTTCAGCGATTTCATAAACTTTATTAACATTAAATGCAATAATTGCAGATCTTGGTTCAAGTTTAGAAAAATTTTGTTTCCGGAGAAATGAAAGTTGAGAAAATCTTTTTTTTATCTCAATTTCAATATTAGGATAAATTTTTTTTAATATATTTTCTATATTTAATGATCCTAAAAAAATAGTTTGAAAATTACCTTTTAAATTCAAAATTCTATCAGTAAAAATATGCCCTCTTTCGTAATCAGCTGCAAGTTGTACTTCATCAATTATTACACAATCTACTGATATATTATTAGGCATCGACTCCACAGTACAAAAAAAATATTTTGCTTCTTTAGGATAGATTTTTTCTTCACCAGTTATTAATGCTACCTTACTAAGCCCAACTTTATTTACTGCTTTGTCGTAATTCTCTCTAGCAAGTAATCTTAAGGGAAAGCCAAAAATTCCAGAGGAGTATGAGAATAATTTTTCAAAAGCTGAGTAAGTTTTACCAGTATTAGTAGGCCCAAGTATAGCTAGTAAATTTTCATCTTCATTGGGCATAAAATTATGCAGCGTCTGAAATTATTTCATTTAAAACGTAGTTTAAAATTCCTCCAGCTTTATAATATTCCAGTTCTTTATTTGTGTCTATTCTGCATTTTAAGTTTATACTTCTACTTGCTTCAGAATTAATTTCGCAATTAAGTTCAATTCCTGGTTTTAGTTTAGACAGTCCAAATATAGATATACTTTCTTCACCTCCAATATTTAGATTCATTTTGTTTTGATTATTCATAAATTCAAGAGGTAAAACTCCCATTCCAATTAAATTTGATCTATGAATTCTTTCAAAACTCTCAGCAATTACTGCTCTTACACCTAAAAGTCTTGTACCTTTTGCTGCCCAATCTCTAGACGAACCTGTGCCATATTCTTTTCCAGCTATTATAACTGTATCAATATTGCTGTTCATATATTCTTGTGCAGCATCATAAATGTACATTTGTTTGTTTGAGAGAAAAGATTTGGTATAACCTCCCTCAACATTATCTAAAATTAGATTCTTAATTCTTATGTTAGCAAAAGTTCCTCTCATCATAATTTCATGATTACCACGTCTTGATCCATAAGAATTGAAGTTTTTAGAATTAATTTGTCTATTTGTTAAATAAAGACCAGCTGGACTATCTTCTTTAATACTTCCAGCAGGAGAAATATGATCCGTTGTTACACTATCACCTAATAATACTAATATTCTTGCATTCTTTATGTCATTTAGTTCAAATTTATTTTGCGTATCAAAATAAGGTGGATGTTTTATGTAAGTACTAGCATCATTCCAATCATATGTGGTATTTTGAGTATTATTAATTGATTTCCAATTATCGTCTCCTTTATAAATTTCTTTATATCTTTGTTTAAACATTTCTGGGGTTAAACATAAGCTGAGTGTTTGATGGATTTCAGTATTTGATGGCCATAAATCTTTTAAAAATATTTCTTTACCAGATTTTGATTTACCTATTGGATCTCTTGCAAGGTTAATATTAATATTACCTGCAATAGCGTAAGCGACAACAAGAGGGGGAGAGGCAAGAAAATTAGCTTTTACTTCTTGGTGTACTCTTCCTTCAAAGTTTCTATTACCAGATAAAACAGAACAAACAGTTAAATTATTTTTTCTAACTTCATTAGATACCCATTCATCTAAAGGTCCAGAATTGCCAATACAAGTTGTACATCCGTAGCCTACAGTGTTAAAACCAAGAATATCAAGGTATTCTGTTAATCCAGCTTTATCAAGATAATCGCTAACAACTTTGCTTCCTGGTGCTAGACTCGTTTTAACCCAAGGTTTAACCTCTAAACCTAAATCAATTGCCTTTTTAGCCACTAACCCGGCTGCAATCATTACGTTAGGATTGGATGTATTTGTACAACTTGTAATTGCAGCTATTACTATATCACCTGTATTTAATTTATTTTCAATTACACTTTCATTGTTATCTATCTTTTTAAATGCAGTTGGCACTTCTTTTAAAAGAATTTTATCTTGAGGCCTTTTAGGACCTGCAAGGGTAGGTTCAACGTTATCTAAATCTAATAATATTACATCAGAATAATGAGGGGCATAGTTTTCATCTGCCCAAAGAGTTTGTTTTTTTGAATATTCTTTGACAATATTGAGATGTTCGATTTCTTTACCAGTTAATTTTAGGTAATTAATTGTTTCCTCGTCTGTTGGAAAAAATCCACAAGTCGCTCCATACTCTGGAGCCATATTAGAAATTGTTGCTCTATCAGCTAAAGATAAATTCTTTAAACCAGTCCCATAAAATTCAACAAACTTACCAACTACACCTTTGTCTCTGAGAATTTTAGTAATAGATAAAACTAAATCAGTTGCTGTAATTCCCTCATTCAATGATCCTTTAATTTCAAAACCAATAACATCCGGAATATTCATTGAAATTGCTTGTCCTAGCATTGCTGCCTCTGCTTCTATTCCTCCAACTCCCCAACCTAAAACGGAAAGTGCGTTAACCATTGTTGTATGACTATCTGTTCCTACAACTGAATCTGGGAATAAATAGTTTTGATTATCAATTTTCTTCAACCAAATAGTCTTAGCTATATTTTCCAAATTTACTTGATGACAAATTCCCGCTCCAGGTGGCACAAGGTAGAAATTGTCAAATGAACTTTGACCCCATTTAAGAAATTCATATCTTTCTTTATTTCTATCAAATTCTTTTCTAACGTTTTCTTTTAAAGCATTATTATCTTTATAATTATCTACCATAACAGAATGATCTATAACGAGATCTACCCTTGATAATGGGTTAATTTTTTTTGGCTCTATTCCTTTTGATTTTAATGCATTTCGCATAGCAGCAAGGTCAGCAACAGCAGGTACACCGGTGAAGTCTTGCATTAGAACACGAGTTGGGAAAAAAGCTATTTCAATCTTTTCTTCTTTTTTATTAGGTTGTTCTAATGAAGAAAAAATTTTTGCAATCATATCTTTAGTAATATTCTCTCCATCTTCGTTTCTAAGAAGATTTTCAATTATTATTTTAATAGAAATTGGAACTTTACTAAGATCTATTGCAAAATACTCAGCAGCTTTATTTAAATCAAAATATTTGAACTTTTGACCATTTATTTCAATTATATCTTCTGAATTGAAAGAATTTATGTTTTTCATGCTAAAATCAATAAATAATTATATAAATTAAATAATATGAAGACAAATTTTTGTATAGCAAAATGTTTATTTATTATTAGATTTCTGCCAAAAAATATAAAACTAAGTTTATAATTTTTTTTTTAAGTTTTTCAAAAAATAATAAATTGAATATAAAATCAAATTAATTTTAAAATATTGGTATATTGTTGACTTTAATCGTAAGTTTTGGGAATAAATGATCAGCCTTTTATAATTATCACTATGGTGATAATGGAGGGAGGTTCCTCCGGGGTAACAAAATACAAGGAGTATTTTATGGCTAAGAAGAAAAAGAAAGCTGCTCCAAAGAAAAAGAAAAAAGCAGCTCCTAAGAAAAAGAAAAAAGCAGCTCCTAAAAAGAAAAAGAAAAAAGCTGCTCCTAAGAAAAAGAAAAAAGCAGCTCCTAAAAAGAAAAAGAAAAAAGCTGCTAAAAAGAAGAAAAAGAGAAGATAGTAATACTTCGATTTTTCAAGAAAACTTTAATTTAAAGTTTTCTTTTTCTTATCTTTTTCAAAAAGATAAAACGGGGTTCTGCCCCGTTTTTTTATTGTTTTATATCAAAAAGTAATTAGATCTTAATAATGTTAATTGTTAAGGATTTATCAATAGAAAGACTAGATAAAAAAATATTTGAAAATATTAGTTTATCTCTTGCACCTGGAAATATTACTATTCTAAAAGGTAAAAATGGTTCTGGTAAAACTACCTTACTAAAGGCAATATTAAACTTAATAGAGCCCTCTTTTGGATCAATATATTGGAAAGGAAAATTGTTAAAAAAAAATTTATATGATTTCTATAATAATGTTACTTATATTTCTGATACAACATCAAGTTTAAAAAAATTAACCCTGGCAGATAATATAAATATTTGGAAAAAATTTTTTATTTCAAATATAAATGATACTCAAATTGAAATAGCATTAAAAACCTTAAAATTAGATAATTATTTAGATAAAAAAGTTGGAACATTATCTTTTGGTGAAACTAAAAAATTAGAATTTTTAAGATTAATTATAGAAAACAAAAATGTTTGGGTTTTAGATGAACCACTTTCAAATTTAGATGATGATTCAATTGAATTAATGAAACAAACTTTTGAAGATCATTGTGAAAAGCAAGGTTCTATAATTTTCAGTTCACACCAAAATCCAGGAATTTACGTAACAGAAGAAATGCAATTATAATAATGAAATTTTTAAAAAAAATAATTTTCTTTTATTACAGAGAATACAAATTAAATATGAGTGGAGTTCAAGATATTTTAACAAATATCGTTTTCTTTTTCTTATCAGTATTTATTTTTATTTTTTCTATTGGACCAGATAAGGAAACAATTTCTACGGTAGGAGTAGCTATAGTTTGGACATTATTATTATTAAGTTCAACTTTATCTCTAAGAAAATTTTATCAAGATGACTTTGAGAATGGTAATTTATTAATTATACATCTAAATGGGTTTAGTTTTGGTTTCATTACTATTTTAAAAACTTTTTCACATTTTTTGTTTGTACAGGTACCTTTTCTATTATCTATACCGATTGCTTGTATCTTACTAAACATTCCAAATGATAAACTCTTATACTTGTTTACAAGTTTTGGCATAGGGTCACTTACTCTATCCTGCTTAGGTTCAATTTCGTCTTCAATGAACCTAATGAATCAAAGAAATTTTCTGCTGGGTAGTGTCATAGTAATGATTTTTAGTGTACCAATTATTATTTTTTCAGTAGGTATTATTAATATGGCGCAGAACTTTAATTCTCTTATAAACATATTATTTGGAATATTATTAATAGTTTTTGCTATAAATCCATGGGCAAGTGGATTATGTCTTAAACTTTCAATAGAAAATAATTAATATGAAGTTCTTAGTTAACCCTAGTAAATTTAATGAGATAGCTGATTATATTTTTAAACCAGTTCTGGTTTTATCTATCTTATTTTTTGCATTAGGATTATTGTTTTCTTTTTATCTATCACCAGATGATTATCAGCAAGGATCAACAGTAAGAATAATGTATGTACATGTTCCAAGTGCATGGTTAGCTTTACTAACTTATGCAATAATGACCTTTTATAGTATTGCGGCACTTGCTTTTAGAATGCCCTTTGGTTTTATTTTTAATACAGCAGTAGCTCCAATTGGAGCAATTTTTACTTTGATATGTATTATAAGTGGATCTTTATGGGGAAAACCAATGTGGGGGACTTGGTGGGTATGGGATGCGCGTTTAACTTCTGTTGCGATACTTTTCATTATTTATCTAATTATAATTTTTATAAATTTATCTTTTGAAAATAGGGTTGTGAGAGAAAAGGTTGTTGCTATATTTGTTATTGTAGGATCAGTAAATCTGCCAATAATTAAATTTTCTGTCGATTGGTGGAATACTCTACATCAACCTGCAACAATAAGTAAATTAGCAAAACCTAGCATTGATCCTTCAATGATGACACCTTTAATAATCATGACATTTGCATTTATGATGATTGGAGTAGCAATAGCTATTTTAAGAATAAAAACAGAGATAATTTCAAGAAAATCTAATCTAAGTTAATTTGTGACTTTTAGTCCATTGGATTAAGTATCATTCCTAAATATTTTTGTTATTAAACACTATGTATTTTTGGTATATTTTTGGATCTTATTTTACAGCCTTTCTTTTAATTTTTTTGTTATTATCTTTTAGTTACTTAAAATTTAGAAGAATAAAAAGTAAATGAGTTTACGCTTTCAAAGATTACTCCTGATATTCCTTACTTTGGTTATTTTGCTAAGTGCTGTCTTACTAATTTTATATAATACTAGAGAAAATGTTTCGTATTTTTATACACCCTCTGAAATAAACAAATCTGATATGATAATAAATAAAATAATAAGGATAGGTGGTTTTGTGGAAAATGATAGCTTCAAAAAGATTTCTTCAAGTTCATTTAAATTTAGAATTACAGATGAAAAAGCATCAATACTTGTTACTTTTAATGGAATTCTTCCTGATTTATTTAGAGAAGGGCAAGGTGCGGTTATAGAAGGTACTTTTGATAATAATGTTTTTAATGCAACCAATGTTTTTGCAAAACATGATGAAAACTATATGCCTGCTTCAATAAAAGAAGGTCTAAGAGATACAGGCTATTGGAATAAAAAATATAAATGAGTTCATTAGTTGGTTTTTTAAGCTTAGTTTTTGCAATAGGTATTAATTTTTACTTATTTTTATCTGGATACATATTTAAATTTCAAATACAGAAATTTAATTTATTGATCCGTTTTTCGTCATTATTAACTTTATTATCCTTTTTTTCTTTGATGTATGCCTATTTAGTATCTGATTTCTCAAATTATAATGTCTTTCAAAACTCACACTCAAATAAACCATTAATATATAAAATTTCAGGTACTTGGGGAAATCATGAAGGTTCGATGCTTTTGTGGTTAAGTATATTATCTATTTTTAGTTTCTTTTTTTCTTTTACAAAAAATATAGACGAAAACTTTCAAAGATTAACATTAATTATCCAATCTTTACTTCATATTTTATTTGGTCTCTTTATCGTTTTTACATCTAATCCATTTCTAGTTAATTCAATTTTAGTAAATGAAGGTTTGGGTTTAAATCCAATTTTACAAGATCCAGGTTTAGCTGTTCATCCTCCTATTTTGTATGCAGGTTATGTTGGTTACTCTATAGTTTTCAGTATTGCGATAGCTGGTTTATTTCAAGATACAGATGTTGAATGGCTATATGTTGCAAAAAAATGGTCATTAATTAGCTGGACTTTTTTAACCGGTGGAATAGCTCTGGGTTCGTATTGGGCATATTATGAACTTGGTTGGGGTGGTTGGTGGTTTTGGGATCCGGTCGAAAATATCTCACTTATGCCATGGATTGCTGGACTTGCATTAGTTCATTCTCTTATGATGGTAAGAGGTGAACAAGCTATTAAAAAGTGGATAATTTTTTTATCAATTTTATGTTTTTCATTAAGTGTTTTTGGAACATTTTTGGTAAGATCTGGAATCTTAACAAGTGTACATTCATTTGCAGCAGATGCATCTAGAGGCATATTCATATTACTAATTTTTTTTATCGTAACTGGATTTGGTTTTTTAATTTTCTTGTTAAAAGAACCTCAAAAATCAAACGCTTTAAACTTGTTATTTATCAATAAGGTTTCAGCACTTGTAATAAATAATATTTTAATGATTATAGCAACCTTAACTATTCTTTTAGGAACTATATACCCAATTATAATTGAAGTTTTATATAATAAAAGAATATCAGTTGGAGGCCCTTATTTTAATTCAACAGTAATTCCTATAATGATTCCTGGTTTTTTATTAATGAGCATTGCTCCAATTTTATCCTGGCAAACAAATAAAATACAAAATTCAAAAAAATATGTACTAGGTTTTATTGTCTTAAGTATTTTAGTTTTAATTCATTCATATTTTTTAGATTATAATACATGGGGCTTTGTTGGACTACTTCTAGGTTTTTGGATAATATTAGCCTCAATTATTGCAATCTTTTCTACGTACAAATTTAAATTTACTATTAAGTTTTTCCAAATAATTAATCCTCATATAGCGCATATTGGGGTAGGTATTGCTATAGTTGGTATTACTTGTTCTAGTGTTTTTCAAAATGAGCTAGATTTTAATCTTAATGAGGGAGATGAGTTTAATGTAAATGGAAAAACAGTTTTGTTTGAAAAAATAGAAACAACTAATCAAATTAATTTCCAAGCTTTAAGGGGAAAATTTCTTTTTGATATTGAAAAAAATCAATCAAAAAAAATAGAGGCTGGAAAAAATTATTATCCTGTTTCAAAGATGATTACATCTGAAGCTGGTATTTTACATCAGTGGAATAAGGATATATATTTTATCCTTGGTGATCAAAAAAATAATGAGTGGTTTGTAAAAGTTTTAATTAATCCATTTGTTAGCTTTATATGGCTTGGAGTGATAATAATGATGTATTCAGGTTTAATAGCAGTTTCAAGAAGATGAGTAGAATATTTATTTTAACACCATTAATAGTACTTTTAATAATATGTATTTTTTCATTAGCTTACTTATTAAGTGGTAAAGATCCAAATAAACCTCCAAGTGCACTTTTAAATAAAGATGTTCCTATTTTTGAGAGTAGTTCTCTGTATAATTCAAAGAATGTAATCAAAACAAAAGATATAAAAAATAAGAAGACCTTAATTAATTTTTTTGCTTCTTGGTGTAGTCCTTGTAAAATAGAGCATCCACTTTTTTTTGAAATACGTAAAAAACATCCTGAACTATATTTATTGGGATTTAACCACAAAGATCCAACTTCAGATGCAAAAAAGTATTTAGAAGATGATGGAAATCCATATCATTTTGTTGGTGTGGACTCTGATGGATTAATTGCTTTAGAGTTTGGTGTTTTTGGTCTGCCAGAAACATATTTACTCAATGAGGATGGTGTAATTATCTATAAATATATGGGTCCTATAACTAAGGATATTTTAAAAAATGAAATCGAGCCACTTCTTTAAAATTTTAAATATAGCAGTTTTAAGTTTCATATTTTTTACTTTCAAAATATATGCAATTGAAAGTATCGATGAAAGAGTAAAAAATTTAACCTTAGAGTTACGTTGTATGACTTGTCAAAACCAAAGTATATATGACTCAGATGCTGAATTCTCAAATGATATCAAAAAAATAGTTAAACAAAAATTACAGGAAGGTGAAAGTGAGAGAGATATTAAGAAATTTTTAGTTGAAAGATATGGTGAATACATTCTTTTTAGACCATTAATGAATAATTATAATGTCTTTCTTTGGATTTTTCCTTTTATATTACTGATATTTGGCGTGTTTTTTGTTTTAATTAAGACTAAAAGAAAGAAGGTTTGAACAATTTATTTTGTTTTTTTTTATTTAGCTTATATGGTTCAGCTATAATTTAGAATTACTTCTTCAAGGAGGAAATGTGAAAAAAATTTTAATATATTTATTATCAATTGGTATTTTTGGGGTTGCTTCAATTGCAAATTCACAAACAATAAGAATTGGTACAGAAGGAGCTTATCCACCATGGAATAATCTAAACTCAGCTGGTGATCTAGAGGGTGCGGAGATAGACTTTGGTAACGAAGCTTGCAAAAGAATGGGTGTTACTTGTGAATGGGTAACTCAAGATTGGGATGGTATAATACCTGCTCTTCTTCAAGGTAAATATGACATTATTATTGCTGGAATGTCTATAACTGAAGAAAGAAAACAAAAAGTTAATTTTACGACTGGGTATATGACTGATGGAGCAAGATTTGCTGTTTTAAAAAATAGTGGTTTAGCAAATTTAAATATTGCTGGTATGGCTAAAGTTAATCTTAATAATGCAGGTGGAAAAGAACAAGCTGCAATAGGTCAACTAATTGCTGCCATGGACGGTAAAACTGTATGTGTGCAATCTTCAACAATTCATCAGAATTTTTTAGAAAAACACATGTCTGGTGCAGTAGATGTAAAACTGTATCAAGCAGTTGATGATCATAATTTAGATTTAGCCGCTGGAAGATGTGACGCAGTTCTAGCTGATGTAGGATCAATTATTGATTTTATGGAATCTGATGGCGGTGTTGATGTTGCATTTACAGGTCCAACATTTTCTGGCGGAGTCTTCGGTGATGGCGTTGGTGGAGCTGTTAGAAAAGAAGATACGGATATCTTAGAGATGTGGAATGCTGCAATTGCAGAAATGTCTAAAGATGGAACTACTGCTGAAATAACTAAAGAGTGGTTTGGTAGAGATATTTCGATGTAAAGCAAATTTTATTTTAATAAAAAGCGGTCCTAGAGACCGCTTTTTTTTTGATTAAATTAAAACCATAATGCATAGTGAATATGAAATAAAAATTTTATAATGAACTCACTTTTGTATTTAATTATTCAAATTATAAACTTATTCCAATTTATTCTTATAGTTTATATAATTCTGACATGGCTAGTAAACTTTAATATAATTAATACGGGTAATCGATTTATTTATAGCATTCTTGATGCTTTATATCGATTATGTGAACCAAGTTTAAATTTTGTAAGAAGATACATACCTACTTTTGGTGCAATAGATTTATCTCCTATAGTTGTTTATCTAGGCTTGTGGTTTATAAAAAGTTTATTAATTGAGTATTGGCCTAGATAGCTATGTCTCAAATTTTAGATGGAAAAAAAGTTGCACAAAAACTGAAAGATGAGCTTAAAATTGAAATTGAAAATATCAAATCAAAATTTAATCGTGTTCCTGGGTTGGCTGTAGTTCAAGTAGGCAATGTTGCTGCAAGTAGTGTCTATGTTAAAGCTAAAACAAAGGCTGCAAAAGAGGTGGGAATTAATGTTTTTGATTATCATTTAGAGGAAACATCAAATCAGAATGATTTAATCAATTTAATTAATCAACTAAATAGTAATGGAGATGTTGATGGTATTCTTGTTCAACTACCTTTGCCAAAAACAATAAACGAGGAAAGTGTGTTAAATAGTATAACTCCAGAAAAAGATGCTGATGGTTTTCATCCTTTAAATGTTGGCAAACTTTCAATAAGTCAAAAGAATGATGAAAATTTAATGATACCTTGTACTCCTTATGGCTGTCTACTACTTCTAAGAGAGCTTGATATAAAGTTAGCTGGTAAAAATGCAGTTGTGATTGGAAGATCTAATATAGTTGGAAAACCTATGGCTCAATTGCTATTAAAAGAATCTTGTACTGTAACAACAGTACATTCAAAAACTCTAGACATTGAAAATATTTGCAAAAAAGCAGATATTCTAATTGCTGCAATTGGAAAACCTGAATTTGTAAATAAAGATTGGGTAAAAGATGGAGCAATTATTATTGATGTTGGTATAAATAGAGTCAAAATAGATGAAAAAAAATCAAAGCTAGTTGGAGATGTTTTATTTAGAGATGTAGAAAATATGGTTAGTGCAATATCTCCGGTACCTGGAGGCGTGGGACCAATGACAATTGCTTGCCTTCTAAGAAATACAACTATTTCATGCAAAAATAGATTAATTAATTAACTAACTAACTTTACTAATATATTTCAAAAATACTTCTACTGTGATCGCTTTTCTAGCTTCCTCACAATGACTACACAATTTTTTATACTCTCCACAAGGAGATAAATTATGTTCATAATATATATTCTCATGGAAATCGTAACCAATTGCTTCTGGGGTTATCCAGCCTCCAAAATATAAAACTGCTTTTTTATTCAAGGCTGCTGCAACATGTCCAAATCCTCCTTCAGGTCCAACATAAAAATCTGCTTCATTTAAAACAGCACATGCTAGACGAAAATCCATATTGTTTGGAGAAAAGACTGATGAGTTTTTTTTACTTTCCTTATGAACTGATTGAATCACTAAAAAATCTTTTGTTAATACATTTATTAATCTTTGCCAATTATTTGCTCCCCAATCTTTATTTTGATGCTTTATACTAAATTGCCGATCATGAATTTTTGTAGATGTGGTTTCTAAAAAAATAATTTTTTTATAATTTTTGTTATTTGTTCTTTTCCAAAATTTTACTGCTTGAGAAATTATTTTCTTTGCATCATTTTTTTCATTTTTTGTAAAATAAATTTCTCCAGGATTAGGTGTAAACTTTTTCCAAACATAATTTGTGTTAGAGCTTTTTTCATAATCAATATATGGTCTATTGTGAGGATGATAATCAATTATGTGTGTAGGTTTATCTTTCTGAAGATTTCTACAATCAGATATATTTGGGTTATTATCGTATACTATTGAATGATAAGCTTTTTTGTTTTTAGCTTCACCAATTATAATTTGTCTATCTGGAAATTTTTTTTTAATTTTTGATGCTAAGTTTGTTACCAGTAAATCGTCTCCGTAACCCATTTGCTAACTATTGTTTTTTTTAAGTCTAACTGAATTTATTTTTATAAATCCCTCCGCATCTTTCTGATTATAATCTCCAACTTCATCGAATGAAACAAGAGAGTTATCATACAAACTATTATCAGATTTTCTTCCTAAAATAATTACATTTCCTTTAAATACCTTAACTTTAACTTCCCCATTTACATTTTTTTGAGTAGAGTCAATCAGATTTTGCATTGCTATTCTTTCTGAAGAAAACCAGAAACCATTATAAATTGTTTCAGCATATTTAGGCATTATCTCATCTTTAAGATGCGCTTCTCCTTTGTCTAATGTTATACTCTCAATTGCTTTTCTTGCATTAATTAATATTGTTCCCCCAGGAGTTTCATAAATTCCTCTTGATTTCATTCCAACAAATCTATTTTCTACAAGATCCACTCTACCGACACCATGTATGCCAGCAATAGAATTTAATTTTGCTAAAAGCTCATGTGGTTTTAAATTTTCTTTATTTATTGAAATTGGATCACCATTTTTAAATTCAATTATTAATTCTTCTGCTTTATCAGGAGAATCTTCAATACTATTAGTTCTTGAAAAAACATACTCAGGTGGCTCAATCCAAGGATCTTCAAGAAGCTTGCCTTCTGAAGAAGTATGTAAAATATTTGAATCAGTACTAAAAGGAGGTTCTCCCATTTTGTCTTTTGGTACCATTATCTGATTTTTTTCAGCATAATCGATTAAATCATTTCTGCTTTCAAAATCCCAATCTCGCCAAGGTGATATAACTTTAATTTTGGGATTGTTAGCATAATAAGCTAATTCAAATCTAACTTGATCGTTGCCTTTTCCAGTTGCTCCGTGTGCCACAGTATCAGCTCCAACTATTTTTGCAATTTCAATTTGTCTTTTTGCTATCAAAGGTCTTGCTATTGCTGTACCTAATAAATAAGTTCCTTCGTAAAGTGTATTAGCTCTGAACATTGGAAAAACATAATCTCGTACAAATACTTCTTGTAAATTTTCTATAAATATTTCTTTAACACCTAGGCTTTTTGCTTTTGTTTCAACTGGTGAAAGTTCTTCTCCTTGACCAATATCTGCTGTGAAAGTAACTACAGGGCACTCATATTTATTTTGGAGCCACTTGAGAATTACACTTGTATCTAATCCACCTGAATAAGCTAAAACAATTTTCTTTGGCATTTAACAATCGTTTATTAACTTATTATAGGCTGCAGTAAATCCATTAAGAGTATAAGTATCATTGGTAATAGTGCCTCTTGAAGATTCACCTGTAACCTTAAGCTCTAGTCCTTTTTTCATAGCAAAAATTACTTTTGCATCTTCTTCTGTCCATGCAGCAGTTGCCAAATCTTCAGTTGTATAAAATTTGTACTCTCCCTTATCTATACTTATAATAATATCAGAAGGAACCTTGTAGCTATAACCAGCCTCTATTTGAACTACAGTGTCTGGATTGCCAATATTTTTATAGACTAAAACGTAGAAGTCTCCTCTTTTCTTATCACTTGGTAAATCTGTTTCTTTTGCCAAACTACCTATATAACAATACTCATCAGCTTTCTCAAAGGACCACTTACCTACTTCTAAAGCTTTTAGAGTGCTAGGTAGTGCTACATATAGCACTAGTAAAAACATAAGAATAATTTTCATCAATAGCTTCTTTTAGTATATCTTATGCAATTAGTTAAGAGTGTTTAATCAATGTTAGAGTCTTTTTAAATTATGGAAAAATCAAACCTAAACAACTTGATGAAAAGGATTCAAAGAGACCGCGACGAAATGGCTTTTTCCGAAATTTTTGATTTTTTTGCCCCTAAAATAAATGCTTATTTTATTCAAAATAGAATAAAAATTGAGACTTCTGAGGAATTAACTCAGGAGGTTTTAAGTACTATTTGGATAAAATCAAACCTCTATGATTCAAAAAAATCGGTTCTCTCTACATGGGTATTTACTATTGCTAGAAACAAAAAAATAGACTTTTTCAGGAAAAATTCAAAAATAAATTTTAAAGAAGAAGATATACGAGAATTTTTATACCAAGATAGAGAAATAAACCTCATTGAAGAAAATGAAGCAAAGAAACAAATAGATAGAATAAATAAACAGCTCGATGAACAGCAAAAAATAATGATAAAAATGAACTTTTTTGAAAATAAAAGTCATAAAAAAATTGCAGATGAGCTTGAAATTCCTTTAGGTACAGTTAAATCAAGAATAAGGCATATATTAATGAAAATGCAGGAAATTTTAGAATGAACGGAACAGCAGTAAAAAATCAATTGATATTTGACTTTGCATCAGGAATATTGGGTCCAGCAAAGTCTCTATTTGCATCAACATATTTACAATTAAATTCAAATGCCTCTAGAATTAGCAGTACATTTGAGAAAATGATGGGTGAAAATCTTATGGATAATGAAAACATTCATCCTAAAAATTTAAAGTATACTGACTGCATGAATATTGAAAATGGTAGATCTACTTCAAGCATTAAAGATCCAGTAACTTGCTTATTTGGAAATCTAAACAATTTGAACTGGAAACAAGTTTATAAAGGTTTCAAAGAGTATACCGCATCAATTGATGATAAAGATGAACTGAAATTAATAAAGATGGACCCTGGAGTTTCGGTGCCACTTCACTCCCATGGTGGAAAAGAGTATATACTGGTTTTAGAAGGTAGTTTCCGCGATGAACATGGCTATTACTCTAAAGGAGATATTCAGATAAATGACCAAAAAGTCAAACATACGCCAATAGCATCAAAAGACACAGGTTGTGTTTGCTTAAGTATTACCGAGAAAGACGTGATATTTTTTGGTAAGTATGGATCTTTCTTAAATTTATTTACATTTATTAAATCTTTTTTTAAACAAATATAAACTCGTTATTGTATAACTCAATACGTGTCTAAAATTCACGTAGATTTTATCAGAGGTAAAAGAGTTGAAAGCACTCATGAAATTAAGGCATTAGTAACAAATGTTGATGGTAAAATTTTATTATCTACAAATAATGATGATGAATTTTTTTTCCCTCGATCATCAATTAAAATATTTCAAGCTATTCCTTTTGCAATGTCAAATGCAATCAAAAATTATAAATTAAATAACAAACATATAGCTTTAGCTTGCGCTTCACATAAAGGAGAAAATTTTCATATAAAAGAACTGAAAAAATGGATTTCAAAAATAAACTTAAAAACAAAAAATTTACAATGTGGTATTCATGGGCCACTAGATAAAAAAGCATCTGAAAAAATAATATATTCTAGGAAAAAATTTAACGAACTACATAACAATTGTGCTGGAAAACACTTAGGTATGTTAACAAGCTGTTTGGTCTATAATCAGAGCATTATAAACTATCTTGATTATAATCACGCACATCAAAAAAATATTAGAAAAATTTTTAATAAATTTACAGAAAGCAAATTATCAAAGAAAAATTTCTCTCTGGATGGTTGTAGTGCGCCACAATACTCATTTAAAATTAAATCTATATCAAAGGCATTAAATAATTTGATTAAGAGTTATAAAAATAATTTTGAGTATACTGATCAAGTAAGAACATTGGTAAATTCAATTTTAAAAAATCCTGAATTTATTGGCGGAACTGTGAGTTTTGATACAAAGGTAATAAAAGCTTCAAAAGGAAAAATATTTTGTAAATGTGGGGCTGAAGGTGTTTTTTTATTTGTTGATTTCAAAAAGGAAATTAGCGGGGTAATTAAAATTACAGATGGAAATGAAAGAGCTATACCAATTGCAATACTAAATATTTTTAAAAAATTTAAAGTTATGAGTAAAGTAGAATTAAAAAATCTAGAAAAAAAAGAAGGGTTTGAGTTAAAAAATCATGCAGGTAGGAATATTGGTCGTATCAGCCTTACAATGAAATAAGAAATAAAAATAGGATAATCAAAATCGTTAAAGGCAGCCTGAGATAGTAAAATGCCTTTTTATTTGTTTCGTTTGCAAATAATATAATATAATCAAAAAATAACTGAGTTAACAAAAGTAAAATTATTAAAATAAAAATTATTAAAATATTAATGTTAAGAAGGCTTAATATAATAATTATAACAGCAAATAAGCTAGGCAAAAAACCGTATATTACTATATGCGTGGGTGGATTATTTTTTAAATTCCAGTTTATTGATCCAATAAAAACAATTATAATTAGACTATAGTAAGTAACAAAATTAAGTAGATCTTCTTCCTCAACTACTAAAAAATAGTATTTATCAAAAAAAATTAAAACATATGGTATTAATCCGAAATATGAAATTAGAAATTGAAAGTTAATTTTTTTGTACATTAAGTATGATTGATCAAAGTATCATTTTAGAAATTGAAAAACTTTTAGATAATAAAAAAATTATAGATAGCAAGTTATTATCAGACTCTTTTGGCATTAATTGCCTAAAAATTGTTAATGAAGATAATAAAAAATTTATTGTTAAGTATTACTATGACAAAAAGTATGAATTTAATGCAATAAAATCTGAAGTTGATAACCTTGTTTTTTATAATAATAATAATTTCAATTTTTTCCCAAGAATTGTTAGTAACAATGATTATCTCGTTATAATGTCATTTATTGACAATAATAATTATCAACCAAATAAGATTAATGATGATTTATTAGAGGCAATAATTTCTATTCATTCTAAAAATAATATAAATTATGGTTTTGATTTTGATACTCAAATTGGTGGATTAAGACAAATAAATTCTTATTCAAAAAATTGGGTAGAATTCTACAGAGATAAAAGACTATACTATATATTCGATTTAATTAATAAAAAGCAACAAATGGATAATTCTATTAATACTAAAATTAATTTGTTGTTAAAAAAAATGGATAATTTTATTCCAAATAACCCAAAACCATCATTATTACATGGAGACTTATGGGAAGGAAATATACTTTTTAAAAATAAAAAATTTTCAGGACTTATAGATCCAGGATCTTTTTATGGTCATAATGAATTAGAAGTTTCCTACTTAAGATGGTTTGATCCAATGTTTATTGATAAAAATTTTTTAGATAGATACAATGATTTTATAAGTATTGATAAAAATTATTTAGAATATGAGCCAATTTATCAATTATATTATTCGTTATTAAATGTTTATTTATGGGATAGAAGCTTTGTTAAAAATGTTCGTAAGTTATTAGATGAAATAAAAATATAAAGATTAAACACAAGGATTAGGATCAGATAAGTGTATGTCTTCAATTTCTTTTAATACTTCTTTTGATAGCGTTATATCAATACTATCAATATTTTCTTTAAGTTGGTCCATAGTAGTAGCGCCTATTATATTACTTGTAACAAATGGACGATCATTAACAAATGCGTTTGCAAAAGTAGATGGTGCCATTTCATATTTTTGAGCAAGTTTAAAATATTTTTCTATTGCGCTTTCTCCTCTTTCAGTATGGTGCCGAGAGAATCGTCTTGGCCAAAGAGTATACCTAGCTTTTTCGGGATTTTTTCCCCCAATATATTTACCACTTAATCTTCCACCTGCTAAAGGGGAATAAGCGAGTAAACCACAATTTTCTCTGATTGAAACTTCAGAATTATGAATATCAAATACACGGTTAACTAAACTATAAACATTCTGTATTGACATCATTCGGGGAAGGTTTTTCTCTTTAGAAACCTGAAGGTATTTCATAACACCCCATGGCGTTTCATTAGATAAACCAGCGAATCTAATTTTGCCAGCTTTAACAAGTTGATCAAGATTATATAAAACTTCTTCTACTGTAGTCCAATCATTATCACTTGCATCATATTCAAAGTCTAAAATTCCAAATTTTGGCACCTTTCTCTCTGGCCAGTGTAATTGGTATAAATCGATATAGTCAGTTTTTAATCTTTTAAGACTCGCATCTATAGCGTCATTCATATTTTGTTTATCAAAACCTAAGTTTTTTGATCCATCTCTAATCCACTCAAGACCATCAGATTTTGAAGCTATTTTTGATGCTAAAATTATTTTATCTCTATTTTTTCTTTCTTTGACCCAGTTGCCAACTATTTCTTCAGTTTTTCCATATGTTTCTTTTCTAGGCATTACTGCATATAATTCAGCTGTATCAAAAAAATTAACTCCTCTTTCGACAGAGTAATCCATTTGTTCAAAACCATCTTCTTGACTATTTTGTTCACCAAAAGTCATTGTACCTAAACAAATAACACTTACATCAATGTCTGTATTGCCAAGTTTTCTGTATTTCATTTTTTATATTTTTAATTATTACACACAAGGGTTTGGATCATAAAGATGAATATCTTCAATTTCTTTTAAGATATCATTTGATAATGTGACATCAATACTATCAATATTTTCTTTAAGTTGGTCCATTGTTGTAGCTCCAATTATATTACTGGTGACAAAAGGACGATCATTCACAAATGCATTAGCAAAAGTTGAGGGTGCTATGCCATGCTTATTAGCAAGATTAACATATTTCTCAATTGCATTTTCTCCTCTCATAGTGTTATGCCTATCAAAGCGATTGGCCCACAGTGTAAATCTTGTATTAGGTGGATTTTTTCCCCCAATATATTTACCACTTAATCTTCCACCTGCTAAAGGGGAATAAGCGAGTAAACCACAATTTTCTCTGATTGAAACTTCAGAATTATGAATATCGAAAATTCTATTTACAAGACTGTATACATTTTGAATTGACATCATTCGTGGGAGGTTTTTTTCTTCTGATAATTTCATATATTTCATGACACCCCAGGGTGTTTCATTAGAGACACCTATATGCCTTACTTTTCCTTGTTTAATTAAATCTTGAAGACAAGATAAAACTTCTTCTAATTCAACCCATGAATCCCCAGGATCATATTCAAAATCTAATTTTCCAAACTTTGGTACTTTTCTTTCTGGTGCGTGAAGTTGATATAAATCAATATAGTCAGTTTTTAATCTCTTTAGACTGCCATCTATTGCAGCATTAATATTTTTTTTATCAAAAATAAGATTTGGACCTCCATCTCTAATCCAACTGTTCCCTTCACTTTTAGCACAAATTTTAGTAGCTAAAATTACATCTTTTCTTTTACTATTTTGAGCAAACCAATTACCAATAATTTCCTCCGTTTTGCCATAAGTTTCAGCTCTTGTTGGTATAGAATACACTTCAGCTGTATCAAAAAAATTTACACCTCTTTCAAAAGCATAATCCATCTGTTTAAAACCGTCATCTTGGTTGTTTTGCTCTCCCCATGTCATTGTACCTAGACAAATGACACTTACATCTAAATCTGTGGTTCCTAATTTTCTATACTTCATACTATTTTTATAAAATGCCTTGAAATTGTCGGATTTATAGCGATATTAATAATAATTAAAAGGAGAAATTATGGCTTTAGACTTTAATCAACGATCTTATACAAAATCAGTAGATCAGGCGGCAATTGATGAAGGCTTGAGAGCGTATATGCTTAAAGTCTACAATTATATGACAATTGGTTTATTACTTACTGGATTTATTGCTTACTTCTTTGGAAAAGCATCGATAGTTACAAACGAAGTGGGTCAAATAGTGGGCGTAACTCAAGTGGGTGCATTACTTTTTGGATCTCCACTAAAATGGGTTATTATGCTAGCTCCACTAGGATTTGTATTTTATTTAAGTGCCAGAATTAATAGAATGTCAGTTTCGTCAGCGCAGATAACCTTTTGGTTATTCGCAAGTATAATGGGTTTGTCTCTTGCTTCAGTATTTATTGAATTCACTCAAACTTCTATTGCTAGAGTATTTTTTATTACAGCAGGTACATTTGGAGCAATGAGCTTATACGGCTATACAACAAAAAGAGACTTAACTAAACTTGGCGGTTTCTTATTTATGGGACTAATTGGTATTATTATCGCAAGTGTAGTTAATATTTTTGTTGGATCAACAGCTTTGCAATTTGCAATCTCTGTTATTGGTATTCTGGTTTTTGTTGGACTGACAGCATACGATACACAAAACATCAAAAATATGTATTACGGTGGTGATAGTGAAGAAATAGGATCAAAAAAAGCATTGATGGGTGCATTAAAATTGTATTTGGACTTCATCAACCTATTCATTTTATTACTTCAATTATTTGGTCAAAGAAGATAATTCTTTTAAAACCTAAATATATTTTTATTATACCCAGTCTTTTAAAGACTGGGTTTTTTTATGTCAAATTTAGAAAATAAACTTAAAAAAATTATTGATACATTCAACAATGTTAATAAAGAAATTGCTTTCAAAGAAATAAAAAAATTATCAGAAAAATATAATAAAAACATAAGTGTTCAAAATGTTTTGTTTCAAGTAGCTAAAAAAATTGGTGACATTGATACATCAATCAATGCTTTAAAAAAGATTTTGGTTATTGAAAATAATAATACTTTATATCTTTCACAATTATATAAATTACTTTTGGAAAAAGGTTTGTTTGATGAAGCTCTAGAAAAAATAAATTTTATACTCAAAATAGATAATTCAAATTATGATGCTTTACGAGACAAATCTTATATATATTTTTTAAAAAATGATTATGTTGAAGCTAAGAAATATATTGAGAATATATTAGACTTAAAAGATGATGATTACTTTGGTTATAATATTAAAGGCTTAATATATCTTAAAAATCATTTTTATGAGGAAGCAAGAAATTTATTTAATACAGCTATAAAAATTAATGATCGTTATGTAGATACCTATAATAATTTAGGTGCTTGTTTACTTGAATTAGAAAAACTTGACGAGGCAAAAAAAGTTTTTAGTATTGCCTATAACATTGACAAAAAAAATGTGTCGAGCATTATAAATATAGCTAATATTTTAAGCCTTAAAGATGACATTATTCAAGCAGTAAAACACTATGAAGAAGCTTTAAGTTTAGATCCAAATAACCAAGAAATTCTCTCTAATTTAGCCATATGCTACTGCAGAGACAATAATGAAAAAAAAGCTAAAATATTTTATGATAAAGCATTAAAAATTAATCCTTATGACTATAAATTAATTTATGCTTATTGCACATTACAATTAAAATTAAATAAATTCGAAAAATCTTGGGAGTTATTTGATTCAAGATTATTAATACAAAAAAATAAGTATAAGTTAAGTAATTTCGATATGGTTAAAAATAATTTATTTAACAATTTGCAAATCAACCCAAAAGACAAGTTACTTGTTTTAAGAGAACAAGGAGTAGGAGACGAAATTTTATTTAGCTCCATATATCCAGATATTATAAATAAATTTGTAAATGTTAAGATTGAAGCTGATAAAAGATTGGTATCCATTTTTAATCGATCGTTTGGAAAAAAAATGTTTGTAGAAGATGGATATTATTCTAAAGATCCTTCAGTATCTGGTTTTGATAAAATCACATATGCTGGAAGTTTGATAAAATTCTTTAGAAAAAATAAAGATGATTTTAACTATGAATATTATTTGACTGCAAGAGAAGATATTATTTATAAATACAAAAAAAAACTAGAGAATTACAAAGGTAAAATTAAGATAGGTATATCATGGAAAAGCTCAGTAAGTATTTACGGTAGTTTAAAATCACTGTCTATCAAAAATTTTGAACCTTTATTTACAGATGATAGAATAATTGTAAATTTACAATACGGAAATATAGATTCAGATAAAAAATACATATTAAATCAAGGTAAACACTTAGAGGTATTTAATGATTTAGATTTATTTAATGATATTGAATCATGCATGGGGTTACTAAAAAATTTAGATTTGTTAATTACTGTTAGCAATGCTACTGCACACTTTGCTGGTGCACTTGGAATACCGACTATACTCATCTGTCCAAAAAAATCATCAACTTATTACTATTGGAATACTGAACATGGTTCTTCTATGTGGTATAAAAATATGAAAATATTAGGAATAGAAAAATCGATTATTCATACAATAAATCAAATAAATAATATTTTAGAAAAGAGTAATGAATTTAAATTTACAAATTAATAAACTTCTAAAAAAATTTGAAACCGGAAACAAGTTAGAAAGTTATAAGGAATTACAAAAAATTTTTAAGAAAAATAAACAAAATAACCTACTTCGTTATAACCTTGCAGTTGTTCAGCAACAATTAAACTTAAATGAAGAAGCTAGATTGAATTATAATTATTTAATTAAAATTGAGAAAAATCTAAAGGCAATGATTAATCTTTATAATATAGACATTATAGAATCAAGATATAAAGAAGCCCTTGATACAATTAATAAAATTTTAAAGTTAGAACAAATCGATAATGTTCATAAAGACAAGGCTTTTGTTTTTTATAAATTAAATAGAATCAAAGAATCTAAAGAAATTTGCATATTTTATCTTAAAAAAAATGACAAAGACTTAGTTTCTTTAAACATAATAGGTCAGTGTTTGTTTCATGAAGGCAAATATGATGAATCAATTAAGATATTTGAAAAAATTTTAGAAATTGACCCAAAGAATCTTTCAGCATTAAATTCACTTGGAAGAACTTATCACGAAAAACGTGAGGCAGTAAAAGCAGAAAAATATTATTTAAAGGCTCTAGAAATAAATAAATTATCTTTTTATGTTTTGAATAATATTGCTGGTTTTTACAGAGAAGAATTAAATTATGATAAAGCTATTAATTACTACGAACAGGCGCTTTCTATCAATCCTAATAATGCGTATATTTATAATAATTTATCAAAAATTTATTTCGATTTAAACAACCATAAAGAAGCTAAAAAAAATAGTTTTAAAGCTATGGAAATGAAAAGGGATGATGGCGATATAAAAAAAACTCTCTCATTTATTTACTTAAAAGATCATGATTTTGATAAAGGTTGGAATTATTTTGAAGGAAGATTAGATTTAGATGATTTCGTAAAAAAAAATGATTACGTACAAAAATTAAATAATAAAATTTACCGGTTAAATATTGTGAAAAATAAAAAAAATAAATTTTTGATAGTACGTGAACAAGGAGTTGGTGATGAAATTTTGTATAGTTCTATGTATGAAGATGTTTTGGAAGACCTTGAAAATACAATGATTGAGTGTGATCCACGTTTATTGAATCTATTTAGAAGATCATTTCCAAAATATAGAAATAGTTTTGTTGAATTAGGAAATATAACAAATAATGAGACAAAATTTAAAGAAATTGATTATGTCCTGTATGCAGGTAGCTTAGGGAGATATTATCGTAAAAATATAAATAATTTCCATAATAAATCATTTATCAAAATAGATGAAATCAATTTTGAAAATATAAAAAATAAGTTATCAATATATCAAAAGCAATTTAAGATTGGAATTTCTTGGAAAAGTTTTAACAATAGATATGCTATTGATAAATCTCTAAATCTAAAAGATTTTGAAAATTTATTTAATTTATCTGATTGTGATATATTAAATTTGCAATATGGAGATGTTAAAGATGAGATATATAAATTTAATAAAAATTCAAAAAATAAACTATTAACTGTAAAAGATATTGATTTATATAATGATTTTGACAGTATTGCTTCACTATTAAAATCTTTGGATATTTTTATTACAATAAGCAACAGTACTGCCCATTTAGCTGGATCCTTAGGTGTTAAAACAATTCTTATAAAACCAGAAAATTATGCTTTATTTCATTATTGGAATCAAAAGACTGATAAAACTCCTTGGTATAACTCAATAAAGCTAATTGAAAAAAATAAGTTTTTGAGTAAAATTGAAGTGTTAAATAATTTTTTAGATATTTAAATTATTTAAATTTATTGGAAAGATATTCGTTTCTTTCTATTAACCATTCATTAGCAAACTCAACGTCCTGCCATTCTGAAAACCAAGGACCTCCTCGAGTATAATGTACAGCATACGGCTTTTGGTTATTATGGCCTGATGTCCAACCTTCTAACCAATTCCATCTTTCATCTAAAGAACCAATCTCTTCGTCCTTACACCATTTAAATTGATGAAGATATGCACCTGTTTCTTTGTTAACTTTTTCTACTGTTAAATTTTTGGTACTAGGGTGAGAACAGTTATATAAGATAAAACTAGACCAGTTCTTTCTAGGATAGATTGTTTGTTTTTGTCCATCCATTTTATGTTTTTCTTTTGGTGTATAATCATGTTGGACGCAGTATACAGCTTTAGAATCATCAAGATTATTTAGCAAACCAGATACATCACCTAAAAAGACAAAGTCACAATCACAAAAAACTGCCCAACCTTTATAATTCATAAGTTTTGGAACTAAAAATCTTGAATAAGTGAATTGTGTTGATGCTAAAGGATCAACGTTTCTGGTGTAAAGGTTTTTAGCTATAAGCTCATCTAGTTTCAAAGAAACAACATTAACATCAATACTTGATCGTTTTAAAAGTGAATATTTACATACTCGGTAAGCTATATCTTCTTTAGAATCATATCCTATAAAAAAATTTAATTTCATATTAATTGCTATTTTGTCTTATCATCATTGGAGATGACCAAACAAGAGAATTATAATTACCAGAGTCAGATAAAGAACTCCATTCCACTTGTGATTGATTTGTAATTCTACATATCCAAGTATTTTCTAATTTAGCATTTTCAGCTCTCATTATCCAAGCATCACTTTTTTGCTTATCATTATTTTCTCCAAGTTCTATATCTGACATAAAATAACAGATATCCCTAGAAGGACTAGAGCCAATCAATCCAATAATATTCTCTCTAGCAATATTCCATTTTAAATTTTTTATAGCAAAATAAATTAAAAGTTTTTTGGATTCTTCTCCACTAGCAGTATTTTTAATTATTTCATATATAAATTTTATGTCAGTTAAATCATTTTCATTAAGTATTTTTATAATTATAGAACGAAGTAATGAATTAGGATTTAAATTCCAATATTTTTTTATTAAATTTTTAAGATTTCTCTTATCATTTAAATTAGCTATAATTTCTAAATGTAGCTTAACATATGGAGGAAAATTTTTTTTTAAATCTACTGCTTTCAAAATATTTTTTAAAGCATCTTTAATATCACTATCAAATTTTATTTTAGCTATTTCATAAAAACCTATGGATTTATTTTCATTTAATTCATTTTTACTTATTAGTTTATTTGAAAAAGCTTTATCTGATAATAAAATTATTTGATTCCAGTTTTTTGTTTTTGCAGCAATAGATATTAGTGTGTCATAAAGTTTTTCAATATTCGGATTAATTGAAAATAATTTTTCTCCATATAGGAAAGCGTGATGATAATCTTGATTTCTTAAATTTTGTTCCATTAAACCTCTGTATCCAAGTGTTTCTGTCTTTTTTGATTTAATCATATCTTCATAAACATTGTTTAATTCTGGAAATTTTTTTTCTATCTTTAAAACTTCAGACTTTAGTAATAGAGACAGAGATGGTTCGTCTTTAAGATAACTAATCATTTTTTTATGTGATTTTAAAGCAGTCTTATTATCTTTGTTTGCAACAGCTATCATTGCGTCGACAAAGTGTAAGTAACCTTTTTCAATTTTATTATATTTATTTTTTAAGAAATATTTTCCAAGTGAAAATCTTGATCGGAAAAATAAATAAAACACCAAATATAATAAAAAAATAAAGGATATAAAAACAACTGCAAATAAATTTGAAGAAAAAGAGTATTTTAAATTTCCTATATCTAAGGATATAATAAATGGATTGGTAAAAATAAAAGTGAGCGCTATAATTAATATTAAAAACTGCAATACAAAAATTGAAAGTCTATACATTATTTAATTTTGAAATTTCTGTTATAAAATTATTATAGTTTTTCATTTCAATCAAAGATACTTTAAAAAAAACATTATAATTTTCTATCCTACTTATGCTGTCATAAGCTTTAGATATGTTTCTGTTTTTAATAAAAAATTTAGTTTCCTCTAATATTAAAATTTTTTCATCTAAAATAATATTTTCTGAGGATGGAGAAAGGTTTATGTAGGGTAAAAAAATTTTTTTAAATAAACCATTTTTATTATTCACAGTATTCTTCAAAAATAAATTAACCTCATTATTAAATTGATCTTCTAAAAATGCATGCCCTTTATATTTATTTCTTTTAAGAATTGACAATTTTTCCAAAATAGGGTTTTTATTATTTTCTAAAATTGCTTCAAGGTATTTAAGCTCCCTATCAAAATCCATATTGTTTTCGTATTTAATTTTTATTAACTCAATTACTTCATTGATAGATTGATTTACTAGTTCAGGATTATTATTAGACTGATCTTCAATATTTTTATTTTTTATAGAAGAAATCTCATAACTTAGAGTATTGAAATTCTTATTTAATAATTCTATGCTTTCATTGATTGCCGTCAAATCAACTTTTGATTCTTTATTTGAATTTTCTTTAATAAGTTTTTCTATATTTGTTAAAGCTGTTTTTGTTTCTAATATTTCTTTAGATATATTGTTTATAAATTCAGAATTTTCATTAATATTTTCCCTAAGTTCATTTTCTAGTTCAATTTGAATTTTTGATACTTCATCTTCATTCTGATAATTCGTATAGAGAAGATAAATTAAGAAAAAAACACATAATAAAAGAATAAAGCTTAATGAAAATTTAGAAAAAACATAAAAACTATCAAAAACTTTTTTCATGCTCTTTTTTTAGCATTATTAGTTTGTTGTTTAACAGTGTAAAATACTATACCAAAAAAATATGCTTGTATTTGCTTCAGAAACTTCATGCGACGAAACATCAATATGTCTAATGGAAAACAGTACTATTATTGAGCATATTACTTTTTCGCAGGAAATTCATAAAATACATGGCGGTGTTGTTCCAGAGTTAGCTTCCAGGTCGCATTTAGAAAAAATTCAAACTATGACTAACGAATTATTTTCTAGAAAAAATATAAATCCAAATGAAATAGATGTATTTTCAGCTACTTGTGGACCGGGGCTCATAGGAAGTTTGTTGGTTGGCTCAACTTTTACCAAATCTTTAGCAATTTCTTTTCAAAAACCATTCATTCCAATCAATCATCTTGAGGGCCATATCCTTTCCACAAGTTTTAATAATGAAATTAAATTTCCAAGTTTGGTCTTACTTTTAACAGGAGGACATACTCAAGTATATCTTATGAAAGATGAGGTGAATATTGAGCTATTAGGAGAAAGTATTGATGATGCAATCGGAGAGGCTTTTGATAAAACAGCAAAGTTGATAGGGCTATCATATCCAGGTGGTGCTGAGATTGAAAGAGAGGCAGTTAGAGGAAATGAAAATAGATTTATTTTACCAAAACCATTATTAAAAGAAAAAAATTTCAACTTTTCGTTTTCTGGTATTAAAACACATATAAATCTTTTAACAAAAAAAAATAAAATTGATAAAAAATTTATTCAAGATTTATCTGCATCTTTTCAAAAAAATATTACAGAACTAATAATAGAAAAACTTGAAAGAGGATTGAAAAGACTAAAATTAAATGAAGTAAATGTTAAATCACTTTCAGTTGTAGGGGGTGTATCTAATAATAAGTATATTAAAAAAAAATTAGAAAATTTTTTTATTAATAAAGATATTGAGATTTACTATCCACTAAAGGAAATGATGATTGATAATGCTGCTATGATTGCTTGGGCATGTATGAAATTTTATAAAAAAGATAGAAATGATTTATTTTTTAAACCAATGCCTAGATTAGGAGTAAGAAGTGTATTATAAATTAACCTCGTAAAAAGTTTTATACTAAAGAAATATTAGAATGAAATACTGGTTGTTGAAATCTGAACCTGATGCATGGTCTTGGGAAAACCAAGTTAAGGAGGGTGCATCCATGTGGGATGGGGTACGAAATTATCAAGCCAGAAATAATTTGAAAAAGATGAAAAAAAATGATTTATGTTTTTTTTATCACTCAGTTACAGAAAGAAGTATTGTTGGGATTGTTAAAGTAGTAAAAGAATATTATCCAGATCCTACTGATAAAACAGGCCGTTTTGTTGTAGTTGATGTCAAAGCAACAAAAAAACTAAAAAACCCAGTCTCTCTAGATCAGATAAAAGAAAATAGTAAGTTACAAGATATTGCACTTGTTAAACAAAGTAGACTCTCCGTAATGCCTTTAAAAAAAACTGAATGGGATATAATAATTAAAATGTCAAATTAGCTTAAAAAAATAATTACTTGTTGATATTTAAATAAATTAGAATTACTCTCTTAGTATGGAAATTAAAAAAGATTGGCTTGAACATGCAAAGGTTAATGAAGAAAAATATTCTTCAATGTATGATAATTCTCTTCAAAACAATGATGGGTTTTGGGCAGATCAAGCGCAAAGAATCGATTGGATTAAAAAATTTTCAAAAATCAAAGATATAAAATATTCTAAAGATGATGTTAATATTAAATGGTTTGAGGACGGCAATCTTAATGTATCTTATAATTGTATAGATAGGCATGCTAAAAATAATCCTGATAAAGTTGCTATAATTTGGGAAGGTGATGACCCAAATGAAACAAAAAAAATAACATACAAAGAACTATTAATAAATGTATCAAAGGCAGCAAACGTACTTAAAAAAATTGGTGTAAAAAAAGGTGATCGAGTAACAATATACTTAACAATGATACCTGAGCTAGCTTATATTATGTTAGCTTGTGCAAGAATTGGTGCTGTACACTCAATCATTTTTGGTGGTTTTTCTGCAGAGTCGATAGCAGGTAGAATAAAAGATTGTAAATCAGAATATGTAGTGACAGCAGATGAAGGAGTTAGAGGTGGTAAAACTATTCCTTTGAAATTAACTACGGATAAAGCACTGGAAACATGTCCTGACGTTAAAAAGTGTTTAGTTGTTAAAAGAACAAATAAAGAAATAGAATTAATAAAAGATAGAGATTTATTTTATGATGATGTCATAAAAGAAGTTGATAGCATTTGTAAACCAGAAGTCTTAAATGCAGAAGATCCTTTATTCATTTTGTATACTTCAGGATCAACTGGTAAACCAAAAGGTGTTATGCATACATCAGGTGGATATATAGTTTATGCTTCAATGACACATGAATATATCTTTAATTACAATGATGGGGATATATACTGGTGTACTGCAGACATAGGCTGGATTACTGGTCACAGTTACATAATATATGGACCACTTGCTAATGGTGCTACAACCTTAATGTTTGAAGGTGTCCCTAATTATCCTGACTTCTCCAGATTTTGGAAAATTGTAGATAAACATAAAGTAAATATATTTTACACTGCACCTACTGCAATTAGAGCTTTAATGAGAGAGGGTGATGATTATGTTACAAAAACTAGCAGATCAACTTTAAAGCTTTTAGGAACAGTTGGTGAGCCTATAAATCCAGAGGCATGGAAGTGGTACTATGAAGTACCTGGTAATTCAAAATGTCCAATAGTAGATACTTGGTGGCAGACTGAAACAGGAGGGATTTTAATATCCCCTCAAACAGGTGCAATAAAACTGAAACCGGGTTCAGCTTCAAAACCTTTTTTTGGTATTGAGCCATGTATTGTTGATAAAGATGGTAATGAATTAGATGGTGAATGTGAAGGAATGTTATGTATGAAGCGTTCATGGCCTGGTCAAATGCGAACTGTTTATGGAGATCATAAAAGATTTATAGATACTTATTTTTCTCAATTTGATGGAAAATATTTTACAGGTGATGGGTGCAAAAGAGATAAAGATGGATATTATTGGATTACAGGTAGAGTAGATGATGTTATTATTGTATCAGGCCATAATTTAGGTACAGCAGAAATTGAAAGTGCTTTTGTATCTCATAAAGATGTTTCTGAAGCAGCAGTGGTTGGCTATCCCCATGATGTTAAAGGTAACGGTTTATACTGTTATGTATCACTGAAAGTTGGTGTTGATTCTTCAGAGGATTTAATTTTAGAACTGAAAAAAACTATCAGAGAAAAAATTGGCCCAATTGCTACACCTGATTATATACATATTACAGCTGGTTTACCAAAGACAAGATCTGGGAAAATCATGAGAAGAATTTTAAGAAAAATTGCTTCAAATGAATTTGAAAATCTAGGTGATACTTCTACTTTGGCAGATCCATCAGTTGTAAATAATCTAATAGAAAATAGGAAAAATATTTAAAAACTACCTTGGTTCCCAATGCTTTAAGCATCTGGGTTCATATATATTGGCTGCGCCAACTTGAGTTCTTTCACCGCCCTCAGTTTTTCTATAAGTTTTAGTTGCCTCAAGACCACATACGTTACAAAATCCATATATTTTTAATATTTTATCTGACAAACCTAATAACATTGAAGAGGTTTCCCAAGGTTTTCCTCTGGAATCTTGATCTAGACCAGCACAAACAACATCTATTCCATTATTTAGTATAGTTTCAACATTATTAAGGGTATCAGATGTGTTCATAAATTGAATTTCATCTAAGAAAACCACATCAACATATTTTTTTTCAAAACTAAACTTTTTTAGAACTGTTTCCCAATCTGTCATTGCATAACATTCATGGCTCAAATCATTATGGGTAATAATTTTTTCATTTGAATATCTATTATCAATACTTGGTTTTAAAACTATAATCTTTTTGTTTTGATGTTTGGCCCAGAGAATTCGTTTAAGAAGTTCACTTGTTTTTCCCGCAAACATTGCACCAACTATTGTTTCAAGATTACCACGCATAACTCAATATATTTTATTTTGAATATTTATTATATAACTTATTTGATTAAATAATACTTATTTTGTAATAATGATTAAAGGTACTAAAATTAGATTTGATGTTCATAACATTTTATATTCAATTTATAAGTTTAATAAAACATTAAATTGTTCTTCAATTAAAAAAATAATTGATAGTCACTCAGAAAGAGACATTGCTTTTATAAATAATGTCACTTTAAACTCAATGAGGTTCCATTTTCATACTTTGAAAATAATTAGGAAATACATTAAAAAAAAAATAAGAGATCAAGAAAAAATATTATTAATAAGTGCAATTACTCAAATTGTTTTTTTAGATTTTAAAGAATATGCTGTAATTAATTGTTCTGTAGAAATAGCAAAAAAATTAAAACTTTATCCAGGATTAATAAACGCAAGTTTAAAGAATATTGCAAAAAACAAAGGAGAATTAATTAATATTGAGATTAAGTTCGATGATTTACCAAATTGGTTTCAAATAAAAACTAGTTTTTTGTCAATTGAAGAAAAAAATAAATTTATCAAAAATTTCAACCAAGAGCCTGACGTTCATATAGTTTTTAAGAATAAAGAGAAATTAGAGAAGTTTGATGAAAAGTTAGAAAAGTCATCTGATATATCAGGATTTTTAATAGATAAAAAAAATATTACAGATAAAAAATCGTTTGTAAATGGTGATTGGTGGGTTCAAGATTTTTCATCTTTTTTTCCATTGCATTGTTTACAATTTAAAGATTTGAACAAAAAATTTTTAGACGCTTGTGCGGCACCTGGAGGTAAATCATTCCAACTTTTATCTAAGAATATTAATGTTACATTAAATGATAAAAGTAAAAGAAGGATACAAACTTTAAAAGCAAATTTAAATCGTTTAAAGTTTAATGCAAAGATATTGAATGGTGATTTTTTAAAGTTAGATGAAAAAGAAAAATATGATGTGATTATTATCGATGCTCCTTGTTCTGCAGTAGGGACAATAAGAAAAAATCCAGAGATACTATTTAAGAATGAAGGACCTAATTTTAGTGAACTCGATAAGTTACAAAAAAATATGTTAGAAAAAGCATCTATTTTAATAAATAAAAATGGATATATGATTTATATGACATGTTCATTTTTAAAAAACGAGACTGAGGATCAAATCAATAGATTTTTAAAAAACAACAATAACTTTTTACTTTGTAATTTTAACTCACTAAATAAGAACAGTACTTTTTCTAAACTAATAAAGAATAATTTTATTATGACCTTACCTAATGATATATCAAACTATAAAATAGATGGTTATTTTGCAGCCTCTATTAAAAGAATCAGATGATATTGACGTTTAAAAAATTAATATTTATTTTTATTTTCTTGAAATTTAAATTAAATAAAAATCTATCATATTTAGATTTAAATTTTAGAAAAATCGACTTTACTAACTACGAATTAGTAAAAAGATTTATATTTAAAAAAAATTTCTATAAAAATAAAAATAGGAATATTCATAGTTTTGATTTTTTAAATTTTTCGAATAAACTAGGTGGAAAAATTGGTATCAATTTATCAAGAGAATCAATATTTGGTTGGTTTCAAATAAACAAGAATAAGTTAGGCTTTCCTTGGTCAGAAGATTTATCATCTAGAAGATTGATTAATCTTTTATATAATTATGAATATATTAATTCTTCCACATCAAAAAATAGTAAAAACAAATTAGACGTTGTTATTTATTATCATATTCAAAGAATCTTATTTGATTTTAATAATAAAAAAATTACTGATATCACATCTTTTGATCTCATTGCTTATCTTATATCATCTATAATGTTAAATAAAATAAATAAAAAAAAAATAGATTATTTAAAATATATTATTGATCATCAAATTGATAAGTTGGGTATGCACAAAAGTTACAATATCATTGAGCATTCAAAATTTATAAATAACCTTAACGAAATAAAAAATATTTTGTTATTTTTTAAAATAGAAAAATCAAAAATTTTTGATGAGTTAATACTTAAAATGACATCCATCTTGAATGAGTATTTTCATAGTGATGGAAGTATACCTCTATTTAATGGATCAAATAATATTTACACAAAGTTAATTTACGACTCATTAAACAAAGAAAATTATTTAAAAAAAAGAGAGTTTACAAATATAGAAAATGGGATTGCTTTTTATTCAGATAAAAATAAAAAAATTTTTTTTGAAGTAGTCCAGCCTAACAATGATATGGTAAGCTCTAATCTTAGTGCTGGTACATTATCAATTGAATTAAGTGGTTTTGGTGAGAAGATATTTACTAACTGTGGTGCATCAGAAAGTTTAGGTAAAAATCCTGAATATTTGAGATACAGTGCTGCTCACTCAACAATTGTTTTGCAAAACACTAATATCAGTCAAATTAAAGAGGGAAATCCCCATATTAAGTTTCCACAATCTGTAGTTTTTAGAAGAGAAGCTAATGATAATGAAGAGGTTTTTGAAGGTTCACATAATGGGTATTTAAATAAATTTAAAAAAATAATTAAGAGAAAATTGATTATCTATAAAAAACTAATTAAGATTGAAGGTGAGGATAATTTAATTTCATATAAAGATATTAATGATAGATTGATTTATCATATTAGATTTCATTTAGCTGAAGATATAATTTACAATTTTACAAATAATAAAAAAAATATAATTTTAAAAACAAAGATGAATAACATTTGGTTGTTTAAAAGTGATACTGAATTGATTGTTGAAGATAGTATATTAGTTGATAAAAATATAACAAAACCTACTAAACAAATTGTTATTAAAGGTGTATTGTCAGATAAAAAAATACTAAAGAAATGGTCCTTAGAAAAAATTTAAAAAAATTTGCTTTAATTTCAGTATTTGATAAAAAAAAATTACATTATCTTTGTACAAATTTAAATAAATATAATTTTAGTTTTATTTCCACTGGTTCAACAGGAAATAAAATACGTAGTATGGGTTTTAATTGTAAAGATATATCTAAAGTAACAAAATTTAAAGAAATGCTTGATGGCAGGGTCAAAACATTAAACCCTCTAATATATAGTTCTTTACTTTATTTAAGGGACAATAAGATACACAAAAAACAATTTAAATCGCTAGCAATACCAGAGATTGATATTGTTATAGTAAATTTATATCCATTTAAAAAATTTTTAAAAAAAAATAACAGAAGTCAATTATTAGAGATGATTGATATTGGTGGTCCTAGTTTATTAAGAGCAGCAAGTAAAAACTTTAAATACATAACACCAATTATGAATATAGTTGATTATGAACCACTCATTAAGGATTTAAATAGAAACAATGGAGAAACAAGTTATGCTTTTAGAAAAAAAATGGCCCAAAAAGTTTTTAAAGAAATTTCAAATTATGATAAAATAATTTCAAAATGGTTTAATGAAAATTAAAAATACAAAGATAAAATTAAGGTATGGAGAGAATCCAAACCAAAAGGCTTTCTTAATAAGTAACTCAAAAAAATCAATTTTTGATTTTCAAATTCAAGGAAAACAAATAAGCTATAATAACTTAATAGATCTAGACAGTGGATTTCAGTGTATGGCTGAATTTACTGAACCTACATCAATTATTATAAAACATACAAATCCTTGTGGTGTAGCTTCTGGGAAAAATATTTTGGATGCGTTCATAAAATCATATGATAGTGATCCCAAAAGTGCTTTCGGAGGTATAATTTTTTTAAATAGAAAACTCAATTATGAATTAGCAAAAAAAATATCAAAAAATTTTTTTGAAATAGTTGTTGCTCCAAACTTTGATAAAAAAGCTTTAAAGGCTCTAGAAGAGAAAAAAAAATTAATTTTAATTAAAATACCTAATATTAAACAAAATGTTATTGAACGTAAATCAATTATTTTTGGGGATCTTTACCAAACAAAAGATTTGATAAAAATTAATAGAAAATTTTTGAAATTGGTAACACAACATAAAGCATCATTAAAACTAATTAATGATTTGATATTTTCATTAAAAGTAGCGAAGCATTTAAAGTCAAATGCAATTGTCTTGTCAAAAAATAAACAGACAGTTGGTTTGGGTCACGGTCAAACAAATAGAGTTGATGCCTTGACTACTGCAATAAAAAATAGAAATAAATATTTTAAAGGAAAAGTGTTTGTGTGTGCCTCAGATGGTTTCTTTCCTTTTACGGATAGTGTTAATTTGCTTAAAAAAAATGGTTGTAGTATTGTTGCACAACCAAGTGGGTCTATAAATGACAAAAAGATAATTTCTTTTTCTAATAAAAATGGGATATCATTATATTTTATTAAAAACAGATTATTTAAACATTGAATAAAAAAATTAAATTACCAAGATATTTTAAACTCTTATTAAGTCATAATCCAAAAATTGCATCAGGTAGGAAAAATTTTAGTCAGTATAATTATAGAATAATAAAAACATTAGATTTAATTAATAAATATTTTAATATAAAAATTAATAAAAAATAAATTACGTTATCTCTATTTAGATTTGTTTACTGAAACTATAAAATATTGTAAATAAGTAAAATGAATAAACCAAATCTTTTTTTTCCTACTCCTGTTTGGGCATTACAATTAGACAACTACAAAGAAATAAATGAACAAATGTATACTTTTATAAAAAAAACACAGAACAATGACCAAATTGGAATTAATAAAAGCAATATCAAAGGTTGGCACTCAAAGGATTTTGATCTTCAAGATACTGTAACAAAAAATTTTATAGAGTTTATATCCCCAGCAATTGAAGGGGTGATTACTGATATGAATTGGGAGAAAGAAAAACAAAAAATTAATATAAATAATATGTGGGCTATAATTAATACTGGTGGTTCAAAAAATATAAGACATCAACATGGAAACAGTACAATTAGTGGAGCATATTATGTTAGAGCACCTGAAAACTCAGGTGATATAGTTTTTTATGATCCAAGACCAGCACCTGTATATTCATACCCAAAAGCTGTTAATCCAAATATCCTTAATGCTCAAGTTAATGGAATTAGTCCTAAAGAAGGGGCTTTAGTATTATTTCCAAGCTATCTTGATCATTCAGTCAATGAAAATCTTTCAAATGATGAAAGAATTGTTGTCAGTTTTAACATTACTATTCAAATTAGATCAAATTAAAATTTTTTTATTTTATATTTTTTGAAATGAATTCCCAAGCTTCTCCAGATTCTATTTCTCTGATAGTCCATTGTCCATATGCAAGATTATTAAATATATTATAATTAATAATCGGGTTTTCAATATTTTCAATTTTCCCAATATTTTTTAACGTTTTGTCTGTAAAAAATGAAGGTACTCCATTTAACATTGCCATAAAACCAGCTGTAGATTGTAAACTAACAAAGGCCCAGGCATTTTTTAATAAAAATTTTAAAGGCTCTTTAGAAAATTTGTTATGAACAATAATCTTTCTATCAGAATATTTTTTGACTAGTTTTATTGTATCATCAGTCCACTTAGGAACATCATATAATTTCTTCATATTATCTGATGGCTCAGAAAGAATAATATAATCTCCTAAATTTTTTTGCTCTAATATTTTGAGATTAAGTTTTTTAAATCTATCATCTGGGAAGTTACCACTGCCGTTATGAATAAAATTATTATATACAATCCTAAAATAACCATCCATATTAATTACTTGAGTACGATTATCTTGAAAGGCTCTTTTAGACTGGTTAAAATAACCATGATCCATATAGTGAAAATTTTTAACATTTTTTAAAATTTCAATAGTACCTCTAAGAATACCATATGTTGCAACTGTTTTATTATATTCTTTAAAATTATTTACATGACACAAAAGTGAGTTAGAGCCTTTGGCAAAATGATAGCATAAAGTTTTATTCATTATATGATCGGTATAAATAACTATTGGTTTTTCCATTAATTAAGCTACTTAAATAATTAGTTATTTATAAATATAATCATTTCTGGTAATTATTACAGTTATAATACAAGATAAATGTATAGTGTTCTTCAAAATAAAAAAAATATAAATTTTAAATTTGAAAAATTTCCTTATTTAATTATTGATAATGCGCTTCCAAACGACCTATACCAAGCTTTAAGCCTTAGCTTTCCAAAATATGAAAAAATTATTGGAGATAATGAATATAAAGAAAATTATGCATATAGATATAATGCTTATAATTCACTTAGAGATAATGAAATTACAAACGAGTGGAAAGATTTTATAAAATTTCATACAAGTTATGATTTTTTAGAAGAGTTTTACGATATATTTGGTGAATCCATAAAGAAAATTTATAAAGTTGAAAAAGAAAAATTGTTCAAGAAAGATAATATTGGTGTCAGGTTTGAAAACAAAAATTATTTTAATTTAGATTGCCAGTTTGTAATAAACACTCCTACAAGTGGTGAAACTTCAGTTATTGAACCACATTTAGATAATCCAGTTGAGTTCTACGCTGCACTTCTATACATGAAAGAAGATGATGATAATTCAAAAGGTGGAAATTTGACAACATACTCTTTTAAAAATGAGCCAAGCTTTTACGGCAAATCAAGAGTTAGGGAGGAAAAAGTAAATTTAATTGAAGAAATAGAATATAAACCAAATAGATTAGTAATGTTTTTAAATTCACCATACTCGATTCATGGAGTTACAAAAAGAAGTAAGACAAATTTCTATAGAAAATATATTAATATAATTGGAGAATTTAATTTTGAATTATTTAATTATAGAAACTTTTTAGAAAAATAATTATTTGTTCCGTTTTATATTATCAGCAATTTGATTAGCTGCTCCGGCACTACCTATTTCTTGAGAATTATAATCTGTTTTAAAATTAGAAACATCATTTAAGTATTTCCCTTGAAGTGGAATTTTAAATACACTATCAGATAATTTTTTAGTTGCTACAACTAACAAAATATTTTTGCCTATTTTATCCTTTGCAATTTCAATCATTTTCTCAAATTTTGAATTTCCTCTATTAGGTTTTATTTGCTCAAATAGTATTTCAAAATTTTCACTAGTCAGTTTTAATTCAGCTCCATTTCTATTTGCTAATGATATTTTAATAATCTTGTAACCATTTGAGGCAGCTAAATCAGCAAAAAAAATTGGGTTAAAATTATAAAAACCATGGTTTATCCAGTCAATAAATGGCAGTATATTTAACATTATCCCATTAACTAATGTTAAATTGTGAAAGTTTAAAAATAATGAGTATTGATTAAAAACATGCTCACCAGTACCATTATTTATAACAAGATCATACTTTTGATCAAAATTGTAGTGTTCAAAAATGTTTTTGTTTAAATCAAATTGGAAACTTTCATAAGCTCCATTTATATCAATTGATTTGTATTCGTTAAATCCAATTGAGTTAAAATAATCTTTTGTAGTAAAGTTTTTTTTATTTGATAGTTTTTTTAAAGCTTTCTTTTGAAGATCATCTAATGGTTTATTTTGATCAATTAAATTTTTTATAAATATACTATCTATTGATGCAGTTTGAGAACCCAGATCAATAGCTTTTGGCTTATCCTTTGCGATCATATTTTTACATTCAAGAACATTTAAAGCTGCTACTGGATTAAAGGTCATATTAATTAAGTTTTGTATTGTTTAATAATTACCTTTATATCTATAATAAATTTGTCAAATATTGGTAAATAAAGATGAGCAATTATTCAGATTATTATTATGAGGTGATTGAAAAGTACAAATTTTTTCATGAAAACGGTGTAAAAGGGCAACCTGGTTTTAGTACTTTTTTAGGATATTCATTATCAAAATGGATACCTAATATAAAAGAGATTATAGAGATTAACAGTTGTACTTCTCTACTTGATTATGGCTGTGGAAAAGGGTTTTTTTATAAAAATAAGTTTAAGATAAATGATAAAGAATTTCGTAATTTATCAGATTTTTGGAAAATAAATGAGATATATTTATATGATCCAGGTGTAGCAGAATTTTCACTACATCCAAAGAAAAAATACGATGCTGTTATTTGTACTGATGTTATAGAACATATTCCTGAAGATGACGTATTAAACTTTATTGATAATCTTTTTAAATTAGCAAATAAATTTATATTTGTTGTAATCGCTACAATACCAGCTTCTAAGCACTTTGATGATGGTAATAATATACATTTATGTTTAAAAAAACAAAGTGTTTGGAAAGATATTTTTTTAAACTTTAAAGATAAATATCCTAAAATTGAGCAGCATGTCTATTTTAATGATTGATATTTTTAGTTAAGAAATTAAAACTTTTTCCATTTATTAAAATTAGGCATGAGATGTTCAAAACCTTTACTTTCTTTTAACATTATAGAAATATCTCCAGATATTGATATGCGAGGTAGTCCAGATTTGTTCGGCATTGTTGCATGTGGGGTTTTTGATGGAAAAATAATTATTGAATCTTGATCTAGATCAAACATAGATTTGTCAGAGTTAAATGCATTTGCTTTATTAATAAGAGATTTTTCTAATTTGCTACTAGTAAAAATATTTTTAGCTATCTCATTTTGTAATTCATTAGATCGAAAAATAATTCCACCAGATCCCTTAGGTTTTAAAAGATAGTATGCGAAACTTATATTTGATTGAGAATGAGTGTGATAATTTATACTCTGTTCATTTTCTGTAAAAGTAGCCCAAGATCTTTGATAATATATATCTAAAAGAGAGGTATTTATTTCTAAGGTTTTTAAATAATCAACAATTACTTTAGAAATTTTTTTTGATAAATCGCTAAACAGTTTATTTGAGAATAGAAATTCATAACCTTTAGTATCTCCTGTCCAAGCATTAGAGTTTTGTTGCTGCTCGTTATCTTGTTGTTTCATTTTTTTTATTTCATTAACTAATTGTTCTCTTTCATTTTCTTGAATTAAAATTTTTTCTTTAACAATTGTTAACGGAAAGAGATTGATTATTTGCATTAAATTATATTATCATTATTTTAATGATTTGTTATTATTTTTTGACTATAATAAAAAACATATATTAATTAAATTTATATAATTATTATTTTATCTTTTAAAATAAGATCATAAAGTTTTAGTAAACTTAATTTCCATGAGTTTTTATAAGCGCTAATAAAATATTAATAAATTTTTATAATATTGTGATATTAGAAAAGTCTAAAAAAATAATATTTATTAATATCAATAATGTGTGGAGTATTTGGAATAACTGAAAATAATAAAAGTCTGGTAAAAAAAATGATTAACAGATGTGCCCACAGAGGACCTGATGGTAATTCTATTTGGTCAAACGAATATCTTACACTTGGTCATAATCTTTTAGCAATTACATCGAAACCTGAAGATGGGGTTCAACCTCATACCACTAATAATGGAAACATAATTACTTATAATGGTGAAATCTTTAATTATAATCAATTGGTAAATAAATTTAAGGATAAATTTATACCTAAATCTACATGTGATACTGAGCTACTTGGGTGGTTATTAGATAATTTTCGTTATGAAGAGGTAATATGTAACCTTATTGATTCTATGCATGCTTTTGTTTTTTTTAATAAAAATAAAAATGAAATAGTTTTATCAAGAGATCATGCAGGAATAAAACCTTTGTATTTTGCTGAAGTTAAGAATGGTATTGTTTTTTCATCTGAGATTAAAGGTCTTATAGATATATTGCCTAATTCTAGAAAAATAGACAGGCTCGGATTAGCCTGTACATGTCTACTTGGAGCAAATGTTTTAAGACAAACATTATTTAAAGGTATATTTAAAATCCTTCCTGGTGAAACTATAGTTTATGATCTTTTATATAAAAAAATAAAATCAACTTTTAGAAACTTAATTAAACCTAATTCGAATAAAAATTTTAATGTGGAGGAATTTTATAATGAATCATTATTAACCGTTAATAACTCTACATTAGGTCTTAGAAATTTTGGGATATTTTTATCTGGAGGTCTGGATTCATCAGTAATAGCCAATAATTTAAAAATTAAACTGAAAACTTTGAATTCATTTACAACAATAATGGAACCAAATATAGAGGATGGTGAAAATTATAATAGTGATGCTGAAATTGCAAAAAAATTTGCAAAAGAAATTAATCTTAAACATAATGAAATAAAAATAACTCCAAGAACCTTTGTCGAAAACTGGAGTGACTCAATTAAATATATAGAGGAGCCTCGATATAATTGGTGTTTACCGATGTACTTTTTTACAAACAATATTTTATCTAAAAATAATACAGTGGTTACTATGTCAGGAGATATAGGTGATGAAATTTTTGGTGGTTACAATAAATATTTAAAAATGTATCACCTCAAACAAAAACCTAAAAGTTGGAGTGATTTTATTAAAATGTGGATGGTAAAATTTAGAGCCCCAATATTGCTTAATATGAAATTTAATTATGATGATTTACACTCAATACTAATTAAGACATTGCCTGAGGAAATATGGAATCCAGAGGATATTTCGAACTCTGCTATGGCTCTTGATTGTATAACTACAGTTTCTGAGGATTTTTTCTCAAGAAATGACAGGTATGGTATGGCATATTCTATGGAAGGCAGATTTCCATTTGCATCAAAAAAATTTATGCAATATTGCTTAGATATAAAATCTTCATATAAATTTGGATTAAATTATGACGAAACAAAGTATATTTTAAAAAAAACTTATCAGAATAAACTTCCTCAATATATATTAAATAAACCCAAAACTGGATGGTCAGCTCCAATAATTCATTGGTTAAAAACTGACAAGTATCTAAGAAATAAATTTTTAAATGATATAAATAAGGAAGATGGTATTAAAAATGCTATTCTTGAAGATAATTTTTCTGAAAATCCAGAACTTGGCCTATTAATTTCTGGTAAAAGAAAAATCGTATCCTGGATGTTAAGATCTTGGGCACAAGAATTTGATATGTATTTATAGTTTAAAATAAATATCTAAGTTTTTTTAGTTACACATAAGATTGAAATATTCACCAATTCTTTTCTTTGATATGGATCCTTTAAAAGTAATAAAAGGAATTTTATTTTTTATTAAAAAATTAAACTCCGCATCAGGATCATCGTTCTTACTTACGATATGCATATATTCATTCTGTTTGAAGAAATTAAATTTTGATTTATTATCTAAATAATAAATATGTAATGATATTTGATCACCATACCACCTATGGAATCTAGAGGGTAATTTTAAACAAATATTATAAACATTCTTAAAGAAGTTTTTTTCTTGATTAATAATTATTGCTCCAAATAAGAAGGGCATAAGATCCATAAAATATTTATTTTTGAATTCAGGATAGTGTTCTGGATGATTATGATTAATCATATCGTTTTTAATACGTTTCATTATATGATATCCCTTTTTAAATTTTGAAAAATCAAAAGTATTTATCATTAAGGTGTCGGCGTCACAAAATATTGTTTTTGAGTTAAATGTTTCAACCAATGAATAAGCTTTAAGTCTTGCCGTCATTATATCTCTTGGCAACTCAGTTCGTAAGCATTTATCTACTCCTTTAATTTCTTCTGTTTTAAAATCAGTAACTTGGATTATTTTAAATTTTTTTTCTGAAGTCAGTATAATTGAGTTTACAAAATAATTAGGTATAGATAAATTTTCACCAACCCAAAAAAAAACTATTTGATCCATGTTTCACTTACTGATGCAAGACAATTCGAGCCCTCGGGTCTAAGTAAATTAGTTTGAAATTTATCTATCTTCTCAATCTTTTTATTAATTTCATCTAAAAAATAAAAGTTATATTTGTATTTTTTTAATAAATTAATACACATATCAAATGACTGTTCATTTATTTCAAATATAATATCAGGTTTGTCTCTGTTAATAATTTTTTCTGAACCTTCAATTGCTTGAAATTCATGACCTTCTGTGTCAATTTTAATACCTTTAACCTCTGAACTTAAATTAAAATCATCAATTTTTATTTTAGATACGCTATATTTACCATTTTCAGATATTTTACCTCCTGAACTATGATATCCTTGATGTGATTTCACTTTAAATTTAGCTATACCATTTTCATTAGAGGCTGCAGCTAAATAACAATTATTATTTGTTATTTTGTTTATTTTTAAGTTGGTTAATAATCTTGAATAATTGAGAAAAAATGGCTCAATAGAAATAATTTTATTTTTGTCGCAATTCAAGTTACCAACTATAGAGTAGATACCAGTGTGTGAACCTATATCAAAAAAAATTCCGTCTCTTCTTGTAATTTTATACCAAAAATTAAGTGAGAGTTCTTCATAAAAATTTCTCCATAAATACTTAAGAACTACAGCATCATCATTTGAAATATTTAGCATAAAGAATGAATAATTATTAAAATAAAGCTCACATATTCCATTTACAGATGGAAGTTTGAATAATTCTGAAAGTTTTGAAAATGAAAAGTCTTTTTCTTTTTTTAATTTTTCTATTTCATTTATTTTTTTTTTAAAATCTAAAATATGCATAATATTTATAATATAAAACTATAATTAATAAATGTTTAACGTTTTTTTTAAATTAATCTGAGATCGAAGATTTGTTAATAAAGTAGCTTAAAAACTTAATATCAACATTACTACAACTTCCATTCACAAATGATATTAAGTAAATTAAAAATAATTTATCTAAATAGATGGAGCGGGCGAAGGGATTCGAACCCTCGACTTCAACCTTGGCAAGGTTGCGCTCTACCCCTGAGCTACGCCCGCTTAAATTACACAATAACCATTTTGAATTTATAAGTCAATATTTGAGAAATTGGTTTATTTAAATCTTCTTCTGTAAACAACATCTACAAGCAGCATATGGGGAAGAGTTAATGCAGCAAGCCCAATAAAAATTACTTTTAATAGTGACTCATATAAAGATAAATTTTGAATCAAATAGTAAACAATTCCTAAACCACCAACCCACGAAACTATTGTAAATAATAATGTTGTGTAAATAACAAATTTTTTATTTGTTAAATTTAAATAAATATTTTTAATCAAATGTTTTAGATGCTTGTAAGTATGGAAAAAACAAAAATAAATTGCAAAGCTTAGAAGTGGATCAGAAAAATAAAAAATACATAAAAGAAATAAAATTTCAATAACTCCTTTTCTTAACTTCTTTTCAAAAAAAGATAGATAAATGAAATAAATTATTGATAATAAAGTTGCAAAATATGGAATGAAAAAATATCTTTGAAACATATATATTTTATCACTAGTAAGGTATTCAAAAATCACAAAAGATTGATTTTCATTAAAAAATATAATGCCAAAGATAATTGTCATCCCATAAGTAAAAGCCACTGAATACTTGAAATTATCTATTTTAAAGTTTGTCCAATCACACAAGCCAAAATGAACGACGGTCATAATGATAAATATAGTCAGTGCAATAATAGGAAAGTGTAACCAAAATAAAATTACTAGGAGAAATAAAGTGATGTAGTAAAAGAGAAATTGTAAAAATTGGATTTTAGTACTGAATCCTACCAATGAGGCAATTGCACCATCAAAAGATCCATGAGGAAGCCCAATAAAAAAAATAAGTAAGAAAGAAATTAAATTTAAAACTGTAAGATCAAAAATCATCTTATTTTAAATAATTCTTTTATAAATGGTAACTTTGGCATACTTTTAATAATTTTTAACTTAGTTAAAAAATTGGACTCACCCATCATAAAACTTTGGAACTCATTTCCATTTAGATTAGAAGCAAGCTTAATAAAAGACTGGCCATCTTCATTATTATTTTTTAAAAAATTAATAAATATTTTGTCCATTTTTCTTTCCAAAAATTTATGAATATTTACATAGTTTTTTTTTGAATTTTTTAGAAGTTGAATTTGCTTGATGAGAAATGAAAAGGCGTATCCAGTAGAGGGCTTACATGCACCTCCTCTAATTCCAATATTGAAAATATTTGATCTAGGCGAATTTTTTTCTTCTGCAAAGAACATAGGTATAATGCCTATTTCTGTACTATTTTCTTTATAGTCACTAATATTTTTTTCACCTAGGTAGTCATTAATTTTCTCTCTATACCAATTTTTTTTTAAAACTTTTTTTGAAAATACAGTAGACTCAACAAGAGCTTTATTGTGACTAAATGGTAAAACATAAATAAAATGTAATAGGTTTTTTTCTTTTGTAAAATGCATTAAGGTCAATTTATTTTCATCAAAAGTATTATCAGCAACGGTAATATTTATTCCAAAGAAATGTTGTAATAATTCATCTTTTTTTTCTTTTATAGATCTTGAATCATATATTTTTTCAGCATAATACTCATTGTTATCAGCGGTAATTATTTTAAAATAATTTTTTACAGGTAAATAATTAACAACTTTTTTATTTTTTATTTTTAATTTATTTTTAGTTTTTAAGCAGTAGTTTTTCCACTTTTTAAAACTAATAACACAATATGGTTTTTCACCACTACTATGTGTTATGTTAATATTTTTATCTCCAATACTCCATTTGTGCCATTTTTTTTCAATAATATTTTCAAATGGCTTCATCCATTCAGTTAACCAAAAACCAAAAAAATTATCTCTATTATTTATATCTTCATTTTCAAATGCAATAATTTCGATAGAACTGTCTCCATATAGAATTTTATTAACTGCTAACCCACTAGGACCTAAACCTATTATTGCAGCTTTATAAATTTTCATTAGGTAAGCTTTCTCTTATTTTTTTATATCGATAATTCATCAAAGGAAGCAAGATGAAAACTAAAACTGATTTAATTGTAATAAGAAATTTTTCAAAAAAATTTAAATATACTCTTTCTCTAAAATATTTATTTTTTTTAGATTTAATCTTAATACCAATACCTCTATATATATTGGCCGCAATAAAAATTCCTAGCCTAGCAGAGATAGGTATATATTTTAATCCAGCATAACCATTTTGATAAAAGTTTTCTGATAGACTTATTACCCTATTTATTGCATTTGATATTTCTTCGTCTTTATTTGAACTTAATTCATCAAGATCGTTTAGGTTTTTTAGTGAAATATCAGGTATCCAATCAGCAGGTAGATATATTCTTTTCATTTTTGCATCTTCGCAAACATCACGAGCTATATTTGTTAGTTGCATGCCAATTCCTAAATCAATTGCAGATTTTCCAGCTTTTTCATTTTTTACACCTATAATTTGAGACATCATTAATCCAACAGTACCAGCAACATGATAAGAATATTTTATGAGCTCTTCTTTGTTTTGTATTCTAATTTTTTTCTGATCCAAGATTAAACCCTCTATTAAATCAATTAATATTGAGTTTTTAATTTTATTTTTTTGCAAAAAAACATTTATCTTATTGTTTTGATTGTTCTTAATTTCTTCAATTGAGTTTTTTAGAAAGATAGTTTTATCTTCATAATGCTTATCAGCAATGTCATCAAAATATCTACAAATTGAATACAGAATACCTGCATTTTTTTTTGAATTTTTTGGTAGAAAAAAACTTGCCCAATAAAAACTTTTACCTTCTCTTTTAAGATCTTTCGAGGAATTAAGCTCTAGATCAATCATTGTTATTTTAATTCAGATTTAATAATATTTTCAACGACTTTGGCTGAAGAAAGAACTCCGGGTATTCCAGCACCTGGATGAGAACCTGCGGCAGAAAAATATAGGTTTTTAATTTTTTTGTCTTTGTTGTGATATCTAAACCAAGCTGACTGAGTAAAAATTGGAGCTATAGAAAAACCTGCGCCATGCATAGAATTATAATCATTTTTAAAATCTTTAGGATTCATCCAAAAAACATCAGTGATGTTATTTTCTAAATCTGGCATAATTGTTTGAGATAATTCTTTTACTATTTTATTTTTAAGATTTTCTGATTCAACATCCCAATTAATATTGCCTTGTAAATTAGGCACAGGGCATAAAACGTAGAAACTATCACAACCTTCTGGAGCAAAAGATTTATCAGTTGCAGTAGGTCTATGAATATATAAAGAAAAATCTTCAGACAATATTTTATTTTTAAATATATCATGAAGTAGAGACTTAAATCTTTCAGTCATCCAAATAGTGTGATGGGCGACTTTATGATATTGTGTTTTCGTTCCAAAAAAAAGCACAAAGAGACCCATTGAATATAATAAGTTTTTTTCTTTTAAGATAGGTCTACTTAAATTTTGCTTTTTTAAAAGTTTGGAATAAACCATTGGTGGATCAGCATTGCAAACTACCAGATCTAGATCTGTAATTTCTTCATTGTTTGTTAATATTTTTGTAATCTTATTATTTTCAACAATAAGCTCTTTAGCTTCTGTGTTCGTTTTAACTTTAACACCACAATCGACCATTAATTTTTTTAATTCAGATACAATTTTACCAGTACCTCCCATACAAAAGAATACTCCCCATTTTCTCTCTAAATAATGAATTAAAGCATAAATTGATGTTGTTGTATGTGGATCACCTCCAACTAAAAGAGGGTGAATTGAAAATGCTTTTCTAAGATAAGGGTTTTTGAGATAACTATTTACGAGTTGAGATACTGTGAAATAACTTTTTAAAATAATTAAATTAGGAATAACGCCTAGCATTTTAAAAAAAGAGGTGAATGGTTTGTCTGCTAGTTTTGTAAAACCCACATCAAATATTTTTTTTGATTGATTTAAAAGTTTGTTATATCCTTCTATATCCCTCTTATCAAATTTACTTATCTCACTCTTTGTTTTTTCAACTGTAGAACAATAATCAAAAGTCTTGCCGTCATGAAAATAATATCTATACCAGGGTTCAAGAGGAACAAAATTCAAATAATCTTCTCTTTTTTTTCCAAATAAACTAAATAATTCATCAAAAAGGAATGGTGCTGTTATGACCGTTGGTCCAGCATCATGTTTGAAACCATTTACTTCAAAAACTCTTGCTCTTCCTCCAAGCTCGTCTAGTTTTTCAATAATCGTTGTATCATAGCCTAACTTTTTTAATCTTAAGCTAATCGCTATACCTCCAAAACCACTTCCTATAACTACTGCTTTTTTTCCCATTGTTAATTTTGTAATTGTATTTAAATACCTTATTTCTTAATAAATATAATATTATTTATGCTTACAAAGACAGATTTATTTGAATTACTTAGTGTAAAAAATAAAGATTTTCAAATTCATGATCATGATCCTTTATTTACAGTAGAAGATTCTGAAAATCTCAGAGGTGAAATTAAAGGAGCACATACAAAAAATTTATTTTTAAAAAATAAAAAAAATAATTTTTTTCTTTTCAGTTGTGATGAAAATGCAAAGGTTGATTTAAAGCAATTTTCTAAATCTATAAATGCTAAGAATTTATCATTTGCTAATGCTGAATATTTAGAAGAATTTTTAGGTATTAAGCCAGGATCAGTCTCGCCATTTGCTCTCCTTAACGATAAAGATAATGTTGTTGCATTTTACTTAGATGAAAAACTTTTTAACAGTAAAATAATTAACTTCCACCCCCTAATAAATACCACAACTATAAGTATAAAGACTTCAGAGTTTATAAACTTCCTCCTTGAAAATAATAAAAAAATTCATATTTTTTCTCTAGATAGTTATAGTATAGTCAAATCTTTATGAGTGAAAATTCAAATATAATCGATGTTACTGAAACAGAGTTTAATGATAAGGTAATTGAGGCAAGTGAAAGTAAATTAATTGTTGTTGATTTTTGGGCTCCTTGGTGTGGTCCTTGTAAACAGTTAACGCCAATTTTAGAAAAAATAATATTAAAATCAGGAGATAAAGTCACCTTAGTAAAAATTAATATTGATGAAAATCAACAAATTGCTGCACAATTAAGAATTCAATCAATTCCTACTGTATATGCATTCAAAAATAAACAAATTGTTAATGCATTTCAAGGCGTTATTCCTGAAGGTCAGATTATTGAGTTTATTGAAAAATGTTTAGGATCTAAAATTAATGAAGATTTCACTGAATTTTATAATGAAATAGAAAAAGCAATGGCTGAAAGTAAGTTTGAAGAAACTAAAGACACTCTTCTAGAATTTATTTCTAAAAACTCAGATGAAATTAAAGGTATTTGTTTTTATTTAGAGTGTTTGATTGAGCTTAAACAATTTGAAGAGGTTGGGGTGTTTATTAGTTCATTAGAAAAAGATGTGCAAGAAAAGGATCAAGTTAAACAGGTTTTAAAAAAAATGGAAATCGTGAAAAATAATTCATCCGGACCAAATATTAATGATTTACTTGGTAAGCTTGAAAGTGAACCAGATAATGTTGATTTAATTTTAGAAATATCAGATAAATATTTTTCAATGAAAGAATATGAAAAGGGAATGGATTTGCTTCTAAAAAATTATCCAAAAAACAAGGATAGTATAAAAAATAAAATGGTAGAATTTTTTGCTGTACTTGGAAATACTGATCAAGTTACTATTCAATATAGGAAAAAACTTTCACAATTAATGTTTTCATAACATGGAAATCCCTATTTTTCCTTTAAACGGTGCCGTCCTTTTTCCTGGAACAAGCTTGCCTCTGAATATATTTGAAAAAAGATATATTGAGATGGTAGACTACGCTCTTTCAAAAGAAAGATGTATAGGAATGATACAATCTGATGAAAAAAATAAGCTCTATAATATTGGTTGTATTGGGAAAATTCATAGTTTTAGTGAAACAGCAGACGGACGATATTTAATTAGTCTTCAGGGTACTAATTGTTTTAAAGTTAAGAAAGAGTTAGAAAAAAAATATAAGTTTAGGTTGGTTGAAGCTGAAATGTTGGATTTTGAGGAAGATAAAAACTTTATAAATGAAAAACAAAAAAATAATCTTTTAGATAAGTATAGCCAATATATTAAAGTCAAAAAAATTAATTTAAACTTAGAAGAAATTCAAAGTATAGATTTTAATCAAATTATAAAGTTTATTGCAATGATATCCCCTTTTAGTGACATTGAAAAACAGGTACTTTTGGAAACAAAAAATTTGAGTGATTTTTATAAAAAGCTTCATTCAATTTTAGAGCTTGAGATAGTTGAAGATAATAATAGTAAAACTATTAATTAACACCCATAGCAAAATCACTTATCTGATTTTTTAATTTTTTACTTTTCTCTATTAAGTTGATAGTTGAAAATCTTGCATGATTAAAAAATGTGTTGTCTAATTTAAAGACACTATCAACTTTATCAGTAATTTGATATAACCTATAGGCTTTAAAAAAATTATTTTTCTGAAATTCTTTACAAAATATCTCATCTCCTAATTCCAAACCTAGAGAGTTATATTTTTTAACAAGATTATATAAACTTTCTACATCTTGCATGCCTAGATTCCATCCTTGTCCTGCAATTGGATGAAATGAGTGGGCTGAATCACCTAAATAAATAATTCTATTCTCAAAAAATTTCGAGTTTAAGTGAGCTTTTAATGGAAAAGTTTGTTTGGTGATTATTTTATTTATCTCCCCTACACTTCCCTGTATCTTTTCGTTTAGAATAGAAATAATATTATTATCATCTAAAGAAAGTAAAGAGTTTATAAATTTATTAGTGTTTGTCCAAACTATGGAACTTTGAAACTGATTTTTATTTTTTTGCATTGGTAAGATTGCAAGAGGTCCATTTTTAAAAAAGAACTCATATGCAGTGTTATTGTGATTCTTGGAGTGATAAAAATTTATTACTATTGCCTTTTTTTTATAATCTTTTCTATAAATTGGTGTTTTAAAAATTTTTCTTATAGAGCTGTTTTTCCCATCACACGCAAATAGAATATTTGTATTAACATAGAAACTATTTTGCTTGGTTATGATCCTATCGCCTTGATAAAAAATATCTTTAATAGAAACATTATTAAAAATTTCTACATTTTTTTGTTTTTGTAATTTTTTATACAAGCAATGAAGTATAAATTCGTTTTTAACTATATATCCAAGATTGGATTTTCTTCTTTGGTTGTCAAAATAAATTTTGTTTGATTGATTTCTGTCTATTATCTGAATATTCTTTATTGGTTCTGCATAATTTCCAATTTCGTCCCAAATATTTATTTCTTCAAGAAATTTTTTCGTACCCTCTGAAATTGCTGTTGTTCTTTTATCTAAAATATTTTTATGATTAAACTTAGCATTTTGCTCTAAAACTACTACTTTATTACCAAGTTTAGAAAGTGAATATGCTGTAACGGCCCCTATCAGACCTCCACCTATTATATTAATGTTTGATTGAATTTCTTTCATAATTTTCTTCGAATTACCATAATCTAAATGTATTACAATCTAACTATATGTTCAAGTATGGTTCATTTAGAAATTTCGTTCTTAAATTTTTAGTAGGTATAGTTTTATTTGTATTTGGCCTGTCTTTTTTTGCAAGTCTATATTCGTACTCTCCAAATGATCCGGGCTTTAATCAATTAAACTATAATATTAGTGATAATAAAATTGAAAATCTTTTGGGTTTTTTTGGTGCATATTTATCAAGTTATTCATTAATTTTTATTGGCACACTAAGTTATTTGTTGGCATTTTTTATAACGATAGAAGGCATCAAGTTATTCTTAGGCGCAACAAGCCGGTTAATAATACTTAAATTTATATCAAACCTCACAGGAATAATAATTATTAATGTTTCTTTAAAATTAGTTAGCATTACTTATTTGAAGACAGGTTTAATCTCTCAATTCTTAATAGATATACTTAAAAATTTTAATTTAAATTTTTTGGAAAATATTTTTATATTTTTTATTATAAATTTTTTACTATTAATATTCGGAATAATTTTAATATTATTTTCTTTTAAAATAAATTTATCCTGGATAAATAAAATTGCTTCTTTCTTAAAGTTTTTTAAATACTTTAAAATTTTGTTTTCGATATTTAAGTTGCTAAAATATGTGAAAATTAAAAAAAACTCAGCTAAGAAAAATTTAAGAAGTGAGCCTACGATAAGAAAAAAAAATTATGTTAATTTAAATAAAGAAAAAAGCGTAAAATCAAAAAATGAAAAACAACTTGAGATGGATAGTTTTAGCTTTACCCTCCCATCAAAAGATCTTCTTTCAAAATCAAATTTAAAAAACAACAAAAATAAAGAATTAGATAAAATAAATACTGATGCTGCTATTAAATTAGAAAAAACACTTTCTGAATATGGTGTAGAAGGAAAAATTATTGGTTTTAGTAGTGGTCCAATTGTGACACTGTTTGAGTTTGTTCCAAACGCTGGCATTAAGTCAAGTAAAGTGATCGGATTATCTGATGATATTGCTAGGGCAATGTCATCCATTTCAGCAAGAATTTCAACTCAACCAGGAAAAACAAGTTTAGGAATTGAAATTCCAAATACGAAAAGAGACAGTGTTTTATTTGGTGATTTAATTGAAGAAGAAGAATTTGAGACAGAAAACGACTCTCTTACTTTGGCGCTTGGAAAGGACATATCGGGTAAAAGTATTTTTGCAAATTTAGAGAGAATGCCTCATTTATTAATAGCTGGAACAACTGGTTCTGGGAAATCAGTAGGTATCAATACAATGATATTAAGCATACTATACAAATTTAAACCTAACGAATGTAAGTTAATATTAATTGATCCTAAGATGTTAGAACTAAGTATATATGAAGATATACCTCATTTATTAACACCAGTTGTGACAGATCCAAAGAAAGCAGTATTTGCTCTTAAGTGGGTTGTAAGAGAAATGGAAAATCGATACAAATTGATGAGTTCTTTAAATGTCAAAAATATTGATTCTTATAATGATAAGGTTTTAAGAACTATTTCTTCAGGAAGAAAACTGTACAGAGAAGTACAAACAGGTATTGATGAAGATACGAGAATGCCAATTATTGAAAAACAAGAAATTCTATTAGAAAAAATGCCTTTCATTGTTGTTGTAATTGACGAAATGGCGGACTTAATGATGGTAGCTGGTAAAGAAGTTGAGTCACTAGTTCAAAGATTAGCGCAGATGGCAAGAGCATCAGGCATACATTTAATTACTGCTACTCAAAGGCCTAGTGTTGATGTTATCACTGGTACGATAAAAGCAAATTTTCCAAGTAGAATTAGTTATAAAGTCTCAAGTAAGTTTGATAGCAGAACAATACTTAACGAAATGGGTGCTGAGCAATTACTAGGCAGTGGTGATATGTTATTTTTAGAAAATGGAGCAATTATAAAGAGGCTGCATGGTGGTTTTGTTTCTGAAAATGAGGTTGATAATGTTGTCAATCATATAAAAAAACAAGCAACATTTGATTATAAAAAAGAAATATCTTTGTCCGAGGATAGTTTGCTTGCCTCATCTAATGATGATTTAATCTCAAATAATACTGATGATCTTTATGGGAAAGCAGTCGACGTTGTTATTAAACAACAAAAAGTTTCTACTAGCTATATTCAGAGATATCTCCAAATTGGATATAATAGGGCTGCTAGAATAGTAGAAAAGATGGAAGAGGATGGAATAATTAGTGAAGCAAATAATGCTGGTAAAAGACATGTTATTAAAAAATAAAAAAATTTTTTTTTATTTTTTATTAATTATTTTTTTCTTATACACTACCAAAGTTTACTCTGGTTCAAATAACAAAATATCTCTGATAAACTACTTGGGATCACTACAAAACTTTTCTGCATCATTTTTACAAAACGATGGAGAAAGTTTAAGTGAGGGGAAGGTATTTATTAGCAAGAAAAGAGTTAGAGCTGAATATTTATCACCAGTAAAAATATTAATAATCTTAGATGAAAATAAGGCAATGTACTATGATTATGAACTTGATGAGGATGAATTTTTTAATCCAAAAAATACAAATGCTTGGTTTTTTTATGATATTTTTAGAAATCGTTCTTTTTTTGATGACGCTAAAATAGAGAATGAAGATAACCAGTTAATTCTCAAAAAGCATGGATTTGACGTAGAAAGTGAAAAGTATTTTATAAAAATTTACTTTGAAAACAATCCATTAGTTTTAAGAAAAATGGAAATAAAGATAAAACAAGAGTCCATAATTTTATCAATTTATAATCACAATTATAATGAACAATTTAGTAAAAATTTTTTTAAACTCATAAACCCTAAGCTTTTAAATTAACTGGTGATAAGTAATTTTTCATTCTTTGTTAGAATTTTAGCAGTAATTTCTATTTCATTCATCTTTTTTCTTATTCTTGTGAGATGACTTTCTAATGAATTAGTTTCTACATTTGATTTAATTTTTAAAATATTTTCTTTTATAAAATTTTTGCTTGTTTCCTTTTCTCTTATTAAACATGTTAATATTTCTAATTCTACTTTTGTTAAATAACAAAAAGAATTATTTTTTAAATTTGTTAATTTTTCATTATCTATAGAGATATCATGAAAGCGGACTGTAAGGTTATGAATAAAATTTTCAATTTTATTTTTTATATTGTTTACTGACATTGGTGTAATTAATAATTGTATTTTATTATTTAAATCCGCCTTATTACTTATTAAATTTGATAATATTAAATAGTTGTCATTTAAGCTTTCAAATTTTATTTTGTTAGCGTCTAAATTATTATTTATAATGATAATATTTGCTTTTGAAATTTTTTCTTTGTAATCAATGTCTTCTAAATTTAAAAAAGTTAATTCATATTTAGAGAGAAATTTAGTTATAAAATTATTAATCTTATTATTAGAAAAAATGTTTAATTTATTTTTCATATTCTTTTTCCGAATAAAATTGTACCAAGCCTAATATATGCTGGGTTAAATTGTAATGCCTTTTCATAATCATCACTCATACCAATACTTAATTCACTAATATTATTTTCATTAGCTAAAATTTTTAACCTTGAAAAGTGATGTGATGGCTCCTCATCGATTGGGGGTATGCACATTAATCCATGGATATATAATTTCATTTCATCCCTTAGGAAAAAAAGAAAATCTTTTACATCTTCTGGAAAAATTCCGCTTTTTGTTTTTTCTTTACCTATGTTTACTTGTAGAAAAATCTTTTTATTAACAAGAGACTCTAAATGTTTAGAGAATTCTCTAGCTATTTTTTCTCTATCCAAGGTATGGAAAACATCAAACAAAGGTATTGCTGCCTTAACTTTGTTAGATTGTAATGGTCCGGTTAAGTGCAATTCTATTTTTGGATTATTTTCTTTAATTCTTTGAAATTTATCTTTTGCTTCCTGAACTCTGTTTTCCCCAAATATATAAACACCAGAATTTATAGCCTCTAATACGCTTTCAACAGGATGATTTTTAGATATGGCAATAATTTTGGTATTATTATTGGTTTTTTTTAAAAAATCGTTTATTTGATTGAATTTTTCAGTGTTAAACATAGATTTAAGTGTGGTAAAAAAACAACATTATTTAAAAAAATATACTGAATTATTATGCTTTTTTTGAAATATATTCAATTTTTAAATAATAAGCTCAATTAATACAGGTTTGTTGCTTGTATTTAATGAATATTCATTAACTCAAAAGGAGTAATTATGAAAAAAGAACTATTAATGGGAACTGCTCTAGTTTCTACGCTTGGTGCTGCTTCAGTTGCTGAAGCTGTAACAGCTACTATGAGTGGTAACCACCAAACTGGTATGGAATTTGATTCACCAACAGGTGGAACTGATACTAATGCTCAGACTAATGATAACAACTTTACTGTTTCATTATCTGAAACTACTGATGGTGGTATGACTATTTCATCTAGCTTTAAAGTAATGGATGAAACTTCTAAATATGACGGTGATGCAGGATTTACTTTAGCATTTACTGATGGATCTAAGCTTGATCTATTAAATGCTGGTAACGCATCTGGATCTCATGCTGTATCAATTCCTGGTTCAGCTGGTTCAGAAGGTGTAGCTACTACATCAACTAACATGGGTCAAACTGGGTTAGACTTTGCTACTGCTGCAACTAACTTTGGTGTTGAGTATCATACTGCTGCTGATTTCTTAGCAGATGGTCTATCAATGTCATTCTCAGCTTCAACTGACTCAGGTGCTGCTGCTCTTGCTTCTGATACTTACAGAACAGACAGTCACGTTGCGATTGGTGCAACTTATGTAACTGATCTTGGTGATACTGCTGTAACACTTGGTGGTGGTATTTCTGAATCTGAAGGTTCAAAAACTGGTACTGCTGTTACTAATGACACAGGCGGTTTCCATGTAGGCTTAAGTGCTGTAACTGGTGATTTAACAGTTGCTGCAGGTTTTGCTGATGGTAGCGTAGCTGGAGCTGGTAGAGCAACTGACTTAGAGTACAATGCTGAAGTTACTAAAGTTGGTGTTAAGTATGTATCTGGAGATCTAACATTTAATGTTGGTTTTGCTTCAGGTGACTCACAAGATGGCTCGATTGGAAGCATCGGTACTACTGATGACTCTAAAGAAGTTACTTCTGCTAGTGTATCTTACGCTGTAGCTGCTGGTGTGACTGCAATGATTGGTTACACTTCTATGGAAGCTAGTGATGAAGGTGCTGCTACTGACGATGGATCTGCATGGTACATCGGTGCAAACATGGCATTTTAATTAAAGATTTTTTATCTTTGAAAACGGCACTTTAACGAGTGCCGTTTTTTTTATGTTTTACATTTAGGCTCCAATACAATATTTAGATTTACATGTTTACTCTGAGAATTTTACTTATCCTAAGTATGTTTTTTGTTGTTTCTTGCAACAGCAATAAAACTGATGAGGAAATGGAAGAGTTATGGTCAAAAGCACAAACGAAAGAAATGATAATTAGAAGGTCTGGAACCAAATTTAACTCTGCTCTGGATATGGATCTTGCAATGAGAGATGCTGAAACAAGACTTCAAAGTGGTGGTGGTTTATTTGGCAAAGGAGGTCTTTCATTGACAGGAATATTAGATGAAAAAGAACAAAGCTCAGTGAGTTCAAATAATATTAATATGTCTATAAATGTATTTTTATGGAAGGGCGCATTAGAAACAATAGATTTTATGCCTTTAAGTTCTACAGATCCAATTGGCGGGACAATTATTACAGATTGGTACTCAACTTCAAATAACGAAAGTGAAAGATGTAAACTAAATATTTTTATTTCTGGTAAAGCTTTGAAAACTGAAAATTTAAAAGTAACATCTTTTTGTCAGGAATATAAAAACCAAATATGGGTAAACAAGAATGTTGACAAAGAAAATAATATTAAAATTGAAAACGCTATACTAAACAAAGCAAAGAAACTAAGACTACAATCAAGTTAAAGTGTCATCAAGATACAATCATAAAGTAATTGAAAAAAAATGGCAGGATTGCTGGTCAAAAGAAAAGGTTTTTCAAACATCAAAGGAAATTAATAAAAAAAAATATTATGTATTAGAGATGTTTCCTTACCCATCTGGGAAAATTCACATGGGGCATGTAAGAAATTATACATTAGGTGATGTGGTTGCAAGATATAAGAGAATGAGAGGTTTTAACGTACTTCATCCAATGGGATGGGATGCTTTTGGTTTGCCAGCTGAAAATGCAGCATTGACAGAAAAAAAACATCCTGAGAATTGGACTTACCAAAACATTAAAACCATGAAAAATCAATTACTACAAATGGGCCTATCTTTAGACTGGGAAAGAGAAATAGCAACATGTCATCCTGAGTATTATAAACATGAGCAAAAGTTTTTTATAGATATGTTTAAGGCTGGTCTTGCATATAAAAAAGAAGCTGAGGTAAATTGGGATCCTGTAGATAAAACAGTTTTAGCGAACGAGCAAGTAATAGATGGCCGTGGTTGGAGATCTGGTGCTTTAGTAGAGAAAAAAAATCTTTCTCAATGGTTTTTAAAAATTAGTAATTATTCAGATGAATTATTGAGTGATTTAGAAAATTTAGAAAACTGGCCAAATAAAGTTAAAATAATGCAATCGAATTGGATTGGCAAATCAACAGGTGCTGAAATTAAATTTAATATTTCTAATAAAGAATCAAATATAACAATATTTACAACAAGACCAGATACTATTTTTGGAGCAACTTTTTTAGCACTATCTGTTGATCACAAACTAGTAATAAAAATATCTAAAAACAACCCGGCCTTAGTAAAATTTATAAATGATTGTAAAAAGATAAATTCAGAAAAAATTAAAAAAGGTTTTAATACAGGCTTAACAGTTCAGCATCCTTTTATTAAAGGAAAAAAATTGCCAATATTTGTAGCTAATTTTGTATTAAAAGAATATGGGCTTGGAGCTATTTTTGGTTGTCCAGCTCATGATCAACGAGACTTGGATTTTGCAAATGAATATAAACTAGATGTAATTCCTGTAGTTAAACCAAATAATATTTCAGACAAAGAATTTAAAATTAAAAATATAGCCTACACTGAAAATGGAAAGATGATTAACTCATCTTTTCTAGATGGGCTGGATATTGAAAGTGCCAAGAAAAAAATCATAGCTGAGATAGAAAAGAAAAAAATTGGTAAAAAGAAAATAAACTTTAAATTAAGAGACTGGGGTATTTCTAGACAAAGGTTTTGGGGTTGTCCAATTCCTGTTATTTATAGAGAAGATGGAGAAATATTGCCTGTTGAAGACAATGAACTTCCTATAAAACTTCCAGAAATTAAAAATTTTAATGAAACTTCTAGCGCCCTAGATAATATTCCTAATTGGAAAGAAACAGTTTGTCCCAAAACAGGCATGAAAGCTGTTAGGGAAACGGATACTTTTGATACATTTTTTGAGTCTTCATGGTATTATTTTAGATATTGTAACGCTAGGCTTAGCGAACCTTTTGATAAAAATGATATAAATTATTGGTTGCCAGTTGATCAATATATAGGCGGAATTGAACACGCTATTTTACATCTTTTATATTCAAGGTTTTTTACAAAAGCCCTAAGGGATCTGGGTTATTTTAATTTGAACGAGCCGTTTCAAGGCTTGTTTACCCAAGGAATGGTCACTCACTTAACATTTAAGAATGAGAAGGGTCAATGGGTAGAACCAAAAGATGTAGAAAAAGATGGCCAAAACTTAAAAGATAAAAATAATTTAAGAGTTGAAACAGGAAAAATTGAAAAAATGAGTAAGTCAAAAAAAAATGTTGTAGATCCAAATGATATAATCGACCTATATGGTGCTGATACAGCTAGGTGGTTTATGTTATCTGATAGCCCTCCTGAAAGAGATCTACAGTGGACAAATACCGGCATAACTGCTTCTTTTAAATTTATAAACAAAATCTACGACCTAGTTGGTAAATATAAAAACTATAAAGAAATAAAGTTAAATGACTCTGAAATCAAAGAGGATTTAAAGGCAATAATCAATCAAGTTTCTGAGAATATTGAAACATTTCAATTCAATAAATCAGTCGCTAAAATTTATGAATTTGTAAATATTATTAACGACAGTTTAGCAAAAAATAAAATTTCAAAGATTGGTTTTAAGTGGTCTTTAAATAAGCTTTCAATAATTTTACAACCGTTTGTTCCACATATAAGTGAAGAAATCTGGTATTCTTTAGGAAACAAAACTCTTTGTATTAATGAAAAATGGCTAGATGAAGATGTTAAAAAGAAAGTTAGTTTAAAAATTGCAGTGCAGATAAATGGTAAGACGAGAGCAGTTATTGAAATAGATGAAAATATTACAAAAGAAAAAGTATTTGAGACTATAAAGAGTAATGATAAAATTAAGAAAATTTTATTAGGAAAGGAAGTTCAAAGAGAAATTTATGTTCCTGGTAAAATTGTTAATTTGGTAATTAGATGAAAAAAATAATTTCTTTTGTTTTGTTTTTTTTTATTGCATCATGTAACAACCTTGATTTTGTTTATAATGAAAATACAAATTTAATAAATCCACTATATAATAAAACCAATATTATTCTTTCGGGCGTTGATTTGGTGTTTATGAAGTCTTACGTTCCTATGTTTTTTGGAAATAATCAAAACAATAAATATAATTTATTGATTAATATTAAAGAGAAAAAAACAAAAAAATCAATAGAAACCAATCAAGCAGCCTCAAACCTAAGATATGAATTAAGATTTTTCTATACGTTGATATTAAATAATTCCAATTGTAAGGTTTATGAAAAAGAAATTTTGTCTTATTTTTCAATTATACCTAAATCTGCAGGATACAATTATGGCACTGATGCCTCAATAGAAAAAAAATATGAATTAGTAATTACTGATAATTTAAATCAATTTGTTTCTTTTTTATCAGGTGTTGATATTAATAATTGCATATGAAAATTGATCCATTAACTATTCTGTTAAATCAAAATTTTGAGATAGATAAAAAATTTTATTTTGTTAGTGGAAACGAAGCAACTCTTATAGAAAAAATTAATACTCTTATTTTTGAACTATTAAGAAAAAAAGAAAAAATTACACTTACAAAAATAGAAAATATTAATGAATATGTTGAAGAAGCAGGCTTATTTGAACATAAAAAAATTTTTTTAGTAAAAAATTCCAAAGGCATAGATGAAAAAAATATAAGCAATATTCGTCAATCTAGTGATATATTTTTATTTTCTGAGGAAAATTCACAAAAAAATAAAAAAATTAAGAGCATCTTTGCAAAAGATAAAGATTCTTATTTAGTTGATTGTTATGAGTTAGACAAAAACTCAAAAGCTAAAATTCTAAACAATTTTTTAAAATTATCCGGAGTAAGTTTAGATAAAGAAGTTTATTGGATGTTACTAGAAAAACTAGATAATAAATATGGTTTTTTAGAAAATAGCTTAAATAAAATTTTAGAATTAGAAAAAAAAGATATTAATGTTGTTAATATAAAAAAACTTTTATCAATAAGTGATACTGGAAAAGAAAGGGTTTTTTTTAATTTATTTAAAAAAAATAGAGACATAGTTGAAGCTTATAGAGAAAAAATAATAAGTGTATCTGATGTCAACGAGCTTTATTACAATTGCAAGTTTTTTTGTTTGTTAATTATTGGTTGTAACAATGAAAATGAATTTAATAGAAAAATTCCAGCTTATTTATTTAAAGAAAAAAATTTTTTAATTGATCTTTATAAACAATATAATTCAAGAAAAAAAAAGTTACTGTTAAAATTATTATTATCTACTGAAAAAGTTTTAAGAAAAGAGAGTAATTTATCTTTAATTTCTGGTCTACGCTTTCTTTTAAGTGTAAAAAAAATTACTACCTCTTAAGTCTTTTCATTAAATCATCTAATTGATTAAGGTCTGAATAATACAGTGTAAGAGACCCAGAAGAGCCATTTTCATTGAACTGTATAGAGGTTTTAAGTCCTATTTTGTCAGAAAGCTCTTTTTCTAAATCAATAATATTTGGATCTTTTGAGGTTTGCTTTGATTTATTTTTTTTAAACTCAGATGTTAATTTTTCGACTTGTCTTACACTAAGTTTTTTTTCAATTACTAGCTTGGCTTTTTCAAGAGCATCTGGGACTCCTATCAAAGCTCTTGCGTGACCCATTGATAAGTCCCCATTTATCACCAATTGTTGAATTTCTTTATCAAGGTCTAAAAGTCTTAATAAATTAGATACATGACTAGAGCTTTTGCCAATCAGTTTTGCAAGGCTCTCTTTGTTAATATTTTTTATATCTATTAATCCTTTGTAAGCACCAGCCTCTTCAATAACATTTAAATCTTCTCTTTGAATATTTTCAATCAATGCAGCTTCTAAAACATTGGTTTCATCAAGGTCTTTAATGACACAGTCAACCTCATGCATTCCATTTATTTGACATGCTCTCCACCTTCTTTCTCCAGCAATAATCTGGTATTGATCATTGTTTATGGGCTTAACAATTATAGGCTGAATTAAACCTTGGTTTTTAATTGAAGAAGAGAGCTCTTTAAGATCTTGGTCTCTAAAATTTTTTCTTGGTTGAGATGGGTTTGGTATTATCTGTGAAATATTAATTTTTTGAACACCGTTACTATTTTCATTTTTATTGTTGGATTTTGACAAAAGCGCCCCTAGGCCCATACCTAGTTTGTTTTCTTTATTCATAATTTTTATTTTGATTTAAAATTACTTCTTTTGCAAGCTCAATATAAGCCAAAGAACCTGCTGCATGTGTATCGTATACTAATGCTGGTTTGCCGTGGCTTGGCGCTTCAGATACTTTAACATTTCTTGGAATAGTGGTTTTGTATACTTGTTCACCAAAGTGTTTCCTTACATCTTTCTCAACAAGCGAGCTTAGTGAATTTCTTTTGTCTAACATTGTAAGTAGTATTCCTTCAATTTTTAGGTCTTTATTATAATTTTGTTGAATTAATTTAATTGTATTCATTAAGGCTGAAAGGCCTTCAAGAGCAAAGAACTCTGACTGAAGAGGAATTAACGTTGTATCAGATGCCACCAATGAATTAATGGTTAACAGGCCAAGTGCTGGTGGGCAGTCTACAAAAATAAAGTCAAAATTATTAATTTCAGCAAAAATAGACTTAAATATAAACTCTCTGTTTTCAAAATTTGTCAGTTCTACCTCAGCTGCGGCTAGATCTGTATTTGCTCCAATTATTTTTAAACCAGGAATTAATGTTTCTTTTATTCCTTCTGTAATAAGCTTCTTTTTATGAATCATTTCATAAATTGATGGTTTTCTATCGTTGTAGGTCAATCCAAGTCCTGTGCTAGCATTACCTTGGGGGTCAGCATCGATAATTAAAACATTTTTTTTCACCGCAGCTAATGAAGTGGCTAGGTTTATTGTGGTTGTGGTTTTGCCAACACCACCTTTTTGGTTGGATATAGAAATAATTTTTTTCACAGTTTGTTATATTTGTTTATTTTTAATACATGTCCATCACCCTCACTTTGACTTGGATAAAGATCGTATTCAAAGCTGAAGAATTTTTTTGCATCATCTATTTCTTTCTTAACACCTCTTCCTTTTAGAAAAAGCAGTGATGTATTTTTTTTAGTAAAAAACCGTGAATAATCTAGTAATTTAACTAACGGAGCAAAGGCTCGGCAGATAATAAAGTCAAATTTTTGATTTTTGATTTTTTCAACCCTTGTACAAATAGTTTTTATTTCTAAATTCTGCTCATATGCAAATTCTTTAATAAAGTTTATTTTTTTCATTTTAGAATCAATCAATAATATATTTACATACCCAAAAATATATAAGATCACCCCTGGTAATCCCGCACCAGTGCCAAGATCTATTATTGATGCATTTTTTTTTAAAATAAATTCTGACAATTGTAATGAATCATTAATATGTCTATCCCAAGCAACATCAATTGTGGAGGAGCCTACTAAATTGTGCAATTGGTTGCTTTTTGTTAACTTTAGTAAGTAATTATCGATTAAGTTAATTTGTGTTTTACTAAGATTGTATTTCTTTATTACAGTGTTTTTGTCCAAATTTATGCTGCTTTTTTATTTTTATTTTTTTTAATATATCTAAGAAGGGCTATAGTGGCAGCTGGTGTTACACCTGATATTCTTGAGGCCGCTCCAAGAGTTGGTGGTTTTATTTTTGATAATTTTTCTACTATCTCATTAGATAAGCTTCCTACTAGTTTATAATTAGTTGATTTTGGTATTACTAAACTTTCTTCTTTTTCAAAATCTTGTATATCCATTCTTTGTCTATCAAGATAACCGGCATATTTAGCTTCAATTTCTATTTGTTCTATTACATCATCTTCTAAATCATTTAACTCCGGAAGTATTTTTTTAAGTTTAGGCGTTGTAATATTAGAAAACGACAAGAGGTCTATTATATTTCTTTTTTTTCCATCTTTGTTTATTTTTATCCCCTTTTTTAGAAGTGCGTCTGGGGAAAATTTGTGATTTCTAACAAACTTAAACCCTTCTTTTATCCTTTTGGATTTTTTTTCGAACTCTCTTTGCCTATCTATACCAACACAGCCTATATCAATTCCAAGAGATGTAAGTCTTAAATCTGCATTATCAGCTCTAAGCAATAGTCTGTATTCAGACCTTGAGGTAAACATTCTATATGGCTCTTTAGTTCCTTTTGTAACCAAATCATCTATCAAAACACCTATATATCCTGAAGACCTAGGTATTATAAATTCTTTATTTGATGTCGTTTTAAGTGATGCGTTTATCCCAGCCATTATACCTTGGGCAGCCGCTTCTTCGTATCCAGTTGTTCCATTTATCTGACCTGCTAAAAATAAATTTTTTATTTTTTTTGTTTCCAGCGAGTGTGTTAATTCCTGTGGATCAACAAAATCATATTCAATGGCATAGGCGGGTTGTGTAATTTTAACATTCTCTAACCCCTTAATAGTCTTAACAAACTGCTCTTGAATTTCAGTTGGGAGAGAAGAAGATATTCCATTTGGATAGATTAAATCACTATCTAATCCTTCTGGCTCCAAAAAAATCTGATGCGATGATTTACTTTTAAATTTATGAATCTTATCTTCAATTGAGGGGCAATACCTAGCTCCCATCGATTGTATTTCCCCTGAATACATTGGTGATAGATTAATGTTCTGAGCGATTATTTCATGGGTGTTTTTGTTAGTATGGGTAATAAAACAAGATATTTGAGGAATGTGGATATATCTGTTGATAAAAGAAAATGGAACAAGCTTTTTATCTGGTTGTTGTTCATCTAAGTCATTGAAATTTATGGTTTTTTTAAGTAATCTTGGAGGCGTTCCTGTCTTTAATCTGCCTATTGAAAACTTTAGGTCTTTAAGCCTTTTTGCAAGTTTTATTGAGGGCTTATCTCCAACTCTTCCAGCTTCTTGTTTTTCAGAACCTATTCTTATAAGCCCTTGTAAAAAAGTGCCTGTAGTTAAAACTACAGATTTAGAAGATATTTTATTATTATTACCTAAAACAACACCCATCACCTGATTTTTTGAGACAATTAGATCTTCAACTGAACCTTCGATTATTTGAAGATTTTTTTGCTCTTTTACAAGCTTGTTTATGGCATTTTTATATAAATTTCTGTCTGTTTGTGCCCTAGGGCCTCTTACAGCAGCACCTCTGCTGGAGTTTAACATTCTAAATTGTATACAGGATCTATCAGTAGCTTTGGCCATAATTCCATCTAAAGCATCTATTTCTTTTACAAGATGGCCTTTTCCAAGACCTCCAATTGCAGGATTACAAGACATTTCTCCTATTTTTTCAATTTTATGAGTAATTAAAGCTGTTTTTGATCCAGTTCTTGCAGATGAACATGCTGCTTCTACACCCGCATGCCCTCCACCAATTACAATTACATCAAATTTATTGTCCATATCTCTTTTCACGTGAAATTACTTACCTATACAAAAATCACTAAATATTATATCTAAAATTTTCTCAATATCAAATTTTTGATTAATTCCATCAATATACATAATTGATCTTCTAACATTTTCAGCAGCAATATCTATTTCTTTTAAATCTAAACCTTTAAGTATTACAAGCGATTTCTTTAGGCTTTCCATATGTCTTTCACGTGAAAAAACTGGTCCAGAAATTGGTTTTTTCTTTAATTTTGAAGATATAGTTTTAATAAGGGGTTCAATTCCATAACCAGATACTGATGAAATACTATACACCCCACTAATTTTCTTTTTATTTGTATCATATTTTGATTTAACAAATATTTTTGATTTAATTTTACTGTAGTTTTTCTTTTCATTGTTTTTGAGAAAAACTATATTTAAATCAGACTTTTCAGCGCTCTCTAAGGATCTTTCAATGCCTATTTTTTCAATTAAGTTCTTATATTTTCTTATTCCAGCTGTATCAATAAATGTGTATTTATCTCCTAATATATCTAGCGTGGAGCTTACTAAATCTGTTGTAGTTCCAGGTATATTAGTAACTATAGAAACCTCCTTGTTATTAATATAATTAATAAAGGAAGATTTTCCTGTATTTGGCTTTCCAATAATGGTTATTTTAAAACCATAATGAATTTGTCTAGATAAAGTTGATCTTTCTATAATTTTTTCAATTTTTTTATATATGTTCTTATTTTGTTCTCTTATGTTTTTATATATTTCTTTAGGAAGATCTTCATCAGCAAAATCAATTATGGCCTCTATATCTGCTAGAAGTTTTTTTTGTTTATTTGATATTTCATTAACTAATTTATCTAAATTTCCACTTAAATTACCAATGGCTGTCTTTCTTTGATTTTCGGTTTCTGCATTAACTAAATCATTAATTGTTTCAGCTTCTAAAACACTAAGCTTATTATTTATTAGAGCTCTTTTGGTAAACTCTCCAGGCTCAGCAAGTCTGATCTGTTTTTTTAATAGGGTTTTAGTTATTTTGTTAATTACAGAAATACTTCCATGACAAGATATTTCCACCATATCCTCCCCTGTATAGCTTTTTGGTGATTTAAAAAAAGTTGTTAGCGTTTGATCTACAACACTCTTTCCGTCTAATAAATCGTTTAATGTAGCAAAGTTTGTTTTAAATTTTTTTTTAGAAGATATTGATTTAATTATTGTATGAGAGCCTTTTCCCGATACCCTAAAAACAGCTATACCTGATTTACCTCTTTGCGTAGCAAGAGCAAAAATTATCTCTTTGGAAGCTTTCATTTTTTGGGAATTAAACCCAAGATGATATTAAGTAAATAAGTAAATAAGAAAGATTATAAAAAAAATTATATTTATTTAGTTCCCATGCTTTGGAAGAATTCACTGTTAGTTTTTGTATTTTTCATTTTATCTAACAAAAACTCCATGGCTTCTGTACTTCCCATTGGAGCAAGTATTTTTCTTAAAATAAAGATTTTTCCGAGTTCATCTTTATCAAGCAATAATTCTTCTTTTCTTGTTCCCGACTTACCAATATCAAAGGCTGGATAGGTTCTTTTTTGACTAAGTTTTCTGTCTAGGACCATTTCACTATTACCAGTACCTTTAAATTCTTCAAATATAACCTCGTCCATTCTACTTCCTGTATCTATTAAAGCAGTTGCAATAATTGTAAGTGATCCACCTTTTTCTACATTCCTTGCGGCTCCGAAAAATCTTTTTGGTCTTTGTAAGGCATTGGCATCAACACCACCTGTTAGTACCTTTCCACTAGAAGGTACAACAGTATTATATGCTCTTCCAAGTCTGGTGATTGAATCAAGAAGGATTACAACATCATGTTTATATTCAACAAGTCTTTTAGCTTTTTCAATTACCATTTCAGCGACCTGAACGTGGCGTGAAGCAGGTTCATCAAAGGTTGAACTAATTACCTCACCTTTAACTGATCTTTGCATGTCTGTAACCTCTTCTGGTCTTTCATCAATTAGCAGAACAATCAGTTTAGCGTCTGGACTATTAGCAGTTATAGCATTAGCAATTTTTTGCATAATTATTGTTTTACCTGTGAAAGGTTGCGCAACAATTAATTGTCTTTGTCCTTTTCCAAGAGGAGCAATAATATCAATTATTCTTTCTGTATTATCAGGCATAGGTTTTTCTTGTTCAAGTTTGAACCTTGCTTCAGGATACAATGGTGTTAAATCTTCAAAGTTAACTCTGTTCTTAACTAAATCAGTTTCTTGACCGTTTATTTTGTTAATTTTAGTTATGGCAAAATATCTTTCTCCTTGCTTTGGAGATCTAATTTCGCCTTCAACACTATCACCCGTTCTTAAGCTAAATTTTTTAATTTGAGATGGAGAAATATAGATATCATCTGGTCCTGGAAGATAATTTGACTCTGAAGACCTTAAAAAACCGAAGCCATCTTGCATAATTTCAATAACCCCTAAACCAGTAATAATCTCACCTTCTTCAGCAATTGTTTTTAGAATTGCAAACATCAAATCTTGCTTTCTAAGAGACGAAGGGTTTTCTATACCAAGTTTGTCTGCCTGTTTTAAAAGCTCTTGGGGTTCTTTTCCTTTTAATTCCTGTAAATTCATAATGTTGATGAGGTAGTTTAGAAATGAAATATTTTAATAATCAAAAATGAAGTTAATGTCAAAATAATAAATATATAATTTATATATTTAATTGTAGTATTAGTTGTAAGGTTAAAAAGCTTAATTATTGCTTTATTATCGCATCATTCTTTATTTACCAACATATGAACAACAACCCTAACAATTATGTTAATTAGAAGAATATTGAAAAAAAATTATTATTTTTAAATAATTTGCAATGCAATAAATTTTTAATAACTTGTTATTAATTTTGTATAATAAATATATTAACACCCACCCTATAATATTTAGACAAGTTATTAAGTTGTTGACAACATATTTTTAAAACAAAAGAACTGTTTCTTAAATTCAAATTATATTTAATAGTGTTTATAACTATAATTTTTATTAACACACTTATGCACCAAAAATTTATATTAGCTAGCTCAAGTAAATCTAGATATAAAATATTGAAAAACGCAGGATTAAATTTCACACAAAAAAAGCCAAACTGCAACGAAGAAGATATTAAAAAAACCATCAACAGAAAAACAAAGCCCGAAATTTTTGCAAAAAAACTTTCTTATGAAAAAGCAAGAAGTGTAAGTAGACAAAAACTGTATGCCAACAAAATTGTTTTAGGCTGTGATACTGTTATTTATCACAATGGAAAAATTTTAGATAAAGTAAACTCTATTGAGAAAGCCCAAAAAAAAATCAGATCTTTATCGGGAAAGACACATCTAATAGTATCGGGCCTAACTATTTGTTTAAATGGCTCTAAGATTTGGGAAAATTACGAAAAAACTCATGTTAAAATAAGAAAGCTTAATAACAGTGAAATAAAAATATACTTAAAAAAAACAGGTAAACAAATACTAAGCTCTGTTGGGTGTTATCAAATAGAGAGCTTGGGGCCAAATATTATTGAAAGTATAAAAGGAGATTATTTTAATGTTATGGGATTGCCTTTATTTAATTTGCTAGATTATTTATATTCAAAAAAATGAAAAAGCTTTATGTAGTTGGGAATAGGGCATCTAAAAGTCTCTCACCAATGATATTTAACTATTGGTTTAAAAAATATAACATTCAAGCAAGTTATGGATTTTTAGAGCTTACGGAAAAAAACTTTCATAAAAAAATAAAGGAGGTTTTGGAAAAGAAAAATACACTTGGCTTAAATGTAACGATTCCATTTAAAAACAAAATTATCAAACATCTTGGTAAGATAGATACTCATGCAAAAAAAATTGGTGCGGTAAACTGTGTAACAAATAAAAAAACCATAAATGGAACCAATACTGATTGGACAGGATATTACAAAACTCTGCCAAACATAAAAAAAACCAAAAACAGAAAGGTTGTTATTCTTGGGTATGGGGGCGCATCACACGCCATTCACTATGTTTTAAAGAAGAGGGGCTTTAAGGATATTTTAATTTTCAACAGGTCTAAGAAAAAAATTAAGTATTCAAACAAGACTGAGTATACAAAAAAATATAGCAATCTTGAAACACACCTTAAAGGAGTTTTTTTAATAATTAATACCACACCAACAAACCCCATATTGAAAAAACACCTAAAACTTATTAGTAAGTCTACAATTGTAAGCGACATTGTTTACAGTCCAAAAAACACTTCATTTCTTAAACAGTTTCCAAAAAATAAAAAGATTTATGGAATATCAATGTTGATTGAACAGGCTAAGCCGTGTTTTAAAATGTGGTTTGGTAAAAACCCTTCTGTTGATGAAAAAATGCTTAACGTTATTTATAAAAAAATTTAATGACAAAAATCATAGCAATAACAGGCGGTATAGGATCTGGTAAATCTACCCTTTGTAGTAAATTAAAAGATAAAGGTTTTAAAATTCATAGTTCAGATGAGCAGGTGGCTAAAATATATAAAAATCCTGATAAAAAATTTTTTACTTATTTACGTACTATAGGTTTATCAAAGTCCATTTCAAAAAAAAATATAGATAAAAATATTATATCAAAAATTATTTTTGAAAATAAACAGATAAGAAAAAAACTTGAGTTATATATATTTAAAATAGTTAGAAAAAAGAGGTCTGATTTTATAAAACAAGAAAAAGAAAAAAAAACCAGATTAATATTTATTGATATACCCCTATTGTTTGAAAACAATTTAGAGAAACAGTTCCATAAAGTAATATCTATAATAGCCTCAAAACAAGCAAGATTAAAAAGATTAAAAAAAACAAGGAAAATGACAGAAACACAGTTTAAAAATATAATTAAGTCTCAAACCTCAGATGTTATAAGAAAAAATAAATCTGATTATGTTATTTACAATAACTCGACATTAAATGATTATAAAACCAAGATTAATAAGTTAATAAATAAACTTTAATTTAAACAATGAGAGAAATAGTAATTGATACAGAAACCACCGGTCTTGACTATAAGACTGGTGATAGAATAATAGAAGTTGGTTGCGTGGAACTCAACAACTACGTTCCTACAGGAAACACTCTTCAATTTTATTGCAAACCAGATAGAAGCATCAGCGAAGGTGCAAAAAACATTGTAGGTATTTCAGATGGCTTTCTTAATCAACAAAAACCATTTGAAGAAAACCACAAAGAGCTTTTGAACTTTTTGAAAAATGACACATTGATAATTCACAATGCGTCATTTGATTTGGGTTTTATAAATAATGAGTTATCAATCCTGGGTTTGCCCCCTTTAGATAATCCTGTGGTGGATACCGTTTCTCTTGCAAGAGAAGTTTTAAACACAAGAATAGCCAATCTAGACTATTTGTGTAGAAGGTTTAATGTTGATTTATCAGACAGATCATTCCACGGAGCTTTGCTTGACTCTCAGCTTTTAGCCGCAGTTTATTTGGAGTTAAGAGGGGGTAAGCAGTTCTCCATGGAGTTAGTTTCAAAAAGTGAAGAAAAAAACACTCAAATTATCAACAAAAACGAAACAAAAACTAAAATTGTAGAAGTTAATAAAGAAGATTATCTTGCTCACAAAGAAATGTTAAAAAAACTAAAAAACCCCCTCTGGAAAAAATTTAACTATTAATATTTAAAAAAGTTATTATATTAAAATCAAATGATATACGGCGATCTTCAATTTTTTGATATTCTAATTTTTGCAGCTATTGCTGGATTTATTATTTATAGATTAAGAAGTGTTTTAGGGAAAAGAACAGGATTTCAAAAAAATATTTCAGAGCCAAAACCTCGAGAAAACAAAAAACAAGAAGATTTACAAAAAATACCATCACTAATGGAGAATGAGACAAAGCTTGAGGCTGTATATAAAAAAGTAAATAGTTTTAATCACAGAGAGTTTCTTGATGGTGCCAAGAAAGCGTTTGAAATTATAATTTCATCTTTCAACAATGGAGATAAAAAAACTTTGAAAAATCTAGTGTCTAAAGATGTTTATTCTGCTTTTGAAAAAGCAATTGATGAAAAAACAAATAACCCAGAATCACAATTTTATTCACTCATTGTAGAGGGTATCGCAGATGCGAAAGTAGAAAATGACACAATATCAATATCGGTCAATTTTATTAGTGAACAGATGCTAAATAATGATGAGGGCTCTATTGTTAAAAATAAAGATACTTGGACTTTTGAAAAACCAGTAAACTCCTCTAGTCCTATATGGATATTAACTCAAACTTAATATTTGTCCCTTAAAGAACTTAAAGACCGAATTAAAAAAAACGAAGGTTATTCTGACAAGCCTTATCAAGATCAATTAGGGTTTTATACTATTGGCTATGGTCATCTCATTACAGAAAAAGAAAATAAATATTATATTAAAAAATTTAAAAAAAAACATTTTGAAGAATTGTTTGAGATAGATTTTACAAAAGCACATGATCAATACAAAAAAAATTTTTTTAAAAAGGGCCATACGAATTCAGAGAAAGAATTGTTAATAGAAATGCTGTTTCAGCTTGGAGCAAAAGGCGTATCTAAGTTTAAAAAAATGCTTTATTTTCTAAATAAAAAACAAAAACTCATGGCATCACTAGAGATGTTAGACAGCTTGTGGTATTTGCAAACACCTGAAAGAGTAAAGAATTTAATTAAAAACTATACAAAAAAATAATGGAAGAGGATTTTTTTCTAAAAAACATGAAGGGTGTAAAACCTATTAAAAAAGATACCTCCATAGTTAAAGCGAAAACAACTAATATAAAAAATGTAAAATTAGATAAAAAAACTAATACTAAAAATACCAGCAAAAAAACAATAACTGAACACAAAGTTAGTAGATCAGAATTTAAACTATCATTTGGTGAGGTTAACAAGGAGCTTAAGCGAGGAAAAATTAATATAGATAGAAGAATTGATCTTCATGGTTACGGTTTAGTCGAAGCACATGAAAAACTTATAAGTGAGGTGAAAAAAAATTATAACAAGAATAAAAGATGTTTGCTTATAATTACAGGAAAGGGTGTTCATAAAAAAATTCAAAATGAGGAAGACACAAACCCTAAACTTTTCTATGGAAAGATTAAAAACTCAATAATAAACTGGATAAACGAAGATGATCTTAAGAAATATGTCTTAACATATCAAGATGCGGGTTTTGAACATGGGGGCGATGGAGCTCTTTTTGTTTATTTAAGAAAAAAAAAGTTTTAAATTCTTTCTAACCTAAACACCCTTTTTTTGAAATGAATAAGAATTTCATATGGAAGAAAATCATCTTTAACTAAAAATTCAATTTTTTTTAAATCATTTCTTTTATGGTCAGCCCAAATATTTACATAGTCTTCAATTTCTAAAATTATATTTCCATCCTCACTTTCGTTTTGTTTAAGAGTGTAAATTCTTCTCCCATCAATTGTTTTTACCTCATTTTCTCCATGTAAAATATTTATAAAAGAGGTGATTGGGTCAAAATATAAATATAAGTCTTCTAGGTCTACCCTAGCTATTTCTTCTTCTATAGGCTCTTGTTTTAATTCAATTAAATAATCATCAAAAGACATTTTAACTATTTTTGTTTTCTTCTTAGTTTTCCAAAACTGTTTATAATTCTGAGTCTTAAATATGTTGTTTTCAATAACCCCAGATGAAAAATAGCTTCCTTCAAATTTATATAAAGGTGAAAAAATACCAGAATTTTTCAAATTAATTTCTGTTTGATAAATATTATCATTAATATTTAATGACCAACTAAAATTACCAATTTTAATTCCTGTTGTGCTGACCTTATATTCTGCACTAAAATTATTTGCATAGGATGTATTAATTACAAATATAATAAAAAATATTAGAAATTTATTCAAACACAACCTCGTAAACACCAAGTTTTCTTTTTGTAAATTTCTGATCAGGTGAATATATTTTTAACAACTTATATTCTTTCTCTAAATAATTAATATCTGAGGGACTCCCAATTAAAGTAAAGTTTTCATTTATATTTTTATTAAGAGGAGATACTATTTTAAAGTGGTTTGTTATTTCACTACCTTCTTTATGTGGCATATAGAAATTAATATCCTTATCTCTTAATTCAAAATTAAGGCTTGAAAATAAAAGCCGATCTGAAACTACTATATTTTTTACGACACCACCTGAAGAACTACTATAAATTTTTAGAGCATAATCATTTATACCGCTTATTCGGTCAAAAATTTTAGACGGATAGCTCACTCCAATCATTACAAAAAGAATTAAGCAGACAATAAAATTAAACATGTAATTAGCTATCTTTAAAAAAGAATTATTAATTCTAATATATAAAAGAGCAAATAAAGAAATTAAAGCTGGAGCAGCCCAATTTGCATTAGCTCTGACAATAATAGCTTCTACTAAAACAATTAAAATTATAGGTATAGAAAATATTAGAAAAATTTTTTGAATATATTTCCATTTATTAAATCCAAATATCCCACCCAAAACCATAAACGGGCCTAACATTAAAACTTGAATTAACAAAAATTCTAAACCTCTAACGAGATCTATTTCAATATTTCCAAAATTTGCATTATCTGAAGTATGCTGAAGTGTTATCCAGTCATTATTAAAGTTCCAAATAATATTTGGTACGATAATTACAAATACACATAAAAAAGTAAGACAAAAACCAAATAAATTATCCAAAAAAATTTTTCTAAATCTTTTATCAAATAAAATTAAAATAAATAAACAAATCACAAAATATATAGCTGCATATTTTGATAAAAAACCTAACCCCAGAAAAATACCTAATAATACAAAATTTTTTAAACTATGTTCACCATTGATCTTAATTAATTCATTAAGTGAAAGTGTCCAAAACAATAATAAAAAAAGATCAGTACTAATTATAAAAGATGAAAAAGAAACAGCGGGAATAAATAAAAAAATTAAACAACCTGCAAATGAATCTTTTTTGTTTAGTCCAGCGTTAATTAAAAGATTATAAATACTCCAAGAAATCAATAAATAAACAAACGATGGGAGAAGTTTTAATGAAACAAAACTACTGCCTAGTATTTCTGTATAAACTCTTATTATCCAGGACAAAAAAGGGGGTTTCGAAAAATAACCAAAGTCAATATTTTTTGACCATAACCAATACTGTGCTTCATCACCAAACAAATTAAAAGTAGTAAAATTTAAAGCACCAATTTTTAATAAAATTAAAAAAATAAATGATGGCAATAGAATTTTATTTAACATAATATTTTTTATACAATTCAAATAAAATTATATTTAAAATTACAATAAAAAAGCCAGCAAAAAAAATGTCACTTAAAAAATGACCCCCAGCCATTATTCTAATCAAGCCTAATACAAAACCAGCAACAAAGCTTGTATAAAGGAAAATTATATTTTTTGTGATTAAATATAGAATTATAATTGAAAAGCCAACAGAGGCATCACCTGAAACAAAGGAGCAATTTGTTTCGCAAGTATTTCTTATTTCAAACCATGGGGAAAAAGTTTCTTTTCCACCCAACTCAACTACATCGTTTGGCCTTGCCCTGCCCCAAAAATTTTTTAGTATAAGATTAACAAAAATTAAAACACTGATAATTTGCGAAATCCACAATAAAACTATTTCCTTAGTAGAAAATTTATAATTAAAAAAAATTTTATCAATTTTAAAGAATCTCCCAACTATTGGTAAAATTAAAATATAAATAAGGATTAGTGGTAATAAAATATCTCGAAACAATATTGAAGTTAAATCAAAACTTTGTAATTCAAATTGTGATTCCCCCTTATAAAACAAAGACGATACATATAAATCTAACGATGGGCCGGCAGTCACAAACACACAACTAAAAAATAAAATTAGAATGTAATAAAAAATCTGAGAATTTTCTTCAGGAATCAAATTTGAAAATTTGTATTTATTATATTTATTTTCTATTAATTTATTTAAAACCTTAAATAATATTAAAGCTAAAATTGCTCCAGCAAGAATGTCTGTAAAAAAATGTGCACCTACAACAACTCGGCTAAAAGCAACAACAGAAGCTAAAAAATAAAAAAAATATCTTAGTTTTGGAAAAACAGAAACCAAAATAAAGCAAACTATAAATATCGTAGAAGAGTGTCCAGAGGGGAAAGAATGAAAATTTGATTCTAAGGTAAAATATTTAAAATTAAAAACGTCCTCGAAATCAGTATGATTTGGTCTGGGTCTCCCCACTACATGTTTTATAATTTGAGTAATTATCCCAACTGTCAAAATATAAACAAAAGAAGAAATAAAAAAATTAGAAAGGTTTTTTGAGGAATTAGTTTTTATAATTTGAAGTTTGTTATTTATATAAAAAATAACAAAACCTATTATTGTAGTAGAAAAATACCAAGACGAACTTCCAAGTTTTGTTATTTCTGAAAAAAATTCTTTTAGAAAAACTCCGTTTACCCACTCACTTAAGTTTATAAAATAACTATAAAAAAAAAGATCTAACTTAAAAGAAGAAAAAATAATTAATATAATAAATGCTAAAATAAGTAATTCAAATTTAATGCTTTTAAAAATACTCATTTTATAACTATTAAAAAATTAAATGAGCTTTACAATATAAACTTTGATAAGTCCTGACTTTTAATAAGTTCTCCTAAGCTATTTTCAACGTATTCCTTATTAATTATTATTTCTGTAGGGCCTATATCAGAGGCTGTATAACTAACCTCTTCAAGTAGTTTTTCCATTACAGTATGGAGCCTTCTGGCGCCTATATTTTCTACGTTCTGATTTATCTCTGTAGATAGAGAGGCGATGGCATCAATTCCATCTTCTTCAAATTGCAAATCAACCTTCTCTGTTCCAAGAAGTCCTTGATACTGCTTAATCAAACTATTTTGTGTTTCAGTTAGAATAAGTTTAAAATCTTTTTTACTAAGACTATCGAGTTCAACTCTAATTGGCAATCTTCCTTGAAGTTCAGGCAGCATATCTGATGGTTTTGATAAATGAAATGCGCCTGATGCAATAAACAAAATATAGTCTGTCTTTACAACACCGTATTTTGTAGTAACTGCAGTTCCTTCAATAAGTGGTAACAAATCTCTTTGAACACCTTCTCTTGAAACATCCGCACCACTTCTATCAGCCCTAGAGGTAATTTTATCTATTTCATCTATAAAAACTATACCGTTTTGTTCAACATCATCTAATGCTCTTGAGTTAATTTTATCTTTGTCTAGTAGTTTGTCAGTTTCTTCACTTAATAAATAAGCATGAGAGTCTTTAACACTCATTTTTTTCATTTTCTTTTGATTGCCAAAACCTTTTCCAAACACATCCCCTAAATTAATCATACCCATTTGAGACCCAGGCATGCCTGGTATATCCATAGTTGGTAAACTTAAATTTGCATTAGCTGAAACTGGAATTTCAACTTCATTATCATTTAATTCGCCTGATCTTAGTTTTTTTCTAAAGTTATCTCGAGTAGCTGGTGTTGAGCTTTTAGAAACCAAAACATCTAAAATTCTTTCTTCTGCATTTTTTTCTGCTTTTGCCTTTACTTCTTGGCCCATTTGTATTTTTGTTTTTGTAATACTTATTTCAACAAGATCTCTTATTATTTGCTCAACATCTCTTCCAACATATCCAACCTCTGTAAATTTAGTTGCTTCAACTTTAACAAAAGGTGCGTTTGCTAACTTAGCAAGTCTTCGTGATATTTCTGTTTTTCCACAACCTGTTGGACCAACCATTAAAATATTTTTTGGTACTATTTCTTCTTTTAAAGAGTCATCAAGTTGTTTTCTTCTCCACCTATTTCTTAAAGCAACAGCAACAGCTTTTTTTGCTTTGTTTTGACCAATAATAAACTTATCTAATTCAGAAACAATTTCTCTTGGACTAAAGCTAGATTCCATATTTAAAGCTCGATTGTTTCAGAAATGATATTATGGTTTGTATAAATACAAATATCTGCAGCAATATTGAGTGATTCTAAAGCAATTTCTTTAGCATTCATTTTTGTATTTTTAATCAATGCTTTAGCGGCGCTATTTGCGTATGGGCCTCCAGAACCTATTGCAAGTATTCCATCATCAGATTCAATTACATCACCAGTGCCTGATAACAACAAACTTACATCTTTATCAGCTACGATCATCATTGCTTCTAATCTTCTTAGATATCTATCTGTTCTCCAATCTTTAGCTAATTCTACACACGCCCTTTTAAGTTGGTTTTTATATTGATCTAATTTTCCCTCTAATCTCTCGAATAAAGCGAATGCATCTGCAGTAGATCCTGCAAAACCCGATATAACACTTTCATCGGCACCAAGCCTTCTAATTTTTTTTACATTTGATTTCATCACGGTATTACCAAGACTAGCTTGACCATCACCCGCTATAACAACGAGATTATCTTTTCTAATTCCTACAATAGTTGTTGATTTGATAATGTTTTTTTCCATTAATTCATAAGATGGCTATTTAATTATTTTTATCAAGTAATTTACCTAGAATAAATCATATTTCACTGATATTAGGCAAAAATGCGAAAAGGGAAAGTTGAGAGAAATACTAAAGAAACCAAGATAAGATGTGAAATTAACTTAGATGGAACTGGTCAATCTAAAATTTCAACACAAATTGGTTTTTTTGATCATATGCTGGAATTATTATCTCATCACAGCTTGATAGATATAGATTTAAAATGTGAAGGGGATACCAATGTTGATCTTCATCATTCGGTTGAAGATACAGCTTACGCAATTGCTTTGGCTGTAAACAAAGCACTGGATGATAAGAAAGGAATAAATAGATACGGCTTTTCATATGTTCCAATGGATGAATGTTTATCAAGATGTGTTATTGATTTAAGTGGAAGGCCTGAGCTTGTGTGGAATGTTAATCTTGGTCTAAAAAAAATTGGTGAAATGGATACAGAATTATTCCATGAATTTTTTAAAGCATTTTCAAATGAATCAAAATGTAATTTACATATTGAAAACCTGTATGGAAAAAACAATCACCATATAATTGAATCGTGCTTTAAAGCTTTTGCCAAAAGTTTAAGATTGGCTGTCGAGATAGATAATAGAAGAAAAGACAACATACCATCATCAAAAGGCACTCTTTAATTTTTAATGAAAAAGATCACTATTGTTGATTATGGCTCAGGCAATGTTTTGTCTGCACAAAAATCTTTTATTAAAATTGCAAAAGATAATAATATTGAGGCTGACGTTTTAATTTCAAAAAAACTGAATGATGTAAAAGATTCAACCCATGTTGTATTGCCTGGTCAAGGAGCCTTTTCTACATGCATGAATGGTTTAAAAAAAACCGATGGATTGATTGATGAGCTTTCTGAGTTTGCATTAATAAAAAAGAAACCATTTTTGGGGATATGTGTTGGTATGCAAATGCTAGCTAAGATGAGTGAAGAAAATGGAGACCATGAAGGCCTAGGCTGGATAGATGGTCAAATTAAATTGTTACCAGGAGATAATTTAAAACTTCCTCATATGGGGTGGAACTTGGCAATACCAACAAATTCTAAATACAATAACTTAATCTCAAATAAAAATGACTATTACTTCGTTCACTCATATTATTTCGATTGTGCCAATAAAGACAATATTTTGGCAGAAACTAAGTACGGAACAAGTTTTGCTTCAATAGTTGGAAAAGAAAATATATATGGCGTGCAGTTTCATCCTGAAAAAAGTTCCTCCCAAGGATTAAACTTACTAAAAGAATTTATTGGAGTATGAACATGTCTACACAACTAAAGGAAAAAATTAATATTTCAGTTGATAATATTGAAACACTTACAGATGTAGATTTGGCAGATCTTTGTAATATCACCGAACAAGCAATTAAAGCCGGAGGAGGCTTTGGTTGGTTAAGAGTTCCCACAAGAGATATTTTAATAGATTATTGGACTAAAAGATCTAATGATAAATATATCAAACTTATTGTTGGCAGACTTAATGGTGTTATAGCCGGAACCCTTCAACTTGCCTATGAGGCTCCAAACATTGAATCTAGAAAAAACATTGCGCGTATCAGAAGACAATTTGTTGCTCCTTGGGCAAGAGGTTATGGTTTAGCTAAAACAATGATTGATAGCACTGAACAAATTGCAAAAGAAGACAATATTAAATCTTTACAGTTGGCTGTAAGAGAAACACAAGATGCAGCAATAAAACTTTTTACAGGTAAAAATTATACCAAGTGGGGCGAGAACCCATATTATGCTTATATCAACGGAAGCTTTATTAAAGGTTATTATTACTATAAAAATCTATAGTGCAAATTATTCCAGCCATTGATTTAAAAGATAATAAATGCGTCAGATTATCTAAGGGTAAAGATAGCTCTACTGTTGTTTATAATGAAGACCCAGAAAAACAAGCTATATACTTTGAACAAATCGGTTGCAAAAAATTGCACTTAATCGACCTAGATGCTGCATTTGGTAGATCAAATATTAACTTTGAAACAATAAAGAAAATTAGAAGATCAATTTCAATACCAATACAATTAGGTGGCGGAATTAGAAATATAGATTTAGCAAAAAAGTATTTTGAGGCAGGAATAAATAATTTAATTATTGGCTCAATGTCTGTTGAAAAGCCAAATGAAGTTATAATTTTATCAAATCAATATGCTGGTAAAGTATATATATCACTAGATATTCTTGAAGATAATGTCATGATTAAAGGATGGGATGAAAATTCAGGAAAAAAAATACAAGATATTCTTGAGATTTATTCTAGATCAAAAATTAAGGGCTATGTAATCACAGATATTCAAAATGATGGAATGTTAAAAGGTTTAAATTTAGATTTTGTTAATAATTTTCTTAAAAAAATAAACCTAATTAAAAAATTTAATAAAAAAATTATTATTGCGGGCGGATTAACAGATTACTCTGATCTAACAAATTTAAAAAAACTTAATCTTAAAAACATTGAAGGAATAATCTCGGGAAAATCTTTTTATGAAGGAAAGATAGATCTAGTAGAAGCACAAAAAATTCTAAACTAAAATGGTAAAAACAAGAATTATCCCATGCCTAGATGTGAAAGATGGCAGAGTAGTAAAAGGAATAAATTTTTTAAATTTAATTGATGCAGGAGACCCTGTTGAACAAGCAAAACATTATTCTGATAATGGAGCTGATGAAATTTGTTTCCTAGATATTAGCGCATCATTAGAAAATAGAGATACCATGGTAAATGTGGTAAGAAAGACTGCAAATGAGGTATTTATTCCTCTTACAGTTGGAGGTGGAATATCATCAATTGAAAATATACAAGCCTTACTTAAAGCTGGTGCTGACAAAGTATCTATAAATTCTGCAGCAATTAAAAACCCATATATTATTAAAGAAGCTTCCGAATATTTTGGAAACCAATGCATCGTCGTGGCTGTTGATGCAAAAAAACATAATAATGATTGGTTTGTTTATTCTCATGGTGGGACTAAGAAAACTGATTTACTTGCTTTAAGTTGGATAGAAGAAGCTCAAAAACTCGGAGCTGGCGAAATTCTTTTAACATCAATGGACAAGGATGGTACAAAATCAGGCTTTGACAATGAACTTCTGAGTAAAGTATCAGAATTTTTAAAGATACCAGTTATAGCTAGTGGTGGGGTTGGAACTCTAGATCATTTTTATGATGGTGTAGTTAAAGGTAAGGCTAATGCATTATTAGCGGCCTCAGTCTTTCATTTTAATGAAATTAGCATTAAAGAAGTAAAGAAATATTTAAAAGATAAAAATATTAGCATTAGAGATTAAATTTTATGAAAATTGAAGACCTAAATGAAATTATAAATAATAGAGTGCAAACAAGAAAAAAAAATTCGTATACAAATAAGCTATTAAAGTTAGGTCCAAAAACAATAGCTCAAAAATTTGGAGAAGAGTCCTCTGAGTTAATTATAGATTTTTTAAAAGGATCAAAAAAAAGAACAATAGAAGAAGCAGTTGATGTAATTTATCATCTTCTCATTTTATTAAAATCAAAAAAAATTACCATTAATGAAATTCATAAAGAGCTTGATAAAAGAAAGTAAAACAAAATGTATGATGAAAACAACATATTTGCAAAAATATTAAGGAAAGAAATACCTTGTGATAAAGTTCATGAAGATGAGTTTAGCTTATTTTTTAATGATATTAATCCCCAAGCTAAAATACATATTTTAGGTATACCAAAATTTCCTTGTAAAACGTTTTCTGATTTTTTAAAAAATGCCGATAATGAAAATATCACATCTTTTTTTAAAAGTGTTCAACTCGTAATAGATAATATTAATATTGAAAATACTGGTTATAGGTTGATAACAAATTCAGGAAAGGATGGTGGACAAGAAGTGCCACATTTTCATATTCATATTTTAGCGGGAGAAAAAATTGGAAGTTTAAGATAAATTATAGTTTTTCTCTGATAATAACATAGTTAACAATTTCATTAACACCTTTTATATTTTTAAGCGCAAGCAACATTTCATCTAAGAGATCTGGACGCGCTGAGATACCAGCAACATAAATCTTTCCCTGAATAGTTTCAAAATTAAATGTGATTGCTTTAATCCCTACGGTCTTGGCGGCTAAAGCTCTTGCTTGTGTATTAATCCATAAATCGCTAGCATAATCTTTTAGTGTTGCTCTATTTCCAATTTCTATTTCATTTATAATTTCTTTAACCCCTTCAACTTCCCAAACTAATCTTACTGCATCAATTCTAATTTCCTGATTATCAACAAGACCAGTTAATAAAATTCTACCTTCTAAAACACTTGTATTTATATTCACAAAAAGATCGTTTTCAGCATTTAAGAATTTAGCCGCAATATTAACCTTAATAGTTGCATCATCTATTACTGTACCAAGAGACCTTTCTCCCTCAGCAACTACCATTGCGCTACCTCCGCCTGTAGCAAGCACGCTCGCAGGTGAGCATCCATAATTAAGAGTTGTAAGGATTAAAAATATTGGAATAAATAAAATTTTAATTATTTTCTTAATTTTAACAACCATTTGTAGATTTTATTTTTATTAATTTTTGTAAATTTATGTACTATTTCGACGATGTCGGTCAAAGAAAATTTTGTAGCCATCTTTGTTAATTCTTCACTATACAAACCAATGTTGTCAAAATCTTGATTTTTTGATCTTTGTCCATCAATAACAGCAACGAACTCTCCTTTAATATTTTCTTTATGTTCTAGTATTTTATTCTTCACATTGCTTGGAGTTCCTCTAAAAACAAATTCATTTACCTTTGTAAGTTCTTTACATATTGAAATTGATCTATTGGTCATAATATTTTCTAGACAATCTAGAAAAACAACTAATTTATGACTTGAGACAAAAAATATACAGGTTCTTTTTTCTTGATAAATATTCTTAACAAGATCTTCTATCTTTTTTTTAGATTTTGGAACAAAGCCAAAAAAAGCAAATTCTGATATTGGTAATCCGGATAACTGTAAACTCGATACAATTGATGAGGGACCAGGCACAGAAGTAATTCTAATATTATTTGCAATACAATATTGCACTAAATTATATCCTGGATCTGAAATAAGCGGTGATCCTGCATCAGAAATTAGAACACATTTATTATTTTTTAATAAAACTTTAATCTGATCTATAATTTTATGCTCATTATAATCGTGTAGAGCTATTAATTTCTTTTTAATGCCTAATTTATTTAGTAGTTTAAGTGAATGTTTAGGATTTTCACAAATAATGACATCACACTCCCCAAGTACTTTTACAGCCCTGAAAGTTATGTCATCTAAATTGCCTATAGGTGTTGCTACAATTGAGAGACCATTAATAATATTATCCATTACTTATATATTTATATTTATATTTTCATGTACTCCAGTAAATTTATCTAAACAAGATACAAAAAACACTCATGAAAAAACTATTTCTGAAAAATCTATTGATACTAAAAGTGAAAAAAAAGTAAATGAACAAAAAGAAAACAAACAAGTTAAGCAGATTAAGATTTATGACGATGTTGCTTTAGATAAAACAATTATTGCTTTATTTGCAAAAGATGATGATAAAAAAACTACAAAACAATTCTTGAACACCTATGAATTGGGAATTTATAACCTTGGTACGAATGATATTGTCATTCAAATAGAATTTTTTGAAAATGAAAATGATCTAAAAAAAATTATTGAAAAAAATCTATTACCTGGGAAAATTTTTCTAGGACCAATTCAATCTAAGTATTCAGAGATCTTAAATAATTATTGCTCTCATGAAGTAATATTTTTTTCTTATTCTTCTAATTCTTCGCTAGCAAAAGATTGTGTTTATTTAATAAATTTTTTCCCACAAAATGAGCTTTCACAACTTATGGCATATTTAAACGATGAAGCAAAGGTTGCGCTACTTTATCCTGAAAATGAATATGGATATTTAATAAACAGTCTAATTGATAATATTATTTTTGAAAGCCCAGCAATATTAGTTAACAGGTCTTCATATAAAGACGAACTATCAAATGTAAGAGAATCAATAAAAGAGTTAGGAAAATATGAATTGAGAAAATATGAATTGAATAGACAAAAACAAATTTTATCTTCTAAAAAAGATGAAAAATCAAAAAAAAGATTAAAAAAATTAGAAAGATTTAAAACTACAAGCGACTATGATTTTACGCATATCTTGATTGCTGATTATGGTTTAAATTTATTGCAGGTTGCGCCTCTTCTACCCTACTACGATATAGACCCTAATATTGTACAATTTATGGGAACTGGAGTAATAGATGATAAAACTTTTTTCTTCGAACCTTCTTTGCAAGGAGCTATATTTCCAGGTGTTCCTGAGTCAAGAAGAATAAATATAATTAATAATTATGTTGAAATATATGGCGATGAGTTTTTAAGAATCTCAACACTTCCATATGATTTAATAGGGTTAATAAACTTCATTTATTCAAAAGAATATAAAATTAACGAAGTAGTAAAACTATTAAATAATCCAAATAAAAAATTTAATGGTGTTGATGGAAATTTTTATTTTAAAAATAATATGATCGAAAGAGATCTTAACATATTAAAGATAAATAATGGAAAATCTTTTGTTGTTAATTAGTTAAAAAGTTAATCAATTTCGTTACAGCTATAGACCTATGGCTAATTTCATTTTTTTCCTTAGTGCTTAATTCAGCTAATGTTTTGTTATAATTATTAGGAATGAAAATTGGATCATATCCAAAACCAAACCCACCCTTAACTTGTTTAGAAATTGTTCCATCAATTGTGCCATTAAATATTATGTTTTGATTATTTTTAATTGTTAGGCTTATTGAGGTTTTAAAGTAAGCATTTCGTTTACTATTTTTTTTAGCATTTTTAATAATATTTTCAAAACAGGCCGAATTGTTTTTGAAATTATTTAAAAATCTTTTTGAAAGAACTCCCGGTTTCCAATGTAAACTTTCAATGCATATTCCTGAGTCATCAGCAAAACATGGAAAGCCAGTTTTATTAAACCCATAGTCTGATTTTATTTTTGCATTTTCCTCAAAAGTTTGGCCATTCTCTTCTGGCTCATCGCTTATTGCTAAATCACTTAGTGAAAGAATTTCGAGATTAAATTTTTTGAAAATTTTCTTTATTTCAATTATTTTATTCTTATTGTTTGAAAAAAATAATAATTTCTTCAATTTATTTCAATGCCTCTTTTTGTTTAGATATTATTTCTTTAACCCCAATTTTTGCTAGTGAAAACATTTCAGTAAATTGATTATCACTGAAAAAAAATTCTTCCCCCGTAACCTGTATCTCAGATATTTCATCTGAATCACAAATCACAAAATTTGCATCTACTTGAGCATCTGAGTCCTCTTTGTAATCCAAGTCTAATATTGCTTTATTTTCAACTATGCCAGTTGAGACCGCACCTATAAAGTTTTTGATAATTGGTTTTTGGAGATTATAATTTTTCTTCAATTTTTCTATTGCTAGATATAAAGAAATAAAACCCCCACTTATTGAAGCAGTTCTTGTTCCACCATCTGCTTGAATTACATCACAGTCTATTTTTATTTGACGTTCTCCAAGATTTGAAAGATCTACAATTGATCTTAAGCTGCGCCCAATCAACCTTTGTATTTCTTGCGTTCTACCCGACTGCTTTCCTTTGGCAGCCTCTCTGTCCATTCTAGTATTTGTTGATCTTGGAAGCATACCATATTCTGCTGTAACCCAACCTTTTCCAGTATTCTTTAACCAATGAGGAACTTTTTCATCAATTGTCGCAAGACAAAGTACATGAGTGTTTCCAAATTTTACTAAACACGAACCATCTGCATGAATATTTACATTTTTCTCAAATGAAATTTCACGCATTTGATTGAAGGATCTATCTTTTCTCATATAAATTTAATAATAGTAGATAAATATTATTTTTAAATAAAATTCTTATGTCTGATAATGTATATACCCAAATTAATGATAGGTCGAAATTAATTTTTAAAAAATTAGTTGAGTCATATCTCAAAACCGGGTCTCCAGCAGGATCGGAAACAATTATGAAGATGGGAGGCTTAAATCTTTCGTCAGCATCAATTAGATCCATTTTATCAAATTTACAAAAAGAAGGACTGCTTTACGCCCCACACAGATCAGCCGGTAGAATGCCTACTGAAAAAGGTATGAGGTTTTTTGTGGACGGACTTTTAGAGTTTGGAAGAATTTCAAAAATAGATAAAGAAAATATTAAAAAACAATGTTTAACGAAAGGCAAATCTTATGAAGAGGTGCTTGATGTTGCTTCCAAGGCAATTTCAGGATTATCGAGTTATGCAGGAATAGTTATTGCACCAAAATTTCAAAAAAACTTAAAACACGTTGAATTCATAAGGCTTAATAATACTCAATTAATGCTTATTATTGCTTATGAAAACGGAGAAATAGAAAATCGCATTATTGAAGATAATGGTAAATATAATAGTCCATTATTAATACAGGCTTCCAATTATCTTACATCAAAGTTTACTAATAAAAATATTTCACAAATTAAAAGACTAATTCAATCTGAAATAAAAAATTCACAAAATGAATTAGAGTCAATTTCTTCAAAATTAATTCAACAAGGTATTATTGAAACTCAGCCTAATAGTAAAAATCCTTATATTTTTCTTCATGGTCAATCAAATTTATTAAAAGACGAAATAGTTTCAAAAGATTTAGATCAAATCCGAAATCTTTTTGATGAAATTGAGAAAAAATCTAGTTTTGTAGATATATTAGAAACTGCAGGAAAAGCAAAAGGGGTTCAGATTTTTATTGGATCTAAAAATTTTTTGTTTAAACACTCTGGTCTTTCTATGGTAATGGCCCCATATAAAAATAATGATCAAGAAATTATAGGAGCTATAGGTGTAGTTGGGCCAACAAGACTAAACTACTCCAAAATAGTTCCGCTGGTTGATTATACGTCTAAAATTATTGGAAAGGTGATTGATTAATGGTTGAGAAAAAAGAAGAAGATAACCAACAAGAAGAAATTAATGAACCTGATTCTGAGAATATTGAAAACGAAGAAGATAATAATGACACTCAAGAAAAATCAGATACAGAACAGATAAAGGAAGACGAAAATACAGAAGAAGATAGTTTAGAAAAGGAAATTGAAACACTTAAAGAAGAAAAAATCCGATTACTCGCTGAAATGGAAAATCTTAGAAAAAGATTTGAACGAGAAAAAGTTGAAACGATAAAATTTGGTAGTATCAATTTAGCAAGAGATATTTTATCGCCAGGAGACAATTTAGAAAGAGCGCTAGATGCTTTACCAGAAGATGAAAATCATCCAGAAAGTATAAAAAATCTTATCGATGGTTTAAAAATGGTGCTTAAAGAATACAAAAGTACTCTTGAAAAACATGGAGTCAAAAAAATTGAAACTTTAAATCAAAAATTTGACCATAACTTTCATCAAGCAATGATGGAAGTTGAAAATAATGAAGTTGAAGAAGGAACAGTAGTACAAGAAGTCCAATCTGGCTATACAATGCATGATCGATTGCTCAGAGCAGCAATGGTTGGGGTTTCCAAAAAACCAGTCGCTAAAACAGAAGAGCCTACAGAAGAAAAAGAAGAAGATAATCCTGAAAATGAAAGTAAAGAAAAGTCATAAAAAGCCCTAAATTACTTGTTTTTTTTAATATTAATCGGGAACATCCTTGTATTTTAAAACTTTTTTCCCATATCTAATGTACCCAATAATGATTGGTAAATAATTAATTAAAGAGGATAAAAAATATGGCAAAGGTAATTGGTATTGATTTAGGTACTACAAACTCCTGCGTTGCAGTAATGGACGGTAAAGAAGCAAAAGTAATTGAAAACTCTGAAGGTGGAAGAACAACACCATCAATGGTAGCATTCAGTGACACAAAAGAAAAACTTGTTGGACAATCAGCTAAAAGACAAGCAGTAACTAATTCTGAAAATACTTTATTTGCCATAAAAAGATTAATCGGAAGAACATTTGAGGATGAAGCTGTTAAGTCTGACAGCGGACTAGTACCTTATAAAATAGTAAAAGGTGATAACGGTGATGCTTGGGTAGAAGCACGTGGAGATAAATATAGCCCAAGTCAAATTAGTGCATTTATTTTACAAAAAATGAAAGAGACCGCTGAGTCTTATTTAGGAGACACTGTTACACAAGCAGTTATAACAGTTCCTGCATATTTTAATGATGCTCAAAGACAAGCAACAAAAGATGCTGGAAAAATAGCTGGATTAGAAGTTTTAAGAATTATTAATGAGCCTACTGCTGCAGCTTTAGCATATGGTTTAGATAAAAAGAAAACTGGTACTGTTGCTGTTTACGATCTAGGTGGAGGTACATTTGATATTTCTATCTTAGAAATTGGTGACGGTGTTTTTGAAGTTAAATCAACCAATGGTGATACACATCTTGGTGGTGAAGATTTTGATCTTAAAATTATTGATTACCTTGCTGACGAATTCAAAAAAGATAATGGTATTGATTTACGTTCAGATAAACTTGCTCTCCAACGTTTGAAAGAGGCAGCTGAGAAAGCAAAAATTGAATTATCGAGTTCAACTGAAACAGAAGTAAACTTGCCATTCATTACTGCTGATCAATCTGGTCCTAAACATTTAACGATTAAATTATCTAGAGCAAAACTAGAAGCTATTGTTGGGGAACTTTTAAACCAAAGTTTAAAACCTTGTGAAATGGCACTTAAAGATGCTGGATTACAAGCTGCAGAAATCGATGATGTTATTTTAGTTGGTGGTATGACAAGAATGCCTAAAGTAACAGAGATAGTAAAAAACTTCTTTGGTAAAGAGCCTAATAAAGGTGTTAACCCCGATGAAGTTGTAGCATCTGGTGCTGCTATTCAAGCAGGCGTATTACAAGGTGATGTCAAAGATGTATTATTACTTGATGTTACACCTTTATCACTTGGTATTGAAACACTTGGCGGTGTATTCACAAAACTAATTGATAAAAACACAACAATCCCAACAAAGAAGAGCCAGGTATTTTCTACAGCTGAAGATAATCAGAGTGCAGTAACTATTAGAGTGTTTCAAGGTGAAAGAGAAATGGCTGCAGATAATAAATTGTTAGGTCAATTTGATCTAGTAGGGATCCCACCTGCTGCAAGAGGAATGCCACAAATTGAAGTGACTTTTGATATTGATGCAAATGGTATTGTAAATGTTTCGGCTAAAGACAAATCAACTGGTAAAGAACAACAAATCAAGATCCAGGCCTCTGGCGGATTATCAGATGAAGAGATTGAAAAAATGGTCAAAGAGGCAGAAGAAAATGCAGAAGCTGACAAAAAGAAAAGAGAAGCTGTTGATACTAGAAACCATGCTGATAGTTTAATTAATGAAACTGAAAAGAACTTAAAAGAGCACGGAGATAAAATTCCTGAAGCTGATAAAAACAAAATCACAGAGGATATTGAAGAGCTCAAGAAAGTAAAAGACGGCGAGGATTTAGAAGCTATTAAATCTAAAACTGAAGCACTGGTTCAGTCATCTCTAAAAATGGGTGAAGCAATTTATAAACAAAACCCTCAAGGTGCAGGACCACAACCAGATCCATCTGGTGCTGAGCCATCAGCTGATAATACAAAAGATGAAAAGGTTGTTGATGCTGAATTTGAAGAAGTAGACGAAGATAAAAAAGATTAACGCTCCATAATTTTTATAAGGAGGAGATGTGGCTGATAAAGACTTCTATGAGATACTAGGCGTTCAACGAAACGCCAGTGAAGATGAAATAAAAAAAGCTTACAGAAAACAAGCCATGAAATATCATCCTGATCGTAACAAGGATGATAAAACTGCTGAAAGGAAATTTAAAGAAGCAGCTGCTGCTTACGAAGTTCTAAAAGATTCAGAAAAAAGATCAGCTTATGATCAATATGGACATGATGCTTTTAAACAGGGTGGCATGGGTGGAGCCCAAGGCTTTGGAGATTTTGCAGGTGGCTTTTCTGATATATTTGAAGAGTTCTTTGGCGGAGGGTTTGGAGGACAATCATCAAGAAGACGAGGACCTCAAAGAGGAAGTGATCTTCGTTATAATATGTCCGTTTCACTATTCGAAGCTTTCACTGGAAAGAAACCACAAATAAGAATTCCAACTTATGTTGGTTGTGATGCATGTGCAGCAACGGGAAGTGCAGATAAATCTGGACCAAGTACCTGTTCTACTTGTGGTGGTGCAGGTAAAGTTCGATCACAACAAGGCTTTTTTTCAATTGAAAGACCATGCCCTACATGTGGTGGAGAAGGTTCAAGTATAAAAAATCCATGTCTTAAATGTTCTGGAACTGGAAATATAAAAAAACAGAAAACAATTTCAGTTACTATTCCGGCTGGTGTTGATACAGGTACAAGAATTCGTATAGCTGGTGAAGGAGAGCCAGGTGAAAGAGGTGCGGGTAATGGGGATCTGTATATTTTTGTTGAAGTTCAAAAGGACAAACTCTTTGAAAGAGAAGAAGAAAATTTATTTTGTGAAATACCAATTTCAATCACTACTGCTATTTTAGGTGGCGAAATAGAAGTGCCAACAATAGAGGGAAAAAAAGCCAGACTTAATATTCCAGCGGGAACTCAATCTGAAACACAATTTAGACTACGCGGCAAAGGAATGAGTATACTTCGACAAAGTAGACGTGGAGATATGTACGTACAAGCAAACGTTGAAATACCAGTCAATCTAAATAGCAAACAAAAAGATATTTTGCGAGAGTTTGAAAATGAAGGTGGGACATCAAAAAAACATAGCCCAAAATCGCAAGGTTTTTTCTCAAAATTAAAAGAAGTCTGGGAAGATTTAACTTAATTTCTTTTCAACTTACAATCACCAAAGTATAAGAAGTTTTTATGGCAAAAATTAAAATAGCAGTTGCAGGTTGTCTTGGCCGAATGGGTCAGGAAATATCAAAACAAATTTTACAAAATAAAAATTTAGAATTTGTCGGTGGTTTTGAACACAAAAAACATAAACATATAAACAAACCCTTAAACAAAGTTTCAAGTATACACTCTGCAAAATTAGTTACAGCTAATGCGGCTCAGTTAATCAAAGAAGCAAATGTCATAATTGATTTTACAACACCTGAGTCTACTTTAGATAATCTTAAGATTGCTTCTGCAAATAAAACAGCAGTTGTTATTGGCACAACCGGAATGACGGATGCACAAAAAAAGAAAGTAAAAAGTTATTCAAAAAAAATACCTATACTTATGTCTTCTAACATGAGTTTGGGCGTTAACTTACTATTTAACTTAGTAAAACAAACAGCATCAGCTCTAAAAGATACTGATTATGATATTGAAATTGCTGAAACTCATCATAAACATAAAAAAGATGCCCCTTCTGGAACTGCATTATCTCTAGGTGAGTATGCTGCTGAAGGTAGAAAAACTAAATTAAATAAATCAAAAGTTTTAGACCGTACAAAAAAACTAACATCTAGAAAAAAAGGTGATATTGGTTTTTCTGTTACAAGAGGTGGTGAAATTGCGGGTGAACATACAGTAAGTTTTATTGGTACCAATGATAGAGTGGATCTAGTTCATAAAGCTAATAATCGATCAATTTTTGTAGATGGGGCCATCGAAGCAGCTATCTTTATTTCTAAAAAGAAAACAGGTCTTTTCAATATGAATGATTTGTTATTTTAATAATAGCTTAATTGTCTTTTAATTTTTAAGTACAAACTTTCTTTTAAATCAGCGTGCAAGAAAGTTGCAACTTCAGTTTCTTTATCTGATTCTCTTATTGATAACTTGGAAGTATTTTTAAATTTTGTAAAAAAAACTTTAGACCAATAAGTGCTGAATTTAGATGAATGTAAAAGTTTATCACCTTTATATTTTTTTATAGATATCTCTTTTCGATCAATATTAATTTCATCCTTAATATTTTTCTCTTTGAAATATAAACGGATTAAATAAAAAATAACTAAGTATTCAAGTCCAAGAAATATAGATACAGGCCAAGCACCTTGTACAATAAGAAAAATAGAGAATAATGAAATCCAACTTATAAAAATAATTCCTAAAACTAAAAAGACTGATTTAGAACAGCTTTGATAAGGTCTTATATTTTCATTTAATGAATTCATAATTTGACATTAATATAAAATAACCTTTGTGATAAAGAGACATATGTTCACAGATATAAAATCGATAATTTGTATTTTATTATCAATTTATAATTGCTTCCAAATCCTAAAAAATGGCTAAATTCCTTTGATCTCTTGCTAATTCAGTAAGGAACATATAGATGCATCCCCGAAAAAATATTAAGTAATAATCCTTATTTAATGGTGGCTTGATGAAAAAAATTAGTAAAATTTTAGCAGCAAACAGAAGTGAAATTGCTATTCGAATTTTCAGAGCTGCAGAAGAGTCTGGTATTAAAACAGCTGCTATTTATTCTAAAGAAGATCGTTTTGCTATTCACCGATTTAAAACGGATGAAAGTTATTTAGTAGGTGAAGGCAAAGGTCCAATTCAAGCATATTTGGACATAGACTCGATTATCAAAATTGCTAAAGATGCAAAGGTTGATGCTATCCATCCAGGTTATGGATTTTTATCTGAGAGTCCTGAACTAGCTGAGCAATGTGAAAAAAATGACATAACATTCATTGGACCTAGTAAAGAAATACTAAAAAGATTTGGAAATAAAACTGAAGCTAAAAAAGTTGCGGAAGAAGCAAAAGTAGGCACCGTTCCGTCTGTTCTTGTAACAAAAGAAAATTTAAAAAGTGTTGAAAAAGAAGTTGAGAAAATTGGTTATCCAGTAATTGTTAAAGCTAGTTGGGGTGGTGGTGGTCGAGGAATGCGTGTTGTTAAATCAAGCAACGAATTAATCGATCAAATTACAACTGCTCAAAGTGAGTCACTTAAAGCTTTTGGCAAAGATGAAGTATTTATAGAAAAATTTTTAGAAGATGCTGCGCACATTGAAGTTCAAATTTTAGGTGACAGACACGGAAATATCATACATCTTTTTGAAAGAGATTGTTCTCTTCAAAGAAGGCATCAAAAGATTATAGAAAGAGCGCCTGCACATTTTCTTGAAAATAAAACTCGAGAAGAAATTTGTAACGCTGCTATTAAAATTGCAAAACAAGTTAAATACTTTGGTGCAGGAACTGTTGAATTTTTGTTTGATAAAAAGTCTGGTGAATTTTATTTCATTGAAGTTAACCCAAGAATTCAAGTTGAACACACAGTAACTGAGGAAGTAACTGGTATTGATATTGTAAAAGCCCAAATTAAAATTGCAGAAGGTGAAAAAATTGGTAGCCACCCAGCACTTCCTAAACAAGAAGATATTCATCTAAACGGATTTGCTATTCAATGTAGAGTTACTACCGAAGATCCGCTTAATAATTTTATGCCCGATTATGGAAAGATAATGACTTACCGATCAGCCGCTGGTTTTGGAGTGAGGCTAGATGCAGCAAATGCTTCTTCAGGTTCGATCATCACACCGTATTATGATTCTTTACTTGTAAAAGTAACAACTTGGGCAAAGCATCAAGACGACTGTATTAAAAGAATGGATAGGGCTTTGCGAGAATTTAGAATTAGAGGTGTTAAAACAAATTTAGTATTTCTTGAATCTCTTATAAATAACAAAGATTTCCTTGAAGGAAATTACAATACAAATTTTGTTGATACTAAAAAAGAACTCTATGCTTATAATCCTCAAAAAGATCGAGCATCCAAAATTGTATCTTATCTTGGAAATATAATTGTGAATGGACACAATGATATATCTGGAAGGGTCAGTAGTAATAAGACTGTAGAAGTTCAAATTCCAATTTCAAATATTAAAAGTGAAAAAAATAATTTTGTAAACGATTTACAAACTTTAGGTCCAGAAAAATTTGCAAAAAAAATAAAAGAAACACCCTACACCCTAATTACTGACACAACGATGCGTGATGCACACCAATCACTTCTTGCTACAAGAATGAGAACTGATGATCTTGTTAATATTGCTGAATATTATAGTGAAAATCTAAGCAACTTATTCTCATTAGAGTGCTGGGGAGGTGCAACGTTTGATACATCGATGCGTTTTTTAAAAGAAGATCCTTGGGATAGATTAGCAAGATTAAACAAAAGGGCGCCTAACCTTCTTAAACAAATGCTCTTTAGAGGATCTAATGCTGTTGGATATAAAAATTATCCAGATAACGTAGTTAAACATTTCATTCAACAATCAGCCCAAGCTGGCATTGATGTATTCCGAGTTTTTGATTCATTAAACTTAATTGATAATATGCGTGTTGCAATTGATGAAGTACGCAATCAAAATAAAATTTGTGAAGGAACTATCTGTTATACAAATGATGTAACTGATCCAAATGAGAAAAAATATACATTAAAATATTATATTGATCTTGTTAAAGATTTAGAAAAAGCAGGAGCACATATTATTGCTATTAAAGATATGGCGGGATTAGCAAAACCTAATGCTATAAAAAAATTAGTTAACGAAATTAAACAAACAACTGATCTTCCAATTCATTTCCATACTCACGATACATCTGGTACTTCATCAGCATCAGTTCTTGCTGCAATAGAAGAAAAGGTAGATATCGTTGATCTTGCAATTGACTCGATGAGTGGATTAACATCACAACCTGCGCTTGGATCAATCGTATCTATAATGAAACAAAATTATCAAGACCCAAAACTTGATGAAGAGGCTATAAGAACGCTATCTTTATATTGGGAACAAGTTCGTCAAAATTATCATGCATTTGAAACTGATTTCAAAGGTGGAAGTTCTGATGTGTATCTTCACCAAATGCCTGGTGGTCAGTTTACAAATTTAAAAGAACAAGCGAGATCATTGGGAATTACAACTGATAAGTGGGGAATGGTTGCTAATAAATATGCAGAGGTAAACCAACTTTTTGGTGATATTGTTAAAGTTACACCTTCTTCTAAAATTGTAGGTGATATGGCGCTCTATATGATCGCTAATGATTTATCCAAAGAAGATGTTTTAGACCCAAAAAAAGAAATTTCTTTTCCTGCTTCAGTCATCGAATTTTTTAAAGGGGAGATTGGTATACCTCAAGGAGGCTTTCCAAAAGAACTACAGAAGAAAGTTCTTGGCGATACAAAACCTCTAACAAAAAGACCTGGTGAAGTTTTAGAATCAGTTGATTTAGATAAAGAAGCCAAAAATTTAGAAGATGAAATAGGGATAAAAATTAATCAAACACATTTATCGTCTTACTTAATGTATCCAAAAGTTTTCAAAGATTATGTCGATCACTTTAAGGAATTTAGTGATACATCAATTCTTTCAACTGAATTGTTTTTTTATGGTCCTCAACAAGATAAAGAATACACGATAGAAATTGATAAAGGAAAAAACCTTATCTTAAGATATTTAGCGAAAAGTGAAGTTAATAGTAACGGAAAGTGCTCTGTGTTTTTTGAAATTAACGGACAACCAAGAACAATAGATATAGAAAATAAAGAATTTTCAAAAAATATAACACAAAGAGCTAAAGCAGATGATAATAATTTGGATCATGTCGGATCTCCTTTGCCAGGTCAAGTTGCTAAAATATTTGTTCAATCAGGTAGTAAGGTGATTAAAGGTGATAAGTTACTAGTGATCGAAGCTATGAAAATGGAAACTACAATAAACGCTGATAAAAGTGGAACAATCAAATCAATTAATGTTGCATCTGGTGATAATGTGGAGACGAAAGATTTGCTTGTTGAAATTAGCTAGTAAATTTGTATTCTTTGTAACACTCTTCTATTGAGTTCTTTGTATTTATAAGCTCACCTAAGGAATCTCGAAATTCAAAATATTCTACTCTCTTAATATTTGAGTTTACATTAAAGAAGATAAACAATCTACATGAACTACTATCATATCGCATCATATAAACTGATCCATCAGATCGTGCTAAATTAGGCTGTCCCAGTTTTTGTTTTATCTCAGCAAGTTGTTTTCCCATGAAATTTATTTCTGCAATTTTTTGCTGCTCCTTAACTATAGTTTTTTCCTCTTCTTTTTCTTCAGTGATAATTTGTTGCTCTTCAACAATAGTTTTATCTTCAATAATTTCTGGCTCTTTTTTTGTAATAGTTTCTTCAACTTTATCTTTTTTTAAAACCGCCCCAACTTTAACAACTTCTCTTCCAACCTCAATAGTCGTACAGCTAGATAAAAACACTAATGTTAAAAAATAAATTGATAACCGCATTGCTCTTAGTTGGATTTCTATATATGTAATCTCTTATGATTACAGTAATTAAATCACCATTCGTTCAATACAAATTAACAATTTTACGAAATAAAAAAACATCAAATACTGTTTTTAGACAAACTATGAATGAAATTAGTTACCTGATTGCTTCAGACGTCCTACAATACGTTCCATTTAAAAAACTTACAATTGAAACTCCTCTAAAAAAAATGAGTGGTACAGGTTTGGGTCAACCTATAATTTTGGTCCCAATTTTACGTGCCGGTTTAGGACTGCTCGAGGGGTTTGCAAAGTTTTTACCAGAAGCTGAAAAAGGACATATAGGTTTATACCGCGATGAACAAACATATGAGCCTGTAGAATATTTATTTAAACTGCCCAGGGTTAAAAATAAAAAAGTATTGATCTTAGACCCGATGTTAGCCACAGGTAATTCTTCAATTGCAGCAATCAATTTAATTAAAAATAAAGGCGTTAATATTAAAGATATATTTTTAGTGTCCTTACTTGCTGCTCCTGAAGGTATTAAAAACATCCAAAAAAAGGTAAAAGGCATTCATATATTTACGTGCAACATTGATGCTAAGTTGAATAAAAATAAGTTCATTGTACCAGGCCTAGGTGACGCAGGCGATAGATACATGGGTACTTGAAGTTATCCATAAAAAATCCTATTATTTATCCATTATCTCATTTTTTAATGCATTTTTTTATCAAGAAAATGTTATCAGTGGGATATCTATAATTCATATTTAAGGGGGATTTTTAGTATGAAGAAAATTTTAAGTATCTTTACAGTTTCTTTCGCTCTTGTCTTCTCTTCAAGTGCGTTTGCAAATAAAATTGGAGTTGTATATGACTCTGGAGGTAAGTTTGATAAATCATTTAACGAACTAGCTTTCGAAAGTGCATTAAGAGTGCAAAATGAACTTGGTTGGGACATGGTTGAATTTGAAGCTTCTAACAACACTCAAATTGAACAAGGTATGCGTAAGATTGCAGATAGAGGAGCATCTCTAATTGTAGCTATGGGATTTGCGCAAGCTGATGCTGTTGCAGCAGTTGCTCCAGATTATCCTGATACTAACTTTGTTGCAGTGGATGTTTGTTGGGTAGATGACCCAGCTAGTAACATTTACCAAGCTTGTTACAAAGAACATGAAGGTTCATTCTTAGTTGGTATGATTGCAGCTATGGCATCTGAAAGTGGAACAATTGGATTTGTTGGAGGAATGGATATTCCTTTAATTAGAAAGTTCCAAGGTGGATATGAGCAAGGTGCTCAATATGTTAATCCTAACATTACAGTTTTAGCTAATATGACTGGAACAACGCCAGAAGCATGGAATAACCCAACTAAAGGTGCTGAGTTAACAAAAGCACAGATTGATGGTGGTGCTGATGTTGTTTATCAAGCAGCGGGTGGAACAGGTATTGGTGTTCTTCAAGCAGCGGCTGACGCAGGTATTATGGGTATCGGTGTTGATACAAACCAAAACTGGATGCACCCAGGTAACATGCTTACTTCTATGTTAAAGCGTTTGGACTTAACAATTTTTGAACAAGCGCAAAAGACAGAAGCTGGTACTTTCGAGTCAGGAATTCACATTCTTGGTTTAGCAGAAGGTATGGTTGGTTATGCTACTGAAGACGGCATGGTAACTTCTGAAATGGCAACAGCTGTAGAAGCGGCAGCAGCAGAAATTGTGAGCGGCTCTATGGAAGTAGCTGATTGGTCACAAGAGTAAAGTAAATATTTTAAATATCAGGTGAGACCTAAGATCTAAAAAATTTTATGGTCTCACCTATTTTAGAACTAACAAATATAAATAAATCTTTTGGCCACGTTCACGCCAACAAGAATATAAATCTTACAATTAACAAAGGGACAATCCATGGAATAATTGGAGAAAACGGTGCAGGTAAGTCAACGTTAATGAGTATTGTTTTTGGCCTCTATCAAGCTAACTCAGGAACAATAAAAGTTAATGGTAAAGAAATAAATCTTAGATCACCAAAAGATTCAATTATCAATGGCATTGGTATGGTGCACCAACATTTTATGTTGGTAGAAAATTTTACAGTTTTAGAAAATATTATTCTAGGATTTGAAGGCGAACTCGTATTTGGAAAAAATTTAGAAAAAGCAAAAAAAGATTTAAAAGATTTATGTGACACATACAAATTAAACATTGATCTTAACTCTACTATTTCTGATTTATCAGTTGGTTTCCGTCAAAGAGTTGAAATTTTAAAGTCACTATATAGAGGTGCAGAAATTCTTATACTTGATGAACCAACAGGTGTTTTAACACCTCAAGAAGTTGATGAGCTTTTTAAAATATTACGATCCTTGAAAGAAGAAGGCAAAACAATAGTTCTGATTACGCACAAATTAATTGAAATAATGGATTTAACAAGTGAAGTTTCTGTGATGCGTCAGGGCGAAATGGTAGGTCACACCAAAACAGAAAATACAAACAAAGAACAATTGGCCGAGATGATGGTTGGAAGAAGTGTATTACTAAGACTTGATAAATCTGAAGTAAAAGCAGGAGAGGTTTTGTTTAGTGTTAAGAATCTTACAGTTAAAGATGATCTTGATGTAACAAGAGTAAAGAATGTTGATTTAGAAATTCGTTCAGGAGAAATATTAGGTTTAGCAGGTGTTACTGGAAATGGACAAACAGAATTATTAGAGGCACTCTCTGGCATTAGAAAGGTTGAGTCTGGAGAAATATATTTAGAAGGAAAAAAAGTATCGGATAATCAAAATTTCTTGGACCCAAGAGAGTTAAAAGATAAGGGACTAGCTCATGTTCCTGAGGATAGACAGAGGATGGGTCTAGTTACAGATTTTAAAGCTTATGAAAATTTAATTTTTGGTTATCACGATCAACAACCTTTTTCAAAGTCATCTGTCTTAAATCATAGAGATATAATTTCTCATTCTAAGAAAATAATGGAAGAGTATGATGTAAGACCTCAATCACCAAACTTAATTACATCCAATTTTTCTGGAGGGAACCAACAAAAGATAATTTTAAGTAGAGAACTAAATGAAAACCCAAAGGTATTATTAGTTGGTCAGCCAACGAGAGGTGTAGACATTGGTGCAATTGAATTTATTCATCAAAGATTGATAGATATGAGAGACAGAGGGGCAGCAATACTTTTGGTATCGGTTGAATTAGATGAAGTGCTTTCATTGTCGGATAGAATTGTTGTAATGTTTGATGGAAAGATTGTAGGTGAAAAAGATAATAAAAATGTAACTGACCGTGAGTTAGGTTTGTTGATGGCAGGAGTAGTGTAATGGCGCCAGTAGATAAATCCAAAGTACCTTGGTGGGTTTCAAATCTTATTGTTCCACTTGTGAATCTAACTTTAGCATTACTAGTTTCAGGTTTGTTTATATTTATCGCCGGAGAAAATCCTTATGAAGCAGTAAGATTGATCATTTATGGTTCTTTTGGTTATATTGAAGGTTTTGCGTATACTCTTTACTACACTACAAATTTTATATTTACCGGCTTGGCATTTGCGGTCGCATTTCATTGTAGGCTTTTCAATATAGGTGGAGAAGGTCAAGCCTATATTGGTGGTCTCGGTGTTTTTTTAGTTGCGATAAATTTTAGTTTTTTACCTATTCCAATAGTGTGGATATTATCTATTGCCGGTGCTGTTGTCTTTGGTGCAGCTTGGGCATTTATACCTGCATACCTTCAGGCAACTAGAGGTAGTCACGTAGTAATTACCACCATCATGTTTAATTTTATAGCAGCATCATTAATGGTATTCTTATTAGTCGATGTAATAAGAGACACAACACAAATGGGACCACATACTGTTGCTTTACCAAAAGAACAATGGTTTCCTAGTTTTAAAGATTTTGCTGGTCTGTTTGGAATTAAAATAAGATATTCTCCATTAAACATTTCTTTTTTACTAGCAATTTTGGCTTCAGTTTTTGTATGGTTCTTAGTTTGGAAAACAAGATGGGGTTATGAAATGAGGGCTGTGGGGCACAATACGCAAGCAGCAATTTATGCAGGCATTTCTCCATATAAAAATATAATCATAGCAATGTGTATTTCTGGAGGCTTGGCGGGATTACTAGGTGTTAATGAAATATTAGGGGTTCACCATAAAATAGTAGCAGGATTTCCTGCTGGTTATGGTTTCACTGGAATTGCAGTTGCATTAATGGGAAGAAATCATCCAATAGGAATTTTCCCAGCTGCATTTTTATTTGGTATTTTATACCAAGGAGGTTCTGAAGTTACTTTTGATATGCCAAACATAACTAGATATATGTTTGTTGCTGTTCAGGGAGTAATTATTTTATTCAGTGGAGCTTTAGAAAATTTATTTAGACCACAAATTGAAAGCTTCTTTGTCAACAGACTAAACATAAAGGCGAGTGCATAATGGAATTTTTATATGACATTGCTTCTTTAATTAATTCTACTTTAAGAATTTCAACGCCTTTAGTTTTTGCAGCGATGGCTGGAATATTTGCAGAACGATCAGGGGTTATTGATTTTAGTTTAGAGGGAAAAATGCTTATGGCTGCTTTTGTGGCAGCTGTAGGTTCTTATTTTTTAGGTAATCCTTGGCTAGGTTTATTACTAGCAATTATCGCATGTGTAAGTTTATCTATGTTACATGGTTTTGCATCTGTTACATATAAAGGTGATCAAGTTGTATCTTGTGTTGCAATCAATATTTTAATAATTGGTTTAACTACAGCATTAGCAGCGGCTTGGTTTGGACAAGCAGGTTTAACACCAACGCTTAATGAAGATCAGCGTTTTTTAGAAGTTAACCTTCCTTTTGCTGAAAGTTTAAGAGATATACCAATAGTAGGAACAATTTATAGTGATATATTAAGTGGGCATTATATTTTTGTTTATCTAGCTTATCTCTCAGTCCCATTAGTGTTTTGGGTTGTTTTTAAAACTAGTTTTGGACTAAGACTAAGAGCAGTAGGAGAAAATCCAAGTGCTGTTGATACAGCTGGCATTAATGTTTTTGCCATGAGATATAAAGCGCTAGCAATCAATGGTGTTTTAATTGCTTTTGCAGGCGCACACCTATCAACAGCAGTTAATGCAAATTTCTTTAGAGAAATGTCAGCAGGAAGAGGATACTTAGCTTTAGCAGCAATGATCTTTGGAAAGTGGCATCCTAAAACTGCCCTAGTTGCTTGTTTACTTTTTGGATTTACTGATGCTCTTCAAATTAGATTGCAGGGAGTAGAATTACCTGCAATAGGTGAAATACCAGTACAGTTAATTCAGGCAATACCATATGTATTAACAGTTGTTTTACTTGCGGGTTTTGTTGGTAAAGCGATAGCTCCTAATGCTATTGGACAACCTTACATTAAAGAAAGATAATTAAATACTTATTTAAAAAAATTCCTATATACTTTATTCTTGCTAGGAGAAAATATGTCAATACTAGAAAAATACATGAAGGTTTTTAATGAAAAAGATGAAGCAGGAATGAACGAAATTATCCATGATGATTTCAAATTCACAATGCATTCTAGTGGTAATGTTCTATCAAAGTCCGACGTAATAGGTTGGGCTATGAGTGACGACATTAATGATGATAAGTCTAGAATTGTATACGAAAATGACGAGATTGGGATACATCACTCTTTCGTTACTTTTAAAGATGGAAACACACAAGCTGTCATGGCTGTATACAAATATAAAGATGGCAAAATAATTTCATTAGAAACTGGGGCAACCAATATGCCAAAATAAAAAAAGTGGAACTTAGAGTTCCACTTTTAAATTAATTTAAATTATTTTTATTGTTCTAAATCGAAACGATCAGCATTCATCACTTTGTTCCAAGCTTTGATGAAGTCTTTTTTCATTTTTTCTTCGCTATCATCACTTGCATAAAGTTCTGCTATTGCTCTTAATTGAGAATTGGATCCAAAAACAAGATCTACTCTAGATGCAGTTCTTACTTTTTCTCCTGTAATTTTATCTGTAGCTTCATATGAATTACTTCCAGTTGGCTTCCAACTAACACCCATATCTAAAAGCTTATCAAAAAAATCATTTGTTAACTTACCTTTTGTGTCAACAAATAATCCTCTTTGATCTGAACTAATACCCATAGATCTCATACCACCAACAAGTACCGTCATTTCAGGAGCAGTTAATCCTAATAGTTGTGCCTTATCCAACATTAATTCTTCAGCAGTAACATCATAATTCATTTTTAAATAATTACGAAAAGCATCTGCTTCTGGCTCTAAAACTGCAAATGAATCAATATCAGTTTTATCTTGAGTGGTATCACCTCTACCTGGAGTAAAAGGCACTTCCATTCCAGTTGCCTGTTCCACACCAACATTACCAGCAAGGACAATTACATCAGCTACTGAAGCCCCTGTCTCATTTGCAATTGGTTCAAGAATACCAAGAACTTTTTTTAATTGCTCTGGTTTATTAACTTCCCAATCTTTTTGAGGAGAGAGTCTAATTCTTGCTCCATTAGCTCCACCTCTCATATCTGATCCTCTAAATGTAGAGGCACTTGCCCAAGCAGTTTCAACCATTTCTTGAGTTGTTAAACCACAACTTAAAATTTTAGCTTTTAATGTTTCAACATCATAGTTTGAATCACCTTGAGGCACAGGGTCTTGCCAAATCAATTCTTCTTCTGGAACTTCTGGTCCCATATATCTAGTTTTTGGACCCATATCTCTATGTAGAAGTTTAAACCAAGCTCTAGCAAATTGATCAGCAAAATATTCCGGGTCTTTGTGAAATTTTTCCGATACTTTTCTGTATTCAGGATCTTCACGCATCGCCATATCCGCTGTTGTCATCATAGTAGGAACTTTTACTGATGGATCATCAACTTGAGGTGCCATGTGTTCCTCTTTTTGATCTATCGCATGCCAGATTTGAGCACCTGCTGGACTTTTTACTAACTTCCATTCGTAACCTAGAAGCATATCAAAGTATCCATTATCCCACTGAGTTGGATTAGGCGTCCATGGACCTTCTATACCACTTGTTGTGGTATCACGACCAACACCTGAACCGTGCAAGTTGTTCCAACCTAAACCCATTTGTTCTAAAGGAGCACCTTCTGGTTCTGCTCCAACTAGAGCTGGATCACCAGCACCATGTGCTTTACCAAAAGTATGTCCACCTGCAGTTAGTGCTACAGTTTCAGTGTCGTTCATTGCCATTCTTGCAAAAGTTTCTCTTATATCTTTTGCACTAGCAAGTGGATCAGCTTTTCCATCTGGTCCTTCAGGGTTTACATAAATCAATCCCATTTGCACTGCTGCAAGTGGATTATCTAAAATTCTATCACCAGTATACCTTTTATTTTGTAGCCATTCTTCTTCTACACCCCAGTAAATATCTTCTTCTGGAGCCCAAATGTCAGGACGTCCACCACTAAATCCAAAAGTTTTACCTCCCATAGATTCAATTGCAACGTTACCTGTTAAAATAAATAAATCTGCCCAACTAATTTTATTTCCATATTTTTTCTTTATTGGCCAAAGAAGTCTTCTTGCCTTATCTAAGTTACCGTTATCCGGCCAACTGTTTAACGGGGCAAAACGTTGAGCTCCTGTTCCACCACCACCACGGCCATCACCAGTTCTATAAGTTCCAGCAGCATGCCATGTCATACGAATAAAGAAACCACCATAATGACCATAATCAGCTGGCCACCAATCCTGAGAATCAGTCATCAGATTATGGAGGTCTTTTTTTAATGCAGCATAATCTAATTTTTTGAACTCTTCTCGATAGTTAAATCCAGCTTCCATTGGATCTGATTTACGATCATGTTGATGAAGTATGTTTAAGTTAAGTTGATTTGGCCACCATTCGCGGTTTGATGTACCTTCTCCCATATTTTTTGTAATTGCTCCGTGCATTACAGGGCATTTACTTTCTGCATCCATTTAGAACCTCCGTTATTTAATACTAATATATAAAGAATTTAAATTAAAGAAAAGTGAAAATTATAACTCAATTTTGAAATTTTCAGGTCGCCACGTCGCAGGTGCAAGTTCAAAATCATCAAAATCAAAAGCAGGTGCGACAGTGCATCCAACTAAACTGAAAGCACCAGAGGATCTCATCGCAAACCATGTGTTTGCTTTTACGGTGTAAATATAATTATGATCTGACCCCAAAGAAAATACTTCATAATTAACTCCGTCATTTGATGTGAAAACTTCTAGAGGATCTCCTGAATAAAAATGTAATATTTCATTTTTATTTAATCGATGCCAATGTGATTTTTCATTCTTTTTTAATAAGTAATAAATTTGACTAACATTATCATTCTTAAAATTTTCAACATAATGTCCTCCTTCAGGATGACTAATCATATTGAGTTTTTTTATTAAATTATCTGCTTCCACTTAGATTAAATGACCAAGTTTACTTTTCTTAGTTGAGATATATTTTTCATTATATCTATTTGTGTCTGAGGAAATAGGAACTCTTTGATTTACTTTGATACCCATATCTTCAAGTGCTTTTATTTTTTTTGGATTATTAGTCATCAAATCTAATTTTTTGATTCCTAAATATTTAACCATTCCAGCAATATTTTCATATGTTCTTTCATCATCTTTGAACCCTAATTGATGATTAGCTTCAACGGTATCTAGTCCTTTGTCTTGTAAACTATATGCTTTAATTTTATTTGAGAGACCAATGCCTCTTCCTTCTTGTTGAAGATAAAAAATAACTCCTCTGCCATTTCTAGCAATTTGTTTTAATGATTCAGTTAGTTGAAATCTACAATCACACCTCATACTAAAAAAAGATTCTCCTGTAATACATTGCGAATGAATTCTAGATAAAACTGGTTCATCAGTAAGCAAGTCACCCATACATATTGCTAAATGATCCTTAGATTCATTTTCATCTGTAAAGGCATGAACAGTGAACTCTCCAATATCTGTTGGAAGTTTGCTAGTTTCAATAAACTTTAATTTGTCTGACATTATAGTTTAGTAGGATTTGGGGCACCTTTGTATACTTCTTCAGGATCAAAAACTTTTTCTTTCTCTTCAAATTTAAGAACAACTTTAGAGCTAGAATTATCTAAAGGAACACTTCTATAAAAACATGATCTATATCCTACATGACAGCTAGCACCACCTTTGACATCAACCCTTAACCAAACACAATCTTGATCATCATCAATTCTTATTTCTTTTATCTTCTGGGTTAATCCACTTGTTTTACCTTTATGCCAAAGTGTATTTCTACTTCTAGAAAAATAAACAGCTTCGCCCAAACTTATAGTTTTTTTAAAAGCTTCTTCATTCATATAACCTTGCATAAGTAGTTCACCAGATGAAAAATCTGTAGTTACAACTGGTATCAGACCATTTGAGTCAAATTTTGGAGCCAGCTCATTTGACTCCTCAACTTGTTCTATAGATTTTCTTTTTTCAAATTGAATGTTATTCATTTTTTAATTTTTCAGCAGCTTCTAATGCGAAGTAAGTTAGTATACCATTTGCCCCAGCTCTTTTAAAAGATAAAAGAGATTCAATTATAACTTTTTCATTGAGCCAACCTTTATTAATTGATTCTTTTATCATCGAATATTCACCAGATACTTGGTAGGCAAAAGTTGGAACTTTAAATTCAGATTTTATTCTAGAAATAATATCAAGATAAGGCATACCAGGCTTAACCATTACCATATCTGCTCCTTCACTTATATCTAATCCAACTTCTCTAATCGCTTCCTCACTGTTTGATGGATCCATTTGATATGTTAATTTACCATCTTTACCTAAACTAGAACCAGAGCCTATAGCATCTCTAAAAGGACCATAAAAACCTGAAGCATATTTAGCAGCGTAAGAAAGTATAAGGGTATCTGTTAAATTATTTGAATCTAATGCAGTTCTTATTCTTCCAACTCTTCCATCCATCATATCCGACGGGGCGATTACATCACAACCAGCATTCGCTTGGACTAGAGCCTGTTGTTCCAAAATCTCCAAAGTTTTATCATTATCTATTTTATCATTTATAACTAAACCGTCGTGCCCATGGTCCGTAAAAGGATCTAACGCAACATCACATACGATACCAATATTTGGAAAATCTTTTTTGATACTTTTAATAGATCTGCACACCAAGTTGTTTTCATCTACAGCTAAACTTCCCTCGGAATTTTTAAGACCACTTTCAATTTGCGGAAAAATTGCAATAGCAGGAATATTAAATTTAACCGCTTTTTCTACTTTACTTAAAAGTTTATCAATAGAGTATCTGCTTATACCAGGCATCGAACTAATAGGATCCTCAACCTTGTTTCCCTCGCATACAAATAGAGGCAAGATTAAATCATTAACACTAAGTGTATTTTCAGCAACTAAACGGCGAGAGAATTCTTTCATTCTATTACGTCTAAGTCTTGTACTTGGAAACTTACCTTGCATGTTATTCATTTTTTATTCTATTGGCGATTTTGCTTCTTTAGATAAGCTAGTAACAATATCTTCTAATTTAAAAATCTTTGTTTCAGAAGATCCAATTCTTCTAACCGACACTGTTTTATCTTGAGCTTCTTTTTTTCCAACAGCGATAATTGCTGGAACTTTACTATTACTGTGTTCACGTATTTTATAACCTATTTTTTCATTACGCGTATCTATTTCGGCCCTTATTCCTTTTGATACTAATGCCTTTTGTACTTCATATGCATACTCATCAGTATCAGATGTAATTGTAGCAATCACAGCTTGCAATGGTGAAAGCCAAAACGGAAGATGGCCTGCATAATGTTCAATTAGAATGCCGGTGAATCTCTCTAAGGAACCGAATAGAGCTCTATGCAACATGACTGGTATTTTTTTATTACCATCTTCTCCAATATAAGTAGCTCCCAATCTTCCAGGTAAATTTAAATCTACTTGGAGTGTTCCGCATTGCCAGTCTCTGCCAATTGCATCACGTAAAACAAACTCTAATTTTGGACCGTAAAATGCACCTTCTCCTGGGTTGAGTGTATACTCGAGACCTGTTGCTTCCATGGCTTGCATTAATGCAGCCTCAGCTTTATCCCAAATAGCATCATCCCCTACGCGTTTTTCAGGACGGTCAGAAAATTTAATTCTAACATTATCGAAACCAAAGTCCTTATAGATACTAAGTATCAAATCACATACCGTTTTACTCTCTTGTGTAATTTGATCTTCTGTACAAAATATATGTGCATCATCTTGCGTGAATGCTCTAACCCTCATTAATCCATGAAGAGCACCTGATGGTTCATAACGATGTACTTTTCCGAATTCAGATAATAGAAATGGTAAGTCTCTATAACTTTTTAATCCTTGTTTAAAAATTTCTACAGCACCAGGGCAATTCATTGGTTTGATAGCATAAATTTTATCGTCTTTTGCTTCAGTTCTAAACATCATGTCACTAAATTTGTCCCAGTGACCAGACGTTTCCCATAGAGACTTATCCATCATGTCTGGCGTATTAGTTTCTACGTAACCTGCCTTGTCTTGTCTGTTTCGCATATAATTTATTAGCGATTGGAATAATGTCCAACCCTTAGGATGCCAAAACACTGCTCCAGGAGCCTCTTCCTGAAAATGAAATAAATCCATTTCTCTTCCTAGTTTTCGGTGATCTCTTTTTTCTGCTTCTTCAATTTGTAAAAGGTGTTGTTCAAGATCTCTTTCTGTTGCCCAGGCCGTTCCATAAATTCTTGTTAGCATTGTATTAGATGAATCACCTCGCCAGTAAGCGCCAGCAACTTTCATTAATTTAAATGCTTTACCAATTTGTTTTGTTGAAACCATATGAGGGCCTCGGCACAAGTCTAACCAATCACCTTGTTTGTAAATACTAATTTCCTCATTATCAGGCAGATCATTAATTAGTTCAACTTTATAGTCTTCACCTTTATCTTTAAAATATTTTATCGATTCCTCTTTAGACCACACTTCTCTTATGAAATTTTTATTTCTTTGAATGATGTCGTGCATCTTCTTTTCAATTTTTGGAAGATCTGCAACAGTAAAAGGTTCATCTCTTGCAAAATCATAATAAAAACCATTTTCAATTGCTGGACCAATTGTAACTTGTGTTCCAGGAAATAATTCCTGGACAGCTTCTGCCATTACGTGAGCACAATCATGTCGTATTAATTCAAGTGCTTCCTCGCTATCTCTTTTTAAAATCGCTACAGATGCATTACCATTAATAGGTAAACTAATATCTTTTATCTCATTATTAATTTTTATAGCAACTGATTCTTTGGCAAGAGATTTAGAAATTTCCGATGCCAATTCAAGACCATTGATGCCTTTATCAACTTCTTTTTTATTTCCATCTGGAAATGTAATTATTATCTTTTCACTCATCTAGATTTCCGCCAAATCGTTCCTTTATCAGTATCTTCTATTTCTATGCCTTTATCTTTTAATGTGTCCCTAATAGTATCTGCCAAATTAAAATTTTTACTGCGTCTAGCTTCATTACGTTCATTTATCAACCTTTCAATTTCTTCAGTATTTTCAGTATCTTTTTGATTATAACCTAACCAATTTCCTGGATCATCTTCAAGAATACCTAATATTTTACCGGCAGAAAGAAGATTTTTTTTGATTTCTTTTTTTCTTTCATCAGATGCAGATGAAGCATCATTTGCTTCTTCATTAAGTTTTGCAATGACTTTAGGTGTATTCAAATCATCTAAAAATGATTCCATTATAGAATCAGATGGTAAGTTAGAATCTATTTCAACTTCTGACAGCTCTAATAGCACTCTATAAAGTCGATCTATCATTTTGCTATTTTGTTCAATGATTTCTTCTGTCCAGTTCAATGGCTGTTTGTAATGAGCTGACAACAATGTTAATCGCAAAACCTCTCCCTTGTATTTTTTATTGAGATCATGAACGAGTCTAATATTGCCAATTGACTTCGACATTTTTTCTCCCTCAACATTAACAAATCCATTATGAAACCAATAAGCTGCAAAATCTTTAGGATCTTTATTTTCTGATATGGAACAAGTTTGTGCTATTTCATTTTCATGATGCGGAAATACCAAGTCAATACCACCGCTATGGATATCAAAAGGAAGACCTAATGATTTTTCTGACATAACGGAGCATTCTAAATGCCATCCTGGTCTTCCAAATCCCCAAGGTGAATCCCAACCAGGTAAGGGTGTGGGAGATGGTTTCCATAAAATAAAATCTGCCGGATCTTTTTTGAACGGCGCTACTTCAACACGGCTTCCAGCTATTTGTTCGTCTCTATTTCTTTTTGAAAGAATTCCATAATTATCAAAACTTGGCACATGAAATAAAACATGACCCTCTTTTTCATAAGCTTTATTTTCATCAATTAATTTTTTTATCAACTCGATCATTTCTTTAATATGATCAGTTGCCCTTGGTTGAATATCAGGAAGATTAACGCCAAGTGCACTCATGTCATTATTGTAAATCTCTGTATATTTATTTGTGATAACACTAATGTCCTCACCTGTTTCTTTAGAAGCTTCTATAATCTTGTCATCAATATCAGTGATATTAGATACATAGGTCACTTGTTTAAATTGTGTTTTTAATACACGGACTAATAAATCATTTACAACTGCCATACGCGCATTACCTATGTGCGCAAAATTGTAAACAGTTGGACCGCAAGCATATATTCTTACATGATCTGGATTAACTGGTTTAAAAAATTCTTTTTTACCACTTAATGTGTTTTGTAACTGTAATGACATCAATATAATTTTTAATAATTAAGTTCTATTACCACGGGTTCGCCATGAACTAAAATGATTGCGGCTTTTTCAAATGATGGAGGACCTTTTGGTTGATAATTATTACTAAAGGCAAAACCTTCTTTTGGTCTCCAGAATAATCCAGTCTTTAATTTTCCATCTGAATCTTCATCGTGATAGGCAACAATTGCTATTTTTCCTTCATGTATCTTACTCAAAGGAACTACAACCTCACCCTTTTGTACTCTTTTTCTAACGCTCTCAATTGCTAATTCTTCATCCAAAAAGCTCTCTTTTGAGTCATATATCTTAACATCAATGTAGCCATCACCATGTTCTACATTTGGAAAAATGATAGTTCCATGTGCAAAAAGACCTAAAGACCATGTGACTGTTAAGCCAAAAAAGAATATTTTAGTAAAAAAACTTTTCATATAAGTATCCTAATTATAATAGAATCAAGTGCTGAACAATAAAGAATATCTAAATAGACTATATCAATCAGATAAACCTCTTATAATTTATAAAACTGATAAGGGTTATGACATCTATACTGATTTTTCTACAAGAATTATTATTAATAAAAAAAATCTAAAATATTTTCTTAATATCCAATCAAAATCAAAAAAATCTAAGATTGAAGAATTGAATTGTTATGTTGGTTTCTTTGGTTATAAACTTCTTTGTGAAAATATAGGAATAAAGTTTCCAAAACAGCGATCTAAAAATTTTCATAGCGGTGTATTTTACAAGCCACAAACTAAAATTAGTATTGGTAAAAAAATAATAATCAAAAGCATTAAACCCAATTTTAGAAATATAAGTATAAATACAAAAAAATATTTACAGTTAAATAAAAAGTTTAATCTTAATTTATCTTTAAAGCAGTACTCTAAGATATTTGATGATTTCTCTAAAAATATTAAACAGGGAAAAACTTATCAAATTAAAATAGCTCAAACATATTCGAAAAAAGGTAATATCAATTCTATTGATCTTTTTTGGAAGCTAATGAAAATGAATGAATCGCCTGAAAGTTTTCTTATCAGGGAAAAAGACTATAATATCGTAAGTTGTTCACCAGAGACACTCATATTGAAAAAAGATAACACAATTAGAACTAAACCTATTGCTGGAACATTAAGAAAAACAAAGCAGTTAAATAAAAATAAAGCACTAACATTCTTTAGAAGAAATGAAAAAGAAACCAAAGAACATAATATGATTGTTGATATGGAAAGAAATGATCTGTCTAAAATTTGTAAAACAGGATCTGTAAAAATAGATAAACTAAAAAAGGTTGAGGAATATCGAGATCTTTTTCATTACGTTACAACAATCAAGGGAATTATAAAAAATAAAATGAGTAACCATGATATAATTTCTTCTTTAATGCCAGGTGGTTCAGTCATTGGTTGTCCAAAAATTAGTACTATTCAACTTCTAAATAGAAAAGAAAAATTTGACAGAAATATTTATACAGGCAGTTTTGGAATTATACATTCAAATGGCGATATGCGATTTAATATAATGATTAGAACACTGCTTAATTTTAAAAATGATATTGAATTATCAGTTGCTAGTGGTGTGATCTTAGGCAGTACCGCAAAAAAAGAATATAATGAAAATTATATTAAAGCTAAATCACTTTTAGATCTATTTAACTAATGATTTATCTCATTGATCACGAAGACTCATTCACATACAATTTAGCCCATCTACTAGATAGTATTGAGCCAACATTTGTTTCAAATTATTATGAAATAAATCAAACAAAACTAGAAAAATCTTCGACCATCGTTCTTTCACCAGGCCCTGGTGAACCAAAAGATTATCCATTAACAACTAAGATTTACAATAAATATAAAGGAAAGAAAAAAATATTAGGAATATGTTTAGGTTTCCAACAAATAGTTTTTTGTGAAGGAGCTAAAATAGTTCAACAAAAAAATATTCTTCATGGTTATCAGAGTCATATTAAAGTTACTAACGATAAATCAATTTTTAAAAAAAATTTTAATTTCCTTGGAGGTCGATATCATTCCTTAAAAATGGCTGAACCATTTGTTTCTCAATCAATGATAATTACAATGCGTTGTGTAAAAACAAATGTAGCAATGGCGGTTGAAGATGATATTAATAAAGTCTATGGATTACAGTTTCACCCAGATTCATTTTTAAGTCCACATGGAAAATATCTTATTAAAAAAATCCTTTCACGCTAAGAATTTTAAATTACTTAAGTTCAATTCTCTTTGGGGATACAAGGGCATCTTTACAACAATTAGATTATTTGGCAAAGAGCCAAATTTTATCTTAGTTGATCAGCATTTAAAAAAACTAAATAAAGATTTAAGATACTTTGGCATTGATGTTAAAATTTCAAAAAATTTTTTAACTAATTTTTTAAATAAATATTCAAAAATTAAAAATTACGATCACCTATTAAGAATTGCAGTCACAAAAAAAATAATCTCATTATCTGTACGTAAACGAAACAAAGATCACAAGTATTTTACTGCAAAATTTTTTAGATTCCAACGGGCTTTACCTAACTTCAAAAACTTACAATACAAAAAAATAATTTCTTTACAAAAAAAAATTAATTTACAAAAAGAAGAGATTCTTTTTTATTTTAACAACAAAATTTTAGAAGGCTCTACGACCAATTTAATTTTTGTAAACGGTAATAAATTATTTACTCCAAAAAATTACTATTATCATGGAATTACTCTAGAATACTTAATTAAAAATCTACCTTATAAAATTCATAGAACAGATATTAATATTTCTAGTTTACATCAATTTAGTGAAATACTTCTAGTTGGTTCTGGTAAAGGTGTGGTTAGTATTTCTTTTATTAAACAATTTAATTGGTATAGGTCTTCAATGAAAATGTATAATTTATTATCAAAAAAATATGCAAAAATATTATTGAAATGAAATTAGGAAATTATAATTTTAAACTATCTAGTCCAACGGTAATGGGAATATGTAATGTTACTCCCGACTCTTTTAGTGATGGTGGCAAGAGTTTTAAAAGTTCAGATGCACTAAAAAATATTAAAGAAATGGTAAAAAATGGAGCAAGTATTATTGATATTGGGGCAGAAAGTACAAGACCTGGTTCAGATCCATTAACACACAAAGAAGAAGTTAAAAGATTAGAGCCGATATTAAAAAAATTGCCAAAAAATAAATTTGTCATATCGGTTGATACTAATAAAATTGAAACTCAAGAATATGCATTAAATATGGGAGCACACATTATAAATGATGTCTTCGGTGGCTCAGAAGATTTATTCTTTTTAACTAAAAAATTTAAAACAGGTTTAATTTTAATGCACACACCTGCGCCACCCAAAACTATGCAAAAGAAAATACACTCATATAATAATGTTGTACAAGATATTAAAAAAATATTTCTTCAGAAAATTAAACAATTAGAAAAAATAAAAATTCCTTCATCCAAAGTTTGGTTTGACCCAGGTATTGGTTTTGGTAAAAATTTAAAACAAAATATAGAAATCATGCAAAAAATTAATCAATTTAAATTTAAGGGATATGGATTATTATTAGGATCATCTAGAAAAAGCTGGATCAACTTCATAGATAATAGTGAAACAAATCAAAGATTGGGAGGTTCAATCGCTTCTGCATTATATTGTTATCAAAAGGGAGTTGATATATTTAGAGTTCACGACATAAAAGAAACGTCTCAATCATTAAAAATTTTTGAAAAACTATGTTCAAAGTAGAAATTAAAAACTTATCCATCAGTGCAAATATAGGTATCACTGCTCAAGAGAGAAAGAAAAAACAGTTGTTAAAGGTAACATTAGAATTTAGTTATCCTGTTAAAAACTCACTAGATTTAAATAATATAAATAATGTGAAGGATTATTCATCTATTACAAAATATTTAAAAACTTTCATAAAGGAGTCTCAATCACATACTCTTGAGCATTTAATAATAAAAACATCCAATGTTCTTGAAAAAAAATTTAAAATAAAAAAAGTTAAAATTACAATTAATAAAACAGCTGTAGCAAAAAAATATGGAGCTGACTCACTAAGTGTATCAAACTGAAACAATAATCGCACTTGGCTCAAATCTAGGTAATGCTATATTTAATTTACGGTGTGCTGTTAGAGAGTTAAAAAATATTGGTAATATAAAAAAATTTGCAAATATTTATGTTTCTTCTCCTTATGGATACAAATCGCAAAGTAATTTTTTTAATACCGCAATAAAACTATTAACCAACCAGCAGCCATTAGAATTAATAAATAATATTTATGAAATTGAAAAAAAATTAAAAAAAAATAAAAAAATTATCAATGGTCCAAGGAACATTGATTTGGATATTATTTTTTTTGGCAAACAAATATTTAATAAAAAAAATTTAATAATTCCTCACCCAAGAGCGGCTGAAAGAGATTTTGTGTTATATCCAATACTTGATATTGATCCATTTTTTAGACATCCGCTTGAAAAAAAATCAGTAAAAGTCTTATCGCAAGAGTTGCAAAATAAATATATTATTAAACGTTTATCCTACCGAAATTTGATTTAAAAAATCTTTGAGTTTTGATTTAGAAATTAAATTTCTCTGATTTTTCAAGCTTCTAGAAATATCTAATCCAAAAGGTGTTATTTGTTTTAGAATGTTGGAAACATTTTTTTTGTCTATACCGCCACCAATATAAACTGGAATATTTTTACTTTTTATAAACTGTATTTGTTTAATACTTTTTCTCAATGAATACTTTTTAATACTCTTTTTCCTATAAACATTCATATCAAAATAAATAACATCAACAATTTTTCTAATTGATTCAATGTATTTTTTATCAAAATTTTCTGGATTAATTGCAATACCAATTTTTAATCTTCTAAATATTTTTTTTATTTTTAATAAATCTTTTTTGGGAAAATGATATGAACATGAAATTGTCTTTGGTTTTGTAAAATCTATTTGCTCTATTAGCTTGTCTAAAGATACATACCGAGTCAGAAGCACTGATTCTATCTTATAATTTTTACATTCTTTAATTAATGATTGTATTTTTTTATCACTAACTGTGTTTGGTCCATTTAAATTTTTACTTGCAAAACCCAATGATTTTATTTTATTTTTATGTGCCACTTCAACAGATTTCACATTTGTTATGCCACAAATTTTTAGAGGTATATTTTTCATTAAATTTTATTTTTAAAAATTATAAATATATGTAAACTATTTTTTTTTATATATGTCATTAAATTTTTATAGACGAGTAGCGTTTGGCCTGTCGCCAAATGAAAAACCAGATAAAGATCCTCTTAATTGGGCAATAAATCAATTAGATACCATACCTGATCTCTTGTGGCCTGGAACAATCCCAACAGAAAAAGATTTAAGAAAAAAATATGGTGAATGGGTGTACGGAGATAGAGAAGTTTTAAGAAAAAAATTTAAAAATGATAAACATGCGTATAGAAAAGCAAAAGATGAATTAAGAATAAAAACTGGTGAAAGATATTTTGAATTAAATGAACATGCTATTCGTCATTTTCAAACAAAGTATTCCAAACAACCTGTTTTCGAGCGTTTCTGGCTTTTTTGGGGAAATCATTTTGCAATAAGTGAAAAAGATTTTCTAGCAGAGTTTAGTACCGGACCCTATCAACGTGAAATTATTAGACCTAACATGGTTAAAACTTTTGAAGAAATGGTTCAGTCAGTAACTACTTCATGGTGTATGATTCATCACCTTGATAATTCAGAATCTTTTGGTCCCAATTCTAAAAAAGGAATGGAGTGGGGAGAGACTATAAACGAAAATCATGCAAGAGAATTATTAGAGTTACATACAGTATCTCCAAATGCTGGGTACACACAGGAAGATGTGATTCAATTAGCCTATATCATGACAGGTTGGGCTCACAAATGGGATAGAAAAAACTTAGAAACCGGTGATATATGGTTTGATCAAGAAATGCATCAAAAAGGAGATAAAGTAGTTTTAGGAGTTAAATATAAAAATGATGCAAAAAGAGAACTTGCAAAGGTAATTCATGATTTGGCAACACACCCAATCTGTATCAAATTTGTTTCAACTAAATTATGCAGGCATTTTATTACAGATGAACCAACAGATGAAATGATAAACCCAGTTATAGAAGCATGGAACAAATCCGATGGAAACTTAATTGAAATTCACAAAGCAGTTATAACGCAAGCTTATAAGTATAATGAGATTACACATAAATTTCATCCACCTGAAATATGGTTAATGCAATTATCTAGAATGTTTGATTTAAATATTCCGCTTTCATTTGAAAAAATGAATTATACTTTTAAGTTAAAGCCAAATAATAGACAAAGACAGTTATCTTGGATACTTAGGGAAATAGGTCATTCACCTTATCGTGCTAAACAACCTAATGGTTGGAGTGATTTGGAGGTAGATTGGGTATCACCAGAATTATTATTACGCCGATTTTGGTTTGCTTCAGTTGAACTTCCAATGCTTGTTAAATCTGGAAACAGATCCCATGGTTTTATTTTATCTTGTCTTAAAAATAATTTTGAAGATCATGAAAATATGGCATCGCTTATTGATAATTTTAGATTTGGCACATCAGATTATGATTTAGGTCAAAAGTATGGAGTCATTTGCAATTTGCCAGGAGTATTAAAAATATGAACTGCACAAGAAGAAATTTTTTAATTGGAGGATCAACAACATTGTTTCTTTCTGGATATTTTCCAAAAATAAGTTTTGCTTCAATGCAGAAAAAAAATCTAATTATTATATCACTTCGTGGAGGAATGGATGGTCTAACAGCTGTTCCTGTTATTGGAGATAAACGTCTCAAAAAATTAAGAAAAAAACTCATTCTGGAAGACGTTCTTAATTTGAACAGCGACTTCGGCCTTCATCCTAAATTAGAAATTTTTCATAAACTCTGGCAAAAAAATCAAGCGGCATTTGTTCATGCAACAAATATTCCTTACACAGGTAGATCACATTTTGATGGACAAAATTTAATGGAAACTGGAGCACACATTCCATACAAAGAAAAAACAGGATGGCTTGGTAGGGGGTTACTAGCTTCAAATATTATAGGAAAAGGTTTGGCAATATCTTTACCAATGCCACTTTTATTAAGAGGTGTGCCACAGAATAATAACTTCTTCCCATCACCAGATTTTGTTGAAACAAAGTTAATAGATCAAATTTATAATGAATTTAAGGGTGAGCATAACGAGCTAATTAAATCTACACTTGATACAATTAGAAAAAGACCATTGTCTATGCAAATAGCTACTGACTCTGATGATAGAAAAAAACTTGCTCTTGAAGCTGCTAAACAATTAAAAGATCAAAGTGGTCCTCGAGTTGCTGTATTTGATTTAGATGGTTTTGATACACATGCTGCTCAAGGAGGTGTTGATGGAGCACATGCTGATGAACTAGAAGAAGTAAATAAGATTGTTACTATTCTACATGAAAATCTTGGCCAAGCATTTGATAATACACTAATTCTTACTCTGACTGAATTTGGCCGAACTATAAAACAAAATGGAGGCTATGGAACTGAGCACGGATATGGAAGTGCAATACTAATGGCTGGAGGCTTGTTAAAAAAATCTCAAGTTTATACAGATTGGCCTGGACTAAAAAAGAAAGAATTGTTTGAGGGAAGAGATCTAAATTCGACTATTGATTCCAGAGCTGTTTATAATTCTGCTATGTCAATTTGTTTTAACCAAGATCCAGAATTTTTACGTAAAGAAGTTTTTTGGGGAGACGAACTTCCTGATTTGTCTCAAGAATTGTTTAAGATTTAGAAATAAATAATTTTTTTATTAATTTCATGTTAAACAAGAATATGGTTTCAGAAAATTTTGATAGTTTATTCAAGGCTGCAAAAA